>JAEEWW010000014.1 GCA_016287815.1 Treponema sp. | reverse complement strand
CTTTTTAAAAACCGCTTTGAAAAAATTACGATTACAAAGCCGGGCGAAGTAAAACAGTCCGATATAAAAACGCTGGAAAATGCGTTTAATTCAGCAGGTCTTTCATTTACAAAAAATGAAGACTATAAAGATGCCATAAAAAATGCAGTTAAAAATGCGGCAAAAGACAATGCTGTTCTTTTAGTAACCGGCTCTTTCTACCTTGTAAGCGAAGTTAAAAAACTCCTGACAAAATAAAGATAATCCTATCAAATAAAATTAAATATAAACGCGCGGAACTCTTTTTGTAATTCCTGTTAAAATTTCATAAGGGATTGTATTTGTCTTTTCTGCAAGCTCCTGAGCTGAAACAAGGTTTTCACAGCCTGCACAATCGTTATCGCCGAATAATACAACATCATCCCAGCGTTTAACGCCGCTGTTTTTGCCGATTTCGACCATGCACTGATCCATGCAGATTCTTCCGCGGATTTCATAAAAGTTTGAACCGATTTTAACTTTTAGTGTTCTTGCAAAGCTGCGCAAAAGTCCGTCCGCATAGCCAACAGGAAGAACGGCAAGTTCTGTATCTTCTTCTGCTGTCCAGGTATGTCCGTAAGAAACAGATTTGCCTTTTTTAAGCGGACGTACAGAAACAACCTTTGTCGTCATGGACATAACTTTTTTTAGCTTTACATTGATTCCTTTTTCTGCAAGATATTCTTTTGTCACCTGATCAGGATAATAACCGTACAAGATAATCCCGGCACGAACCATGTCAAAATGAGCACCTGAAAGATTCAATAAAGCCGCAGAACTGGAACAATGGCGCAAGCCCGGATTTATTCCGGCTTGTTTTACGCTTTCACAGGCAAAATTAAAAGCCTTTATCTGATTTTCCGTATATTCTTCATCTTCTGCCGTTACACTGTCAGAAACGGCAAAATGCGTACACATTCCGCCAAGTACAAGATGCGGACAAGCCGTAATATAGCGGGCAATTTTTACGGCATCTTCAGCAAGGCAGCCGATTCTTCCCATGCCTGTATCAACTGCAATATGAACTGAAAAATTGTCTATGCCCTTTTTTGCGGCGGCATTTTCTATAAGGCTTATATATTCTTCGTCAAAAACTAAAGGGGTAAGCTTATTTTCTACAAGCTCTTCAATTTCTTCCGGTGTACAAAGACTTAAAACAAGAATCGGAAGCGTAATGCCTGCCGCACGGAGTTCTTCGCCTTCTTCTACGGTTGCAACGGCAAGAAAATCTGTTTTACAATCTGCAAGTTTTTTTGAAACTTCAACGGCACCATGACCGTAAGCATCAGCTTTTACAACACTGCATATTTTTACGTCTGGACCAAGACAGTTTTTTATCTGTTTAAAATTTGATTCAAGGTTTTTCAGGTTAATCAATACTTTTGTGCATCTCATAATTATGTTATAGGAAAAAATAAAAAAAGTTTAAAGTAGGCAGCACAGCTTCAGGTTACAAAGCGCATATGGCAAAACACAGACGGACAGAACTCATCAGGGAACTATAAAATAAGTGTACCAAAACTTCAAATTGAACAGTTGAATGATTTAGATAAAAGTGATAAAATAGAAAAATAATTTATTATGTAACAATGGTTTATTATGAAAAAGATTGCATATATTTTTACAAGCTGTATAACATTATTTCTTTTACTGTCATGTGAATCAACACAGATAGAAAAACAATCCGAAGTTTTACAATCACAACAGGCAGGACTTGAAATTCCTGTAAAATCAGAAGCAGAATTATTTGAAGAATCGCTCAACGGAATAAAACTATCCGTTGTTTCAGCCCCTTCTCCTATAATTGCCGGAAATGCATTTAAAAAGCCCTATACAATAGCCGTAACAATCAATGAAAAGCCTGCTGCCAGTTTCCCTTTGATTATAAAATTTCCGCAGTCAAAAGAAAAAGGCATTCCAGTTTTTTCAGAAGTTTCAGTTAAAACTGACGAAAACGGAAATGTAAGTTTTAATCCGGAAAATACGGATTTTTCATGTGACAGTTACATAGCTGTAGCCCCTGATCCAAAATCAACAGACAGTGAAGTTATTGCTGTCGCAAAAAAATATGAAGTAAAATCAGATTTTAAAATTAAAACAAAATTACGTTCCAATGGAATTATAAGCCTTGTAGATTATAATTTAAGTGAAAAGCCTCTTGCAGATACTCTTTCATCTTCACTTCTTTTGAAAGATTTAATGAAAAAAGGCTTTACATCAATAGGGAATTTTGACATTCCAAGGAATATTTTAAGCACTTCAGACGGTATTTATAAATACGTTCATGGAATAGTTGGAAATTCAGTTTCATTTCTTGTATATGGAACTGTGAAATATGCAACTCCAATAATTCAGGAAAACGGTCTTTATAAATGCACTTTGGCAGGCAGAATTTCATGCATGAACTTAAAGACAGGCGAAATTCTCTACACAACAGAAAAAACTGCAACTGCAATAGAAAGCGTTGACTGGAAGGCAATCAATTCTGCAAGAGAAAAGCTCTCCGAAGAATTGGGACAGGCTATAAATTATAACTTGTAAGGAATAACTATGATTTACACGGACACAAGAGATAAATCTGTAAAATGTGATTTGCGTACAGCTGTTATGAATGGAATGAACTCTGCAACCGGCGGGCTTTACATTCCGACTTCATATCCAAAACTCAGCGATTCTTTTTTGAACAAGGCTGTAGCTCCGGCTTTCTGCGATGTTGCCTTTAACATGGCAAAGCCGTATGTAGACGGAGAAATCCCTGATGCAGACCTGAACAGCATTATACAGGATGCATATCCGTTTATTTCAAAAGTTGCTCCAATTGATCCTGTAACTTACGTTCTTGAACTTTTTCACGGACCGACATGTGCCTTTAAAGATTTTGGCGCAAGATTTATGGCTCGTGTAATGTCTTATTTTAATAAATCAGAAGATGACAAGCTGCACATTCTTGTTGCAACATCAGGCGATACAGGCAGTGCCGTAGGAAGTGCTTTTTTAGGCGTTGAAGGAATTGACGTTACTATTCTGTTCCCGGACGGAAAAATCAGTCCTTTGCAGGAAAAACAGCTTTCAACCTTTACAGGAAACGTAAGGGCTTTAAAAGTAAAAGGCACATTTGATGACTGTCAGAAACTTGTAAAAACAGCTTTCACAGATAATGATTTGCGCAAAAAATTCAGGCTTTCTTCTGCAAATTCAATTAATATTTCAAGACTTTTGCCGCAGGCATTTTACTATATGTATGCTTCAATGGTAGTAAAATTACGCTGTCTGCATGATAACAAAATTGAAAATCCGGCAATTATTGCTGTTGTTCCTTCTGGAAATTTCGGAAACCTTACATCAGGTTTGATTGCGCGCGAAATGGGCGCACCGATTGCAGGTTTTACCGCAGCAACAAATGCAAATCATACAATTCCTGACTGGATTGCAACCGGCAATTATGATGCGCGTCCATCCGTAGAAACATATGCAAATGCAATGGACGTTGGTGCTCCAAGTAACTATGAGCGCATTGCAGCAATGTATTCGCTCGAAGAGGTGCGCCACCTGTTTGCCTCATACTGGCTGGACAATGAGGGCATTATTCAGGCAATAAAGGACTGCAACCGCAGAACAGGATATATAATTGACCCGCATGGTGCCGTTGCATGGAAAGCATGGGATGACATCAGAAGCGGAGCCATGAAGCAACTAAAAGAAGGCGTTAAAGGCGATTATAAAAAGCCGGGATTAACGCCAAATGTTCCGGACTGGGCTGATTCCGTTATTAATTCAAACGCAGTAGGAATTATTCTTGAAACAGCAGATCCTGCAAAATTCGGTTCAACTGTAAGTTCTGCTATAGGAAGAGAACCTCCTATGCCTTCACGTCTGGAAGCTGTAATGCGTCTTCCTGACCATGCTGTTCCAATGGAAAACAATTACGAAACATTTAAGGAATGGCTTTACAATAATCTGTAAAGTATACTAATACTGAACTAAAGCGCGCCGCTTTTGAAAAGCGGCGCGCTTTTTTACATATTGGTGTAAGTCTGCATTGTATCACTTACATGTTCAATGCGGATTCCTGCCTGTTCAAACATCTCAAGAGAATCCTGTTCATCGTGATAGTGTTTTTCGCAGACTACCCTTTTTATTCCGCAGTTTATAATCAGCATGGCACATGTTCTGCATGGAGTCATTTTACAGTATAAAGTTGCACCGTCAATTGCGATTCCTCTTTTTGCTGCCTGACAGATTGCATTTTGTTCAGCATGAACGGTTCTTACGCAATGCTGTGTAATCGTACCGTCCGAATGCAGGGCTTTTCTCATCAAATGCCCTACATCATCACAATGAGGAAGTCCTGCAGGAGAGCCAACATATCCTGTTACAAGAATCTGATTATCCTTTGCTATAACACAGCCAGAGCGGCCACGGTCGCAGGTTGCGCGTTTTGCAACGGCTCTGCATACTTCCATAAAATATTCATCCCATGTAGGACGTACATATTTTTCAGAGTTTTCTGACTTTTCTGAATCGGACATTTTTTCCTCCAAGATTCACTTATTTAATTTTTCTTTACTGCAAGACCCGCAGATTCAAACAGCTGTTTAGTATACGGATGCTGCGGAGAAGCTATAATCTGACTTGTTGCTGCACATTCAACTATTTCTCCATTATACATCACGGCTATTCGATCCGCCATATATGAAACAACATTTAAATCATGGGAAATAAAAAAATATGTTAAAGAAAACTTTTTTTGAAGTTCTTTTAATAGTTTTAGTATCTGTGCCTGAATCATAACATCAAGGGCAGAAACAATTTCATCACACACAATAAACTTCGGTTTTAAAACAAGTGCCTGTGCTATGGCAACCCTCTGCCTTTGTCCGCCAGATAACGTAGAAGGTTTTCTGTCTTTCATTGAAACATCAAGCCCTACATTCTGCATAATTTCTTCAACGATACGTTTTTTTTCTTCAAAACATGAACCGATATGATGAATATCAAGACTTTCCTTTATCAGTGAAAAAATTGAATATTTTTTATCAATTGAAGAATAAGGATCCTGAAAAATTATCTGACAGTTTCTGCGGAATTCCTGTTTTTCTTTTCTGTTAAAAGAATCAATGTCCCGCCCCCAAAATCTTACAGTTCCGGAATTCTTTTCCAATAGATTAAGCAATGTATAGCCTAAAGTTGTTTTTCCGCAGCCAGACTCACCTACAAGCCCAAAAGTTTCTCCTTCCTTTATCTGAAGGCTTACATCCTTTACGGCTACGGTTTTACGGGAAAAAGAGTCTGTATATTTTTTTGAAAGGTTTTCACATTCCAGCAGATAATCGTTTTTCATATAATTTCCAGCCTGTTATGACGATGACAGTAAACTTTATGATGAAGAAAGTCATTATCGTCTGTTTTTAACGGCTTTGTGTTTTCGTTAATATAACATATATTCTGTGCTTCTTTCCAGCGTTCAAAAAGATATGAAAGGTCAGCATTCCTTGAAGTAATTGGAGGAACAAAACCGGAAATTACCTGTAGATCCTGAAAACGCTTTTCAAAAGACGGCAAAGAATTAAGCAATGCCTTTGTGTAAGGATGAACAGGATTGGTTAAAACTTCTTCAGTTCTGCCGCATTCCAATATGCATCCGGCATACATTATATAAATTTTTGTGCATAATTTTTGAACAAGCAGAATATCGTGCGAAACAAAAAGAATTGCTGTATGAAACATAGAATTGATTTTTTTTAAAAGATTTATTATCTGAACCTGAGTTGCCGCATCCAGTGCTGTTGTCGGCTCATCGGCAATAAGAAGTTCAGGATTATTCATAAGGGCTGATGCAATCATTACACGCTGGCATTGACCGCCGGAAAGCTGATGCGGGTACATGTAAAAAAGCTTTTCTTTATCAGCAAGATTTAACTCACCCATAAGATACAAAGCACGCTGCTTTGCCTCTGCTTTTGAAAGCCCATGAAGGATTCCTGTTTCTATAATCTGCTTTCCGATTTTTTCAAGAGGATTAAGAGATGATAGCGGCTCCTGAAAAATCATGGAAACTTTTTTACCTCTGAATGAAGTCCATTCTTTTTCTGAAAAATTTTTTATGTCATCGCCGCAAACTTTTATAGTTCCTGTAATTTCTGCATGTTCAGGCTGAAGTCCCATACAGCTTAAAGCTGTTAAAGTTTTTCCACAGCCTGATTCTCCTACAAATCCTACAATTTCACCTTTTGCAACCGAAAGAGACAAATCTTTTACTGCATAGGCATTTTTGCCCTTCATTAAAAAAGAAAGCGAAAAATCATTTAATTCAAGAACATTATTGTTTTTCATATGGTACTGCTATTTATTCCTATGCTCTAATCCAATTATCTGATAATTCTTGTTTTTCACTCACTTTCCTTGCCGGCTGTAAGACCGTCACTTATAAGTGTAAAACCAATTATAAGCAATGCAAGAACAAAGGCTGGTACAAAAATTAACCAGGGAGATGTAAAAATTGAATTCTGGGCATCGCTTAACATTTTGCCGAAGCTTGCATCCGGCGGTTGAATTCCAAGACCTAAATAGCTTAAGCCTGATTCACTCATAATGGAAGTTGCAAATGATAAAGAATATGTTACAAGCAATTCCGTGCTTATATTTGGGAATATATGAAAAAACATTATACGAAGTACAGAAGCTCCTCTGGCTTTTTCCGCAAATACTAAAGAAGAATGTCTGAAACGTAAAAATCCGCTCCGAGCGATTCTTGCAAAACGCGGCAGTGCCATAAGGCTTAGAGCCAATACGGTAGTTTTCATTCCAGGACCTAAGGCACAGGAAAGCATAAGTGCAAGAAGAATTCCCGGGAAAGCCATCTGTACGTCAATTATTTTTGTTACGATAGAATCAACAATTCCGCCAAAATAACCGCCACAGGCACCTGCAAGTGAGCCGAAAATCAAGCCAAAAGTTGCTCCGGCAAACCCTATAAAAAAAGAAATACGTAAAGAAACTAAAACTCTGGAAAAAACATCCCTGCCTAAACTATCCGTTCCAAAAATGTGTTTTACTGAAAAAAAACTGAGTTTTTCAGTAATTGAAATCTGATTGGGGTTATATGGCATATAGAAAAAACTTACAAGCACCAGCAAAAAAAGAAACGAAACAATAGAAAGTCCGAGAATCAGTTTAAAATCAGAAAAAAGCTTTTTCATATAGATTTTCCCCTTAACCTGATTCTTGGATCAACTATAGAATAAAAAATATCTACTGCAAAATTGCAGCTTACGACAATAAATGCAAGATATAAAACAAGTGCCTGAATCAGCGGAAAATCCCTTGAAGAAATGGAAGAAGAAATCATTTTACCAATTCCAGGAAGAGAAAATACATTTTCAATAATTATGCTTCCGCCTAAAATTTCTGAAGTAAGCATGCCTAAAATAGTTATAACAGGTATAAGCGAATTACGGAGCACATGTTTAAAATATACAGCTTTTTCACCCATTCCTTTACTTCTTGCAGTACGGACAAAATCTTTTTTTACCTGAGTTAAAATGCTTGAGCGCATATAACGGAGCATTATAGATACCGTACCAAACGCAAGTGAAAGCGATGGCAGAAGCAGGGATTTTATACAGCCCAAGGGATTTTTAGAAAAAGAAACATATCCCATTGAAGGTAGAAGTTTTAGCTTAACAGAAAAAACATAGATAAAAAGAAGTGCAACACAAAAAACAGGAAAAGAAATTCCAAGTTGACTTATAAAATTTACGGGCAGGCACTTTTTTTCCTTATCATGCCGTGCAAGAAAAATTCCAAGAGGAATTCCCAAAAGAATCGTTATTAACAGGACAAAAACAGAAAGCTGAACGGTAACCAGAAAGGAAGAAAAAATTATTGAATTAACGCTGCGCTGATAGCGGAAAGACTGTCCGAAATCTCCTTTTAAAGCATTGGAAATCCATAAAAAATAACGCGCTACAGGACTTAAATCCAAATGCATTATAGAGCGGAGATTTTCAATCTGAGCAGGTTCTGCATCTACACCAAGAATGACAAGAGCCGGATCTCCCGGAAGAATTTGAAATGCTGCAAATGTAATTACAGAAATTACAAAAACTGTTACGAAAAATCCAGCTGTCTTTCTTATATAGAAAATAATAATTTCTTTCCTAAAAGAATCATTCATAACGCCATGTAGAAAAATCTATAAAAGTTATTGGATAAAAAGTATAACCGTGCAGGTTTTTCTTTGTTGCGACAATCAAATTCGGGTCGCAAATAAAAACAGAAGCTGCATTTTCTGTAAGAAGTTTCTGACAGTCTTTATACATTTGTACACGGCGGCTTATATTTTTTTCTGAACGGGCAGAAGTCATAAGGGAATCAAATTCCTTATTATTGAACTTAATAAAATCCCTTTTATTTGTAGAAACATACCGTGTAAGAATATCATTCGGTTCAAGTTTTCCGTTAAATGCAATAACTGTAGACTGGAACTGAGCCTTTGTATAAACCTTATCAAGCCATGTGCCCCACTCTACAAGTTCAAGTTTTGCACGTATATTAATTTTTTCAAGCTGGCTAACAAGGATTTCTGCAGCCTGAACATGAGGTTCATAATTTGAAGGAACTGTAATCACTAAATCAAATCCGTTTTCATAACCGGCCTGTTTCATAAGTAATTTTGCCTTATCAAGATTGAACGTATAATAATCTGAAAGAGAATCATTATAAAATTCTTTAAAGGCAGGACTGAAATTTGTATACAGTTCAGTTGCATAACCTGACCATACGCCGTCAATAATATCATTTTTATTTACAGCATAATTAATTGCCTGTCTTACTTTTAAATTTTCAAGCGGCCCATAGGAATTGTTCAAGCCAAAAAGCTGAACCATATTCTGTGCACAGGAAGTAACGTTATAATCTCTTTCCAAAGTTTTTGCATCCTGGCCATTTATAAAATAGGCAATATCAAGCTGATTTGAGCGAAGGGCTGAAATTACGGAAGCAGAATTCAGCATAATATAAACTTCAACAACATCGATTGAAGGCATTTTTTCTGCATTGTAATAATCTGTATTTTTTTCAAATACAACTTTCTGACCAGGAGTGTATGAAACAAATTTGTAAGGGCCTGTTCCAACAGGTTTTTCAGCCTGATTATCATAACCTTCCGGTAAAATTGCCATTGTATTAAGGGCTGCAAACGCTGCATCCGGTTTAGAAAGTTTAACAACAAAAGTATAATCATCAGGAGCAGAAACAGATTTTACGGAAGTAAATTTATTTGAAACTGGCTTGTTTCCGTCTAGTCCTGTAAAACGGTTATAGGAATAAAGAACATCTTTTGAAGTAAGTTTCTGTCCGTTATGAAAAACTACATTATTTTTAATCTTGAAAGTATAAGAAAGTTTATCTTCTGAGACAGAATAATTTTCTGCAATACCTGGAACAAGAGCACCAGATGCAGACGGTTTTAAAAGACCTTCAAACACATTAAAAAAAATAGATTCTGTATCAGAAGCTGCTGACTGCCACGGATCAAGGCTATCAGGCTCAGAACTGATATTTATGCGCACAATTGACTGTGTTTTTTTGGTTTTATCAGAGCATCCTGCAAGTGCAAGAGAGGCCAATAGTAAAATAATAAATTTTTTCATAGCGAGTGTATAATAGCGAAATAAAGATAAAAACTCAAGTTTTGAAAGAATTTATAAAAGTTTATGAGGAAATATAAAGTTAATATAGAAAATGCCAGACTTTCAGCTACTTGTACATAAATAAAACAGGCAGTTTATCTGCCGGCAATAAGCTTTTTTATCTTTTTATGATAAAAAGCTCGTAACCGTTCTGCAGCAACATACAATGCGTAAAATCCGTTTACAGGAACATCAAAAGAACCCGGTCTGTGGATTATTTTACCGCCAAAGCCTGTTTTAAACCTGTAAAGCCCGTGCATAGGGTGATGTTCATCATCAACCGGAGGCATGCCATAAAAATCGTAACTGGCAGCCCCATAGGATGCAGCATCATTTATTGCATTCCACTGCAAAAGATAGGCAGGCATTAAATTACGTTTAACATTGCCAGAAGCTCCGTATAGATAAACAGCTTCTTTTTTACAGAATAAAGTTATAATTGCGGCAAGATTATCATTTTCATGCCGCGCAAGATAAAGCCTTATTTCAGGTGAATCTGGTTGTGATTTTGCCAGCATAAATAGGCTTTTGTAATAGTCTTTGCTGTGAATTGCAATTCCATCGCGTACAGAAGTTTCTTTATAAAGCGAATAAAAATCATCCAGTGCTTTTTCAAAACCGTCTGAATTTGCTGTAAAATATTCAACATGTACGCCTTTTTTTTCTGCAAGGCGGATATTATACCGCCACTTCGGCTTCATGGCTGAAAGCAATTCTTCCTGAGTTTTTGACAAATCAAGTATAGTGGTATCTGGCGGCTGAATATCCGTAAATGATTTTTTTAATTTTGTGCATCCTGCAAATACAAGAGTCTTTATCGAATTAACATAAAAATCACGCGATTCACAGTCATAAAAATCAATAGGAACATCGTAACGTACACAAATAAGATTTTTTGGAAGCTCTTTTTTTATTGCAGAAACAAATTCAGAAAGGAATGCCGAATACGCATTAATTACTTTAATTGCATTTGAATTCTGATTATCCGTAAAGTCCTTTATTTCAGGAGCAAGAGGAATATATGCGATTGTAAATTTCAAAACTGAAAGTTTGAACGTTCTCAACAAAACAGAAATGTAACAACTGTATTTCTGGCCGTTTTCTGTTTCGGCATTAACTGAAAAACGTTTCCAGCTCCAGCCGTTCATAGCCTTAAACGAAGCCCAGAACGGCGACTGCAGGAAACGTTCATTCAAATCATTTCTGCAGTCTTTCAGCTCATTAACGGTAAAACTGAACAATTAATCAACTTACCCCGCCATCAGCTGTTTTTTCAGTTGTAATGGCTTTTCCGTCGGCAAGCAGTTTTACACCGCCAATTCCAACATTGTGGTCTGTTACCTTAATTTCAATCTTAAAGAAAACATCTGCGTCAATCTGTTCAGGTTTTACAGCATTTACATCAGAACCTTCAAGAACTACAGGAGTACCAGGTGCAGCCCATGGTGCTGTAACAAGTTCAACACAATCTTTTCCGTCTGCGTCTTTATAATCAGCAGCAAGAAGCATACCGCGGCTTTCTACTCCGCGCATTTTTCTAGGCTTCAAATTATCTACAAGAATTATGTGCTGACCTAAAATCTCTTCAGGTTTTAAATATGGAACAAGTCCGCTCTGAATAACACGTTCATTACCCGAACCGTCATCAAGATGTTCTATATAAAGCTTGTCAGATTCAGGATTGCGGTCAATCTGAATTACCTTTGCAACTTTTAACACAATATTTTTGTTAAAGTGTTCTGCCTGCTGTTCAAACGGAAGAACTTCGTCCTCTTCTTTTGGAGCAGGTTTTGCTTTTTTAGCGGACTTAGAATTATCACAGTTTGCTTTTGCTCCGGCTGTTGTGCCAGAATAGCGTTCACGGTAAGAATCAATAGTCTTATTGTCAAGCGGAGTAAAATAAACAGATGTCGGCTGTATATTAGAAAGACCTTCTGTTTTTCCAAGGTCGGCCCAGCACAAAGCACCTTCTTTTTTAGCTTCGCCAAATTTTGCAGTTGTAATTTCCTTTCCAAGGAACGAAGCAACTTTCTGCGAATACTGCGGCAGATATGGCTGAATCATAATCATCAAATCTTTGATTACATAGCAAAGATTATGAATAAGTTTTGCAGCTTTTTCAGGATCTGTATTGCGGGTTTTCCATGGCTCGCCATCCTGGAAAGCTTTGTTTGCAATGTCGCTTATAGCAAAAATTTCATGGAATGCGTCTTTTAATTCTGCCCATTCAAGAAGTTCTGTAATCTTCTGCTCTTTTTCGCGGATTGCAGTCCATAATTCTTCATCTACAGGAGCATCCGGAATCTTTCCTTCGTAATATTTGTTTACAAATAACAGGGTTCTGTTTACAAGGTTTCCAAGATTTCCGATTAATTCACCGTTATACTTTTCCTGGAAATCTTTCCACATGAACTGGTAATCCTGTTTTTCAGGTCTGTTATAGTAAATGTAGAATCTCCATGCATCACTTGGAATACCTGATTCTTTTGCATCACTTCCAAAAACACCTATTCCCTTACTCTTTGAAAATTTTCCGCTTTCATAGTTAAGGAATTCTGTTGAAGACATGTGATAGAGTTTAGTCCAGTCACGACCGGTTCCTAATTCACTGCAAGGGAAAACTACTGTATGGAATGGTATATTATCTTTGCCGATAAACTGAAAAAGGTTAACAGGATCTTTTACAGCTTCTTTATCGCTTGTTTCAGAGGGAAGCCACCAGCTTCTCCAGTCAAAAGCTTTTTTTCCTTCAGCCTTTAATTCATCTTCAAGCTGTTTTGTAATAGACATATAGCCGATTGGCGCATTAAACCATACATAGAAAACCTTATCTTCGTAGCCGGCTTTTGGAACTTTTATTCCCCATTTTAAATCACGTGTAATGGCTCTTTCGTTAAGTCCGTCACGAATCCAGGCTTTTGTCATCTGAATTGCATTTGCAGACCAGCGGCCTTCAACACTGGCTTTTTCAAGCCATTCTTCAAGTTTTGGTGCAATAGCAGGCAAATCGATGTAAAGATGTTTTGTTTCCCTTACTTCCGGAGTTGAACCGCAGGTGTGGCACTTTGGTTTTAAAAGCATTGTCGGATCAAGCAATGTACCGCAGGAATCACACTGATCACCACGGGCATCTTCTGCACCACATTTAGGACAAGTACCGTCTACATATCTGTCAGCAAGGAACATGTTACAATGCGGACAGAAAAGCTGTTTAGAAGTATGTTCTTTTATAAATCCGTTTTTATCCAGATCATTAAAAATTGCCTGAGTGATTTCTGTACATTCTTCATTTGAAGTACGGCCGAATTTATCAAAGGCAATGTCAAACCACTCATAAATATCCTTGTGAATTGCATAATAATAATCACAAAGTTCGCGAGGAGTTTTCTTTTCCTGAAGAGCCTTTGTTTCAGTTGCAGTACCGTATTCATCTGTACCACAAACATATAAGGTTTCATAACCGCGGCTGCGGCAGAAACGTGCAAAAACATCGGCAGAAAGCACCTGAATCAAGTTTCCAAGGTGCGGAACATTATTAACATAAGGTAATGCGGAAGTAATTAAACGTCTATTCATAACTTTTTAATTATAGTTTTTATGTTTGTCTTGGTCAATTATGGATTTGCCGCAGCCGCGCCGTATGTGATGTGAAAGCCGCGCCATTTGCCATGGTTCGCCCCACCCAGACAACACAATTTACCAAAGCGCTTTCTTTATGCGAATTTACTGCAAACGTCATTGAATGAATCAAGAGGTATCGGTCTTGAATAATAAAAGCCCTGAATAACATCACATTTTTCATTTTTAAGAAAGTCAATCTGATTTTTATTTTCAATTCCCTGACAGACAACAACCTTATCCATTTCTTTTATCATTCCGATTACGCTTTTTAAAATCATGCGGTCAGAAAAAGAAAAGTCTTTATCTTCAAAATTATGACGGATTTTTACTTCATCAAACGGAGTATTTTCCAGAACTTTCATAGATAAATAATTTGATTTAAAATCATCAAGCGAAATTCTATAGCCCATTCCGTGAAGCGCCTGAATAAAAATGGAAACAGTTTCTTTTTTCTGCATGTAAGCGGCTTCAGACAGTTCAAAACTTATATATTCGCTCGGAATTTTATACTTTAATTCAAGTTTACGTAAATATTCAAAAAACAAAGAAGGATTATTCAAATGCACGGCAGAAATATTTAAGGAAATCCGGATATAGCCTAAACCGCTGTAACTGCGCTCATAAAGCCATGCAAAAACCTTATCGAAAACATAGTAATCAAGAAGAATAATATCGCCGCTTGTTTCCAATGCAGGAATATACTCATCAGGAGTCCAGCGAACCTTTCCTTCAAAAGTCCATCTTGAAAGAGCTTCTACACCAGAAATTCTATCGTTATCTGTAGAAATTTTAGGCTGAAGGTAAACGGCAAATTCATTATTTTTTAGTGCAACCTTAAATGCCGAAAGGATTTCCTGCCGTTTTCTTTCAAATGCATCAATTTCAGAAGAATAAAGACATACACCTATGTTTTGATTCTTGGCATTATTCCTTGCAACATTTGCAAACTGAATCATTTCTGCAACAGAAGAAACTGCACTGTTTACTAAATACAATCCGGAATTTATAGAAAAAGAAGAAAGCTTGAATTCTTCCATTATGGAATTTTCAATTGACTTATTCCGTACATAAACAGAATATTCAATTTCTCGTTTTGAAAGACTTGTTACGTCGATTAAGGAAACAAAATAATCAGAAAAAAGTCTTGAAGCACAAACAGTATTTCTGGATTCTACTAATCTTCGGGCAAAAAATTTTAAAATCTCATCGCCCTGTGCACTTCCTGCAAATTCGTTTACATACCTGAAATTTGAAAAATCTGTAAATTCCAAAACCAGCTGACGTTCATTAAAACTATCTCCGATATGTTGTTCAAAAATCTGTGCAAAATTTTCATTTGAAAGCAAACCTGTAAGGGAATCTTTTTTTCCGGAATAACGCAAATCTTCGGATTTTATTTCCCTCTTGTTTTTATACATATTCTGGTCTGCCACACGGAACAATTCTTTCATCGTAAGATGATTAGTAGAATCATTAATTTCGTATCCGAATGCATAAGAGATTTTTATATCATTATTTTTATTGTAGTTATTTACCGAAATATTCAGTTTGTCTTTAAATTGCTCAACTTTTTCAACTGAAGAATTTTCATCTATACATATAAATTCATCACCACCAAATCTTGCAACAAAAACATCGTGGGTTACAGCCTTTTTTATCATCTGTGCAAAATTTAGAATAATTACATCGCCTTTATCATGGCCAAAATGGTCATTTATGTATTTCAGATCATTTAAATCAAGCATTATGACAGAAATATTTTTTAGATTTCCGTTATCTTCGATTTTTTTTATCTTATGCTCCAGTTCAAGCTTTGTGTTGGTTCCGGTTACGTCAAGTTTAGAAATAGAATCAATTTCAGAAATAAAATTACTTTGAAAAATCAAAAGAATAAGCTGAAGGGAAACTATAAAAAATCCGGCTTTTAAAACAAAACCAAAATTTTTAGCCAGAAGCACACTGTCTGCGCGGTTAAGAAGAAAAAAAGAGTTTAATATTAAAAGTAAAAGAAAAACCGATAAAAGAATTACAGAAGAAACAATAAAGACGAAACACTGTTTTTTTGTAAAACTAAACCTCATACCCACCCACGACAGAAAGAAATCCTTCTGCCTAAAAATAGTTTATTAGATAAGTATAAGGCATATAGCTGAAATAGCAAGAAAAAAGCGACTTAAAAAACGCAGCAAAGCACAGGTGCGGCGCCTACAGGAAAGTGTTTTTCAGGTGCGTACCATACCAAGTCGGTCAGCTTTGTACTGGTCAGGTCCGGGCCGCGGTTTTTGCTGATTTCCTTGTTTTTTTATTTACAAATACCGTAAAGTTTATTGTCTTTTCCATTTCCATATTGGGAGCAAGCTGAACATCCCATGAAAATACTGTACTCAATGTTTTTCCGGCTACAACCGCTTCATCTTTTTCGTTCGGACGCATAAAAGAAATCTGTGAATAAATGAAAGAAGCGTTTTCATTCGGCTCAAAAATAAACGCAATATCGCTTTGAGTATCTACAACCTGAACATAAGAAACCTTGTTTACAACACTGTTCTTTGATTCTTCTGCAGAAAGCTCTTTCCTCTCGCCGTTGGCAAGGGCTTCTAGTTTATAAACAAGTTTATCATCTGAACGGGCAAAATTTGATTCAACCGTAAGTTTTCCGGATAAAGGCAGAGAACTTTCATTTTTTAAAATATACTGAACCATAAAACCGTTGCTTGTAACAAAATAATTTTTCTTAAGCCGGACATTCTGTTTCAGGTTTGAAAAACTTCCGGTTGCTTCAAGCCTGATTTCCTGTCTGTTGCTTGAAAACAAAACCTGATGATATTTTTTATTTGAGAAAATTCCGCCGCCTGTCGGCCTCTGTTTTTTAAACAACTGAAATTCATCATTATCAAATAAATTATCAACAAAGAATCCGCGCGTATATTTATCTGTATAATCGTCAAATTTTTCAAGCCGTGAAAAATTATCTGTATAGTTGCCGGAATTTTTCATTACGTCAAATTCAAATACAGAACCGCTTTCAAGCCCGATGCATGCGTTATACTGCTTCATCTGGCAGATATATTCATCGTTACCGTCACAGTTGTAATCAAAGGCTGTAATCGATTCATTAAATTCCGCTGCATCACGAATCAGTTTTTCCGCTTCGGCAAGACTTCTGTAGGCTGCAAGCCTGTTTTTGGAATTTGCCATAACTCCGTTAGGCGTACAAATAAAGGCATCGCCTGCCTGAGATTCCCATAATTTCTCTCTTGCCGCCTTTTTGCGCATTTTATCGCCATGGCACTGATTAAGAAGCATACTTACATAAAGCATGCGGTTGTATAATGCCTGCTGACGCGGATATGTTTTAAATAAATCGTAAATCGTTAATGGAAATTTTTCTTTATTCGGCACAGAAGTGAACGGAACCGATGCCCAGGTGCCAATATCTGAACTTATTCCAGACGGAATATAAGACTGAATAAATGTTGTAGAAGTTCTTCTGCATACAAGCGGAAGCGATAATTCGATTGAATCTTTATAATTATTTTCTATTTCATTAAAAAAGTCTTCTACCCAGCCTTTTTTTAAAAGATTTGCAAGAACATGTTTTCTAAGGCAAACAGTAACGATTCTAAAATCATCTTCGCTATTAAGCGGACTATCCTTGCATGTTTTTTTTACATTAGAGACAAGACTTTTTAAATATGAAGAAGCAGAAACATTTTCATCTGGAACTAAATTTCTGTAGCTTGGAATAACGCAAAGAGTTTTTCCCTTGTCTGCTGCAATAACAGGAAGATAAAGCAGTTTTGAAGGCGGAATAAGGGAACTGTCTAAAATCACGTATTCCATTCCGCAGGACTGAAAGCCGGAAATTAAAGAAGTATCCCATGCGCTCGCACAAAGTGAAAGCCCGCGAGGTCTTTTACCGATTAACCTTCGTATTTCAGAGGAAAGCATTTCAATCTGACCAACGCGGTCAGCCGGGAAAAGCAACGGAAAAACCGGGTTATAATATCCGCCGCCTAAAATTTCAATCTGCTTGCGTATGCTTAATTCTGCCAGAACCTTTAAGAATTCCGGGCAGTTTTTTTTATACCATTCCAGCTGCTCTCCGGTAAATGAAAATGTAAATTTAAACTGAGGATGAGAATACAAAAAAGAGATTAGCGGCTTATATACAAGCTCATAGTTTTCTGAAAAATTATTTGTTACCTGAAGTCTTGAAGAATCAGAAGATAAAACAAAACAAATGTTTACTTTTTGCATATATTAATATTTTTAACGCTGTTTAAGCGGAATTTACCCTACACTCCTTACTGACCCCTCGTTGATATTTTACAATGCTTTATAAATAATTTAAAGCAAAATTTATTGTAATCCTGCAGGATTCAGCCAGGAAATATTCCAGGCAAATAAAGAAAAAATAAGCACTGCAATATTTATATAAAGCAGACTGACAGTATGTATTTTTTCAGGCTGTTTATAAAAATCAAAATGTTTTTTAAATGAAATTAAAAGAACCTGAACAAAATAATAGGCAGTAACACAGGCAACGCTTATTACTATTGAATCAAGGAAATTTGAACTTTCGTGAACTGCAAGCAATGCAAATAAGAATGAAGTTGAAAAATCAAAAGCGACTTCTTTTATAGCCTTATAAATAATAAAATTAATAAAAAGTGAAACAAAAATAAATACAATGAGCGTAAAGAACGGATAAAGCTGCGCAATCATAAAATGATTTAAAACAGTCTGCGTAAAAAAAGCAGAAATAATAACTGTAATGCAAACCGCGCAAAGAGATTTTAAATAATTTAAAACAAGAATTTTATAGTTTTTCTGAACGGTAATAATCCGCTCAATGCCAAGACCGTAAAAAAGTATTGCAGAAGAAAACAAAAGATAATAGAAAAAGTTATTCATCAGAATCTCCTGAAAGCCTGCTTTGTTTTAAATTATTAAAATAAAGCACAGCACTTATAATAACTGCGCAGATAATTGAAGCTCCTGGAATTGAAGCAAAAAAATTCATAAATGTTAAAGACTTTATGTTAAACAGCGAAATTGAATAAAGTCCTGCATGTGTTGGAAAACTAATGCAGCCGTAGCCTAAAATATCCCTCACAAAAGTAAATGCAAGCGTTACAGATGTAAATAAAACGCACTTGTAAAACTGAGAACTTAAATCATCTTTTAAGCTGATTTCAGCATCCGGTTCAAACATAAAAAGCTGAAGGTAAATGGAAAAAGCCTGAATATACAGAATAAAAGAAAGCTGCATGGCAAGCACAGGCGAAAAAAACACAAGCATGATATAAAAAAACGTAACCAGCGAGCAGATCATTACCGGCTGCAGTATTTTTGAATATTCATCGATTTTAATTTTAATGAATAAATGCTTTGCCAGAATCGAAAGAATAAAAATAATATCAAATACAACGGCCAGAATAATTCCGAAGCCAAAATGTCCCGGGCACGGAATTAATGTTGCGAGAATAGTTGAAAAATAAATTAACAGTTTTTTATTTGACATAGTATTTACCTATACTTTATTTTCCTTTTTTGTTTACGATTGAAGGAATCCGTTTCTGCCAGAAATATATTGAAGATTTCATTGAAGCAGAAACAGCGAAATCTTCAAAATTTTCAGGCATTCCGATAAATCCTGCAAATTTATAAACATGATCTGTTTGAGATAGAAAAACTGCAGGATAAGAACCGTACAAAGTTGTAATATTTATAATTACGGCAATTCTTTCACCATGAAATTTATTTTCTGTAATTTTAAAAGCGCAGGAACTTGTAGAAAATCCCGAACCAATATTTAATGCAGAATCAACAATGTATGTTTCCGGATATTTTTTTTCAAGGAACTGTTCAAGAGTTTTTTTAAGCCCTTTATTCCATGAAGCCCTTGAAAGTATAAGAAACAAAAGCAATGTAAGAAAAAAGAACAGCAGAATTCCGCTTGCAATAGATATTTTCTTTATTTTTTCTTTTTCAATTTCTTCCATCATTTTTTAACCTCAGAAACAACAGAAATTTCTTTCCGCAGCAAAGAATGAAGTCTTTTGCGTAAAAAATAGTCTTCAATCTGCTGATAAAACAAAGACATTATATTCAGCAGAATTATCGTAAAGACAGAACCAACAGGTGAAGTTCCACAGCCGACAATAAAAAACGCAATAATTCCGGCACTAAGTCCGTAGCAGATTTTTCCTGCAAGCGAAACAGGTGTTGTTCCAATCCACGAAATTAAAAAAACAGCACAGAATAATGTTCCGCTGGAAAGCAATGCCAGAATAACATCGCCGGAACCAGGAATTCCAGAATATACGAATTTTGAAACAAAAAAGACCAAGAAACTGTATACAGCTACATAGCAGGCCGGTACTAAAATAGAAACAAAATCAAAGGCAAAAAGCACTGCTGAAGAAATCAAAGTAATAAAATTAAAGCGGAAAGCAGGAATAACGGAACTGTTATCCCAGAATAAAGAAACGTAACCTTCAGGAACGGAAATTCCTAAAAAGCTGAAAATATTTTCGTTTAAGAAAGTTGTAATTTTTGTATCAAACGGAAGAATCGGGAATGTACCGTTTTGAATTAAAAGCAGAGACGGATTATGAGACATCAACTGTTCTTCAGAAATCAAAAAGGCAGGGAAATCCTTAAAATCAAAAATCCATGCAAGAACAACAGCTACTGCAACCGGGTTTATCCATGAATGAGAATATCCGCCGAATGTATAGCTGAAAATCAGGCTTGAAAAGAATGTTAAGAAAAAGACGGCAGCAAAAGACATCGTAGAAGGCAAAAGCATGCCAATCAACAATCCCTGAAATAAAGAAGTGATTCCATAAAATCTTTTTTTACGCAGCAAAGAATTAACAGCTTCCGACAGCAAAGTTCCTGCAACAGAAGAACCCAAAATATAAAGCGCAGAAAATGATTTTGTAAGATACAGCATCACAATCTGAGGAATTAAAAAAAACAGGCAGGCCAAAGTTGAAGCCGTTGCTGATGAAGAAAAATAGCAGAAAGGCCTGAGGTTTTCGTGATTTTTTATATAGTTTTGTATTTCAGCTTTATTTACTGTTAGGGTTTTCATAACTATGCTCCCGGATAAGTGCAATTATTTGACTAAGAGGTAAACGAGAAGAACAGACAGAATTGCAAAGTGAACAGCTGCTGCACAAAGCTGAAGATTTTACCAGCAGTGAATCCTGCACTTCGTTTTGTGTAATAACCTGATTAAACAATACATCAGGACATAAACCGGCAGGACAAACCATTCTGCATTTGCCGCAGCGAATACATTCATTTGCCGTAAGGTTCGGAAAAGACGCCTTAGATAAAAAGCCTATTGATTTTATATTCTTCGTTACAGGATATTCAGAAGAATTGACCTTCCAGCCGGTAAGCTGTCCGTTAATTATTATTTTAGTCGGCTGTTTTAAAAATCCGCCGCATTCATCTACAAGAAATTCCAGCGAAATACCAATCGGAACTCTTAGAATACCAGAAATTTTAAGACAGTCACCATAAATATAAACATACTGACTTATTACAGGAATCTGTTGAACAATTGCATTGTAAAGATGAACTAATGTAACAGAATCAGTCATCAAATCATAAATATTTATTTTTGAAAAAACTTCATCTTCAGGAAAACTTTTTGAAATATATTCCATGAGAATACGCTGAAAGCCAGCAGGATATTTTTCACAGTTAACCGGAATATATTTTACAGGTGTCTGACCGAATATCTGTTCATCTTCTTCTTTTACTTCCGGGCTTGGCTTATTTTTGTTATACGCAAAAACAATACCGGAAGCCTGATATGCATAGGCAAGAATTGCAGCTCCCTGACGGATTTTATCAAATAAATTTTCTGAAACAAAAGAATCCGTACAACGATAAGGATCTTCATCAAAAAGCCTTACAACAATTATTTTAGATGAATCTTTGTTTCTGTGGTTCAACTGTGCAGCCAGAGAACTTGGTTTATTTATAAAAAATGTGTTTATTACGCCGTAATCTGAAATCATTTTTATAATTTCAGAAGGCATTTTGATTTTCCAGTTAAAATCTGCAGGCTCTTTACCTCTATATGAAAAAGCTCCCTGCATTTTTATTTTTACAGCCTTACTTTCACGTCCGTCGAATAAGGTTATTTTTTCAATTCCTTCAACAACACCCGGGACAGATGAATGCACGGCCGATACAAGAGAATTATTTGAATCAATTGGCTTTGACAGACATTGCCCTTCTTTAACGTATGAGCCTATGGAAACCGTAAAATCGCAATCGTCAAACGATTCCTGTTTTAAAGGAATCGTTACAATGCGTGGTAAAAAAGAGTCAATCGCCGTGTAATCTATTTTTTTTGTCTTTCTAATTTTTATCATTTTTCTTTATTCTCATTAATAAATAAAACAAAACAACCGGAGTCAGTAAAAATTCTAAAATAAGAATTAAAAAATCATGTAAATCTCCGCTTCCCGAACCTGATGCCGAAAAAACAGCAGAATTAAGATTTCCCTGTCGTTTTAAAAGTTTTTCCATCGAATTTTCGCTCTTTAAATCAATCTCATCAACGATTTTCTGTTTAAACTCGTTGTCATACTTAAAGACAACTTCATCAGTCTGAACAATCCCGTCAGAGTTTTTTTCAAAGCGCGGAATTACAATTGTATCTCCATTTTCAACCTTAGTTACTTTTGAATTTAATGAACGGTAAGGATACGTAAGTGTATACCATGTCCATTCAATATAATCTGTAAGCGAAACTATTGCTGAATCCCTATTATATCTTGCAGGAGAGGGAATCAGCAAGTCTTTTGCAGATGAAGACGGTAAAAATCTTGAAGACAAAGAAAACTGAGCTAAAAAGAATCCTGTTACAAAAATACAGGAAGCCATAATCCGCAGGTTAAAATGAGTTACAAGCGGCACATACTGTGCCGGGAGAATCAAAGAACTTTTAAACAAAACTTTTTCCGTACGCTTTTGTTCAAATATAAAAAGAAAATGCTCCAGCGAAAAAGAAGCGCAAACACAAAGCAAAAGCAGAAATCCCGTTAAAAAAGAAACTGCAAAAGCAAAAAGCACAGGAATTATAAAAAAGAAAACAGTTAAAAAACTATTGCGGATTACATAGACAAAACCGCTTCTGCGCCTGATGTTCTGAATAAGAAAAATTCCAAATAGCAAAAAACACACGGCTCCAGCCGGCGCAAAAAAAGGCTGGCTTAAAGTAAAAATAAGTGGAAAGAATGCGGTAACAATAAAATAAATTTTCTGTTTAGAAAAAAAAGTAAGAAAAAATGCAAAAATAAAGCAGATTAAAGGAGTTGTCCATGGAAATCTTACCTGAGAATCAAGACAGGCTTCAACATTGTAATTTTTTAAAAGAACCCGGTAAGAGCGCTCAACAGCTGCTGAAAATTTTTCCGGGATATAGTAAATCTGATATTTGCTGCTTTTATCAAAGAAAAAAGAATTTGTTTTCTGCTGATAATCGATAAAAGGATTCTTTTTTTGAACAGGACTGTAATCAGAAAAAGATGTTTTATTCTGATACGACAGAGAAACTACATCCTCGCAGCCACAGTTTTTAAGTACATCAAGAACATTACTTTCAGGCATAGAAACAGGAACTGCAAGAGTTTCATATCCTGTCCATAAATGATGTACTGGAACTTTATGAAAAATAAAAAGGCTCAGTAAAGCTAAAACAATGATGGAAAGGTAAACACAAACACTTTTTGTAATCTTCATAAATAGCTGCTACTACAGAACTGAAAACGCAAGACCAATAAAAAAGCCTAAAAGACAACCAATAAAAACTTCCATAGGAGAATGTCCCTGAACTTCCTTAAGGAATTTAAAATCAGACATTCCTTTTTCGTTTAAAATCTTTACAATTTCGTTAAGACGTCTAGCCTGAATTCCGTTTGCCCTGCGAACCCCAAGCGCGTCACGCATCGTAATAAGCATGAAGCAGAAAGCAAGAACAAAAATATCAGAATTTATTCCAGAACGGAAACCAATGGTTGTACATAAGCAGGAAACCAGCGATGAATGGCTTGAAGGAAGTCCGCCTGTACGCCAGAACATCAATTCAAAGAGTTGCTTAAAAGAATGAACTTGTCCGTAAAAAAGTTTAACAACTGTTTTTATAAATTGCGCACAAAACCAACTGAAAATGCAGGCAATTAAAACAGGATTAAGAAGAAACAACTGTATATTAGTTTTTGCGCCAGAGAACATACATAATATTTTATCAACTAAGTAAGTTTTGTCTAGTAGAATCTCTTAAAACTCTAGCAGTTTTTTAAAGAGAATTTTATAATAGCCTGTATGGAATTCAGTATATTTTTTCCTGACAAAAATGACGAAGGAAGACGCCTTGACAGAGTTGTAAGAAAATTCTTGTCTCAGGAAAATCTTTCCACTATCTATAAATCAATAAGAAACGGACTTATAAAAATCAACGGAAAAAAAACTAAAGCCGAATACCATATATGTGAAAGCGATGAATTAAAAATAGCATCTTTTTTGTGCAGGACATCTGATTCCAGAACTTTCCAAGATTCCGCCAATTCTGCTGTGAGCCTCGCTTCTGCTGCCTTTTCTGCTTTCAGCAAAGAAAACATATTATTCAAAAATGAACATATTCTTGTTATAAACAAACCGTATAACATCAACGTTCAGGGAAATGATTCTCTTGCACAGCAGATTGCAGAACTCTGGAAAAAAAGCGGCAATAACACTTCCCTTTCTTTTACACCAGGTCCGCTCCACCGCCTGGACAAAAAAACAACAGGCATTCTTGTGTTTTCCCAAAGTTTGCAAGGCGCAAAATGGTTTTCCAAAGCAATTTCTGAGCATAAAATAAATAAAACATATATTGCACTGCTTGAAGGCAAAATGGAACA
Source organism: Treponema sp. (assembly GCA_016287815.1). GTDB lineage: Bacteria > Spirochaetota > Spirochaetia > Treponematales > Treponemataceae > Treponema_D. The sequence goes on along the minus strand of JAEEWW010000014.1, from coordinate 13,454 downwards.
CGGCATGAACTGGAAAACAAAGATAATAAATGAAACCAGTACTGGAAGCAGTTTTCATAAAGTACAGATAAAAGAATCTGACTTTGAAGAAGGGAAAAATGCCGTGTCTTTTGCAGAACCTTTGGCTTACGGCACATACAATTCAAAACCTGTAACGTTATGCAAAATCCAGATAGAAACCGGGCGTAAACATCAAATACGAAGTCAGGCAGCATTTTACGGGTTTCCGCTTTTAGGCGATACAGCTTACGGCGGAACCAAAATAAACGAAGTACAGGATTTTTTCCTGCACGCCTTTCAGCTTGAAATACCTTCTGATAATCCGCTTGGGATTCCGCCTGTAATAAAAAGTTTTATTCTGACAAATTTTGAAAAAATGTTAAACAAAACCTTGATAAACACTACATCGTTGTCTATAATTAAAGATATATGAAGTCCTTTAATGATTTAATCCAGAAATTAACAGGAATTATGGTTTATGCTCTTGTAGGAGAAAGCGGAACTGGAAAAAGTTTCCGTGCAAAACTTCTTGCGCAAAAATACGGCATAAACGCCATCATTGATGACGGACTTCTTATTCAGGATGATAAAATTCTTGCAGGACATTCTGCAAAAAAGGAAAAAACATATATGGGAGCTGTCCGTGCTGCCCTTTTTGACGATAAAGGCCATCGCGATGAAATAGCAAAAACGCTCCACAAAACCCATATAAAAAAAATCCTTATTCTTGGAACCTCTGAAAAAATGGTAATTAAAATTGCCACACGTTTGCAGCTGCCGCCACCTTCAAAAATTATAAAAATTGAAGATGTTGCTTCGCGCGAAGATATAGAAAAAGCAATACGTTCAAGACAGATTGAAGGCAAACACATCATTCCGGTTCCGGCAATAGAAGTAAAACGCAATTATCCGCAGATTTTTTATAATTCAATCTGTGTATTCTTTGAAAAGAAAAAACTTTTCAAGAAAAAGGGCGCTGATTCCCAGCCATTTGAAAAATCGGTTGTACGTCCTGAATTTTCCAAAAAAGGACGAATTTCAATTTCCGAAGCAGCTCTTACACAGATGGCAATGCACTGTGTTGCCGAATGTATGCCGAAAGTCCGCGTAAAAAAACTTACGATAAAAACAGACAGTCACGGCTATCGCCTTATAATTACGATAGACGCACCGTTTGGAACCCAGCTTACAGGCACGATTCACACATTACAGCAATACGTAATTGACAATATCGAACGCTATACAGGCATTCTTATAGAGGAAGTAAGTATAATCATAGATAAAATTACAGGCGTTAATTAGCTTTTTCGCTGATTTTGTCTTTTGCCGCACGGGATTTTTTTGCGTGCTTTGCAGTTTTTGCTTTAGGAGAAGCATTTACCGTACTGGCCTTACCCGCCGCAGCGGAAACTGTTTTAGACGCAGAAGGAGCAGCTTTCTTTCCTTTTTTAGGCGTATACATCTGTATTCCAAGATTTTTCAGAACTTTTCTAATTGCAAATTCAAGTTCTGTTCTCTGAGGATTCATCGGAAGAACAAAGTTGCGGCATTCAGTCCAGGTTTTTACATAAAGTTCGCCTGCTGAAGAATGTTCAGAAACTTCTTTGCGCCAGTCAGTAAGTTCAGAAATAAAATCGTAAACCATAAAATAAAGTTTTTCGCCAAGCCGTGCATCCGGATTTGCTGCTACAAACTCATCAAGTTTTTTAAGATTTTCAAGGTAACTGTGCTCAAATTTTGCATTTGAATACATAATTGCAGTTGCCCCTGGCTGAAGATACATATAAAGGTCTGTTTCAAGCATTTTTGAAATAATATCAAAAGAATGGGAAGAATTTATAATCTTCTGTAATTCTTCGGTAAGTCTTGAAGGAGAAACCGGGGATAAAAGATGTGCAGACTTTCTTATCTTCCGCTTTAAAAAGCCAGGCATTCTGCAGCCTGTAGTTGCTGAATATTTTACGGCACGCAGCATACGCACAGGATCTTCAACAAAAATGCTATCCAAAGGAATTACTGGTTTTATTACTCCCCGTTTTATGTCCTTTACGCCATTTACATAATCAATAACATATTCTTTTAACGGATCATAATACAGCGCATTAAGAGAAAAATCCCGGCGCATTACATCTTCATCAATTGTACCGAAGCTGTTACCAACAGAACCTTCGGACGTAGAACGGAAGGTGCTTACTTCAAATATTTTTGAGCCGAAGACAACATGAACAAGCCTGAACCTTCGGCCGATAATGCGGGAATTTCTGAATATTTTTTTTATTCTGGACGGAGTTGCATCCGTTACTATGTCAAAATCTTTTGGTGTATGACCAACAATTAAATCACGAACAGCACCGCCAACAATATACGCGGTAAAACCTGAATCCCTTAAACGTGAAACAACAAAAAGAGCATCCGTATCTATTTTAGAAATCTGTATCTTATGTTCGTCTTTTGTATAGATGACCGCCTTTTTTACAGGGCGGCCACGTTCATCTGTAGAATATCGAAATAACACGTTTGTTACTTTAACTAATCTGTAAAGCTATAGTCAAGTAGTTTTTTCAAGCCAAAGTAAAACATCATCATAAACTTCTTTTTTATTCAGTTCGTTAAAAAGCTCATGCCGTGCTTCAGGATAAACCTTTAGGCATGAATTTTCTATCCCGGTTTTGCAGTAAATCTTAAAAAGCTTTTCAACGGTTACAGCCCACTCGCCTACCGGATCTGCATCGCCGACAATCAAAAACACAGGAAGATTTTTTGGAATCCGTTCTATATTTTTTTTCTGATGAATAAAATGAAGACCATTCATTAACTCGCAGTAAAATTCAAGTGTCGGAACAAAAGTACAGAAAGGATCTTCGTCATAATCTTTTACAACATTATTATCGCGGCAAACCCAGGCATTCTTGCTGAAAGGATTTTTTATACGGGAATTATACGGTGCAAAAGAAAGTTTCCTGAAAAACGGCGACTCATCAGTTTTTTTCTTAAAAATGCTCATTAGAAAAGTAACTAAGCGTCCGCTGTTTATCAGCAGGTTTCTTGGACCTGCTGAGCCGCACAATACACACTTATCAATCGTTTTTCCATATTTTTCAATAAAGGCCTGACCTATAAAAGATCCCCAGGAATGAGCAAAAAGATAAACCGGCAGTTTTTTTTCAGCGCCACTGGAAAAATCGTCTTTCAGTTTTTCTATAACCTCATGCAAATCATCAACAACAGTCATAAATCCGTCTTTATCAGAAAGATAGCCGAGTTTCCCCTTGCCTGTTTCAAAAGCATGCTTACCTGTCTGCCCGTGCCCCCGGTGGTCATGGGCATTTACCACAAAGCCCTTTCCACACATAAAACGGCAGAAATCTTCGTAACGGGCACTGTGGTCAAGCATTCCGTGGCTTATCTGTAAAAGTCCGCGCGGGGCTTGTACTTCACCGTCTGGAATATATCTTGTTACAAATACTTCAGTTCCGTCCCTCATAACCTGAAAAAAACTTTCTTTCTTCATACGGTACACTTTTATCCTTTTTTCTGTTAAGATTATGCGATGAGCATTAGACAGATTATAGCGCAAAAAATGGTTTCCGGGGGAGACTGTATCGGCTCTTACGAAGGAAAAACAGTTTTTATTCCCTATGCAATTCCAGGAGAAAAACTGGAAGTTGAAATAACCGATTCTAAACGAGATTACGATAATTCAAAAATAGTAAAAATTCTTGAGCCGTCTGTACACAGGGTAAACCCCATTTGTCCTCTTTATCAGACCTGCGGCGGCTGCAACATGATGCACATAGATGCGGATTTTCAGACAGAACTTAGAAAGGAACTATTAAAATCAAGTTTTGCACGAGAAAATATTGAAGTTCCGGAAATTAAGGCCGTTACGGGAAATTCCACCGGCTACCGCTGCCGTTTTCAATTACATGACGGCGGACTTTCAATGAAGCATTCAAACGAAATTGTAAAAATAGACGAATGCCCTGTAGCAACAAAGGAAATTAATGAATACCTTTCCTCAACTCCGCTGGAAAAACGGCCTAAAGGCCGCATTCATATTTTTGGCGGAAGCTGCGTTGTTTCAGAAAACACCGCAAAGGTAATAATTGCCCGCCAGAGCGAAAAACAGGCAGAAAAAGAAACCGTAATAAAAAGCGGCAAGCGCAAGGTAAAGCGCGTCGTAAACCGGTATTTTTCAGGAACAGTTCTGGAACCTTCAAACATTGCAACAGTCCTTGTAAACGGGAAAAAAATCTCTTTTGACGTTCAGGGCTTTTTTCAGTCAAACATTGAAGTTCTGGAAAAAGCCGTAAATCTTGTGTGCAAAGGCTTATCCGGAAAAAACGTTCTTGACATGTACAGCGGAGCCGGTACTTTTTCAGTATTCTTAGCCGACAAATTTGAAAAAGTTACGATGGTTGAACACAACCGGGATGCAATGGTCTTTGCAGAAATGAACATGGCAGGCAAAAATCATGTATCATACGGATTAAGCGGTGCAAAATGGATAAAAGAAAATGCACCTTCGGTTATTTCTGCACAGGGAGAATTTGATGCAGTTGTAATAGATCCGCCAAGAAGCGGCATGGAAAAAGAAGTCTGTCAATGGCTTTGTAAAACTCATCCAAAATATATACGCTCGGTTTCCTGTGATGCAGCAACGCATGCGCGGGATTCTGCCTGGCTTATAAAAGCCGGATACAGATTAACCGAACTTTATCTTTTAGATTTTTATCCGCAGACAGCACATATAGAAAGCCTGGCATGTTTTGAATATCAGGACTGATTAAAATTTTATCTGATGAAAAAAATTGAACAAAAACGGCACTTCTCTTTTATCTCTTTTTTTAGAAGATTTAATCTTTGCCGGATACAGTTGTATTTGATTTTAATTTTTTCATTCTTTTTTTCAGCAAAAACCTTCTGTCAGGAAATTTCTTTAAGCGAAAGAAATACGCTTTGGAAAACCGTTACAGGAGGTCAGGCAGTTTGTCCGCCCGTAAAAACAACAGAAGGGTTTGCAATTCTGCATGACGGAAACAAACTTACAGGTTTTTCAGAAAACGGGAAAATTCTTTTTGAAAAAAATGTGCGCATTCCTGAACAAAACAGGATTTTAGAATCTTCAAAACACGGATTTTTATTTTATATCGATAAAGACAACAATTTTTATATTGTAAGTCCTTACGGGATAACCATTTACAAAAAACATACAGAACAGCCGCCCAAACAAATTATTCCAGCCACAGACGGAAGATTCTATGTCCTCTACGAAAATAAAACAGAATGCTACGGGGCAAACGGTATCTGCAAATGGGTTTTAGATGAATCTTTCAAAAATGCAGCAGCCCTGTCTGATTCATCACTTCTAAGCCTGCAAAAAAATTTCACTATAAGGATTTCTCCATACGGGAAAAAAACAGTAATAAATTTTTCCGCAGAAAACACAGGCGCAGAACCTGTAAAAGCCTGTTCTTCAGCTTCCAGCATATTCATTTTATTTACCGACAGGACAATAAAAACATACTCTCTGGCAGATTTTTCAGAAAAAGCAGTGCTTAATGTTTCAGCACAAATCATTCCGGAAATTAAAAACGATTGTATTTTTAAAGCTGCTGATGATTCTACCCTGACATTCTGCGACGGCAAAAGCGCCGTAAGTTTTTCTCCTGTAAACGGAAAAATCAAAAGAAAAATACTATTTGACCTTGCCTCGTTAAATAATTCTCAGATATTTACAGATTCAAATTATTTTGTTTTTTCCTGTAAAAACTGGGAAACAGTCTGCTATAAGCTTTTTCCTTTTCACAAAAATCTGATTCAGGAAACAAAAACAAAAGCCGTACAGGGAAACCTTTCAGGCGAAAGCCTTGAGTATTACAGGCAGCTTCTTTTAAAAGGCTATTACGGAGAAAAAGAAAGGGATCTTATACAGGCCGTTTATGAAATTCTTCAAACTTATTATGAATTTCTTACAAGTCCTGTAAAAAATTCAAAAAATGTTCCGCCGGATTACGTTACGGATACTTCTTTTTTAAAAGACATTATTTTATTGTCCGGATATTTTGGAAGCGATTATTTCTGTTCGATAACGGCAAAGCTATTAAAAGCAGAAGGAAAATACGAACTTATAACCGCCCTGCTCAATTCTGCTGCAAACACAGGCTTGGATATAAACGGACAGATTTTAAATTCAATCGAAGATATAATCATGCGCTCTTCAATTCAGGGAAATCTTGAAATTGTAAATTCAATCTGCGATGCACTTTATAATATAAGCAGGAATATGGGCGACAGTTATTCAAAAAAAGCAGCCGCAATTCTAATAAAAATAATTACAGGAAGTGCCGGAATCCAGCAGAAAAAATCTGCACAAAAAACAATGATAAAAATCGGCAGCTTAAAAGCCGACTGAGCACCTGATTATTTTTTATTTTGCAAAGTGTGCTTTTGTATTGTATAATTTTAAACAGCAATATAAACGATTTTTCGCAAGATTATTTGCAATTTTTGCAATCAGATAAAGGCTCGAGGTCAATATGAAAAATTCATTAAAAATAGTAAGTACAGTATTTTTCCTTTTATTTTTGAGTAATGCTTATTCTTTACCTGTAAATCAGAATGAACTTGAAAGTGCAGGAACAATTGATTCTGTAAGCTTTGAAAGTTATTCAGGGCCGCATAAAATAGTTGAATCAGCTGATACAATCCGCGGAATAGGAAGCAGCCTTGGTACTCTGCTTGCTACCCCATCAGAATCCGTAACCTTATCTTTAAATCCAAAATACACAGTGGTTCATGCCGTAGATCCGAACGAAACACAAAAACTTGACGCAGATATTTTTATCGTTAACTCAACTGCAACTGTTGACCATATAGACAATCTGAGGCGGATTATTTCAGGATTTTTAGTTTCAGCTTATGGATATTCACAGAAAGACGCTGATACACTTGCCGTATTCATAACAGTTTACAACGCAGTTTACCGCTCAAAAATGGATTTCTGGAATTCACGCTATAAAGATGTCGTTACAAAAAATCTTACACAGGAAAAAGCAGGTCTTGCACTTTCGTACACACAGTGGCCGGGAGCAACCCAGATTGTAATTCCGTTAGGTGAAGTTGTAGACGGCGGATTAAGTACCGTAGATACTTCTGCTATCAGCGATAAAAACGTTATTTCTTCCATGCAGGAAGATAATGACAAAGGAATAGATGCACGCAAAGATCTGGTAAACATAAAAGAACGTGAAGCAGAAATTGCCGCAGAAAAAGCCGTAGAAGCAAAAAAAACAGAAACAGAAAGCCAGAAAGCCCTTGAAAACGAACAGGCTAAGCTTCCGGAGTTAAAACGCGATGCTGCCCTTAATCCGGAAGATGAAAACAAACAGAAAACAGTACGCCAGTCTGAAGACCGCATACAGAAACTAAAAGAAGAAATAGCCGCTTCTGCCCAAAAGGCAAAGGAGCAGCAGGCAAAGGCAGATAAAAAATCTACCGAAGCCGTAAGCGAACGAAGTCAGATTGCAGGCGACCAGCAGAAAATTGTAAACGCACAGGACGAACAGATTGTTCCAGTATTTGCATTAAAACTTTCAAATGAAGAAAAACAGCTTTCAAAGCTTGTAAAGATAAATTCATTAACAGGAAAAACCTTAAAGGAATCTCCGGTTACAATGATTCACAGCCGGACCTTCTATAAAACAGGCGACAAATTCCTTGCAATTGCAGGCCAAAGCAAAGGAAATGCAGCCGTAAAACTTGTTCTGCTTGATTCAGAAAAAATGGATGTAACTTCTCAAAGTGAAGAAGATATTGCAGAAAATTCCGTACTTGTAAAAATCAATGAATCCTACCTTTGCGTTATAAGCGAAAATAAAAAGTATTACATAGGAAAATTCGACGAAAAACTGAATTTAATCTGCAAGTCAGAAACAGCCGTAAACAAGGCAACTCCTATTACTGTGCTTGAAAAAACAATTTACGTTACAAATGACAAAGGAAGTTTAATCCAGCTTTCTGCAGATGATTTAAAAGAGCTGTAAAACGTTAAAGGTCGAGATTAACAAAACACGTGCCATTAAACGCGCAACTTCTCCCTATTCTCATCAACTCAATTTTTATGCATTTATCCGGCTTGATAATTGCATAATTATACAATTTTCAGTATATTTACCTCTATACATAATAATTTTGCAATCGCGAAAATTCGCGCTAAGGGGTAAAAATGATAGTAATGAAATTCGGCGGTTCATCCGTTGCAAATGCAGACCGTATAAGACACGTAGCATCAATCATAAAAGAATATAAAGAAAAACGCCCGGTTGTTGTCCTTTCAGCCATGGGCGACACAACTGACCACCTGCTTGAAGCAGCCGACTTAGCCGTAAAAGGTACGGTAGACGTAAAAAATGTTATGGAACTTCACAATCAGACAGAAAAAGAGCTTGGAATTAAAGCCGATTCTCTGGAAGATTTACAGAAAGAACTGCTTCAGCTTTTAACCGGAATCAGCATGTTAAAGGAACTTACAAAGCGTACACGCGATTACCTTGTTTCTTTTGGTGAACGCATGTCTGTACGCATTATGGCAGCATACCTTAAAAAAGAAGGAATTGAAGCTGATTACTATGATGCATGGGACATCGGTTTTGTAAGCGACAATAACTACATGTCCGCAGAATTAGATGACTGCGTATGGAAAACAATACCTGAGCATTTGAACGACTACAAAAACGGAAAATCAAATGCAATTCCGATTGTTACAGGCTTTATTGCAAAAGACAAGGAAGGCCACATTACAACTTTAGGCCGCGGCGGAAGCGACCTTTCGGCAACAATGATTGGTTCTGCAATGCAGGCAGAAGAAATCCAGACATGGAAAGACGTAGACGGAATCCTTACCGCAGACCCGAGAATCTGCAAAAATGCAAAACCGGTTTCTGAAGTTACCTACGAAGAAGCACAGGAACTTGCCGTATTCGGCTCTCAGGTACTCCACCCTCGTTCAATGGTTCCATGTATCAAATCAGGAACTACCGTACGCGTAAAAAACTCCTACAACATAAAAAGCCCGGGGTCTATAATCGTTGCAAAGCATACATCAAAACCGAACAGAGTATGCGCAATTACTTCTGTAAAACACGTAACTTTAATTGATATTGTCTCTACACGAATGCTTGGAGCTGCAGGTTTCTTAGCCCACATTTTCAACCAGTTCTTAAAATGGAACATCAGTATTGACGTAATTGCAACATCTGAAGTTTCTGTATCTTTAACAATCAACTCAAATGCAGATATTTCAGGCCTTCTCGAAGACTTAAAGAAAGTTGCCGATGTTCAGGTAAAAACAGAAAAAGCAATCATTGCAATTATCTGCGACGTAGCTTCTACAAGCAGCATCTTAGCCGACGGCTTTAAAGCCCTTAACGATGCCGGAATCAACGTTCAGATGATAAGCCAGGGTGCTTCTAAAGTAAACATCAGCTTTATCTGCGATGAAAAAGAAAGCAATGACGTTGTAAAAATCCTTCACAAAGCATTTTTTGAAAACTAACGGAGAATAATATGAAAATTACACTTATCGGATATGGAAAAATGGGCCACATGATTGCAGATATTGCAATTGAAAGAGGCCACGAAATTGCCGCAACAATAGACACATTTGCAAAAGACGCTTCGGTTATGGTCCCTGCAGGAGACGCAAAAGCTGTTGCACAGGCCGTAAAAAACAGCGGCTGTGACGTAATAATTGATTTCAGCCACCCTTCTGCAATTCTTGATAATATAAAAGAAGTTTTACCGCTCGGCATCCCGCTTATTGTAGGAACAACCGGCTGGAACAGTCATTTTGAAGAAATTAAGGCCTTAGCCGCTTCAACAGGCGGAACTATAATGACTTCTTCAAATTTCTCTGTAGGCGTAAATCTTTTCTACAAGATTATAGAAAATGCCGTAAAACTGATAAACGAATATCCTGAATACGACATTGCAACCTGGGAAATGCACCACAACCAGAAAGCAGACAGCCCTTCAGGCACTGCTCTTGAAATTGCAAAACGCATATTAAACGAAAGCGTAACAAAAAAAGAAACAGTTATCGACGCTTTCCACCAGAAGCCGGAAAAAGATGAGCTTCATGTTTCAAGCACAAGATGCGGCTTTGTTCCGGGAACACACACGGTTTTCTTTGACAGCAAGGCAGATACAATTGAATTAACTCACCGTGCAAGAAGCCGCGAAGGTTTTGCTCTGGGCTCTGTAGTAGCAGCTGAAAAAGTAAAAGCCGGACTTGATTCAGGTAAAATAAAAGCCGGAAGCTTCCTTGAAATGGACGATATTTTTTAATCAGTACCTTTACATACGTGGTCTTGCAAAACATGCCGGTCATTCCGAATCACACATTCGTAGCAGGTGCGTGCGAATGTGGCGTAGCGTCCGGAATGACCGGCTACGGCTGTCAGCCACCCCTACCACTCATAGCCGACATCAGGAACTGGAACGGTTACGCTTGCGCTTCTGCTGTTTTTTTTAGAAAACATATTATGCTACGGAAATTATATCCTTTGTATTATATTCATAGCCGTTTTCATACATGAAATCAGGAGAACAATCAATTTCTCCGTTATTCCATGTTACGATTCCGTATTCAAGCTTTGGATTTTCATATATTTCTGGATTTTTCAAAGGCTCAAAAACTTCGCCTTGTAATATGCTTGTATCAAAAAGTTTTACTACACCATCGGAGAATTTCATTAAATATACGCCACTGTACATATGCTTAACTTCAAGAACTGTAAGCATCTTTTCCGGGTTATCTGAATATACAATTCCATTTTCTTCGTGCATATATTTCTCCTATGAATCAATCTTATCAAAATGTTTATTCTGTACTGCAAGATTCCATGCAGCATAAGCTTTTTCTTCGCTTTGCTCTAAGCGGCGCACCTTTTAACCCGCCGCACCGCTTTTAGCTTAACCTACCACTCATAGCCCACATCTGGAACTGAGGTATTCCTGCCGTTTATATACTTTGTTGTCCAGGTCTTATACAGGTTTTCTGAATTGTTTGAATTTACCCATGTATTCATGTTTGTTGCTGCGTCTGTAGCTGTGGTAGACGCAATAGAGACGCTAACGCCGTTAGGTTTACCTACGCCGTTGATGGTAATTCCTGACGGGACATAGTATAAGCAGTTTGTAATGGTGCAAGTACCGTTACCTGTTACAATTTCTCCGGCAATACCGCCGCGGCTTGTTTTTGAAGTATCCGAAATTGTAATGTTTCCAGTATTAAAGCAGTTTTTGATAGTTGAATTGACATCTGTTGAGGATGAGAGTTCGCAATTGCCAGCAATACCACCAGCCCGATAATCTGCGGATACAGAACCTAGGTTTGCACAGTTATAGATTCCTTTCTCTCCGTAATCAGGATAATAAGATGTTGAACCGGCAATTCCGCCTGCTTCGATCCCTGTACCGCCTTTAACTTCTCCGGTATTAATACAGTTGCGCACTATTCCACCTGCATCTCCTACAATTCCACCAACATTTCTGTAGCCGTCACCTGTATACTCTACCGTTCCCGTGTTTACGCATGAGTCCATAGTACATCTTGCGTCGTATTCCCTTCCTGCAATTCCTCCAACGTAGCCTTCCGCGCTTTTTATAGTTCCTTTATTCACACAGTTTCTTACAACCGGATTGCCTGAACTCCTTCTTATAAGCCCAACAATTCCACCGGCCTCTTTGTCATCATTTTCTGTATGGGTTACATTTACCAGATTTGTGCAGCCTTCTATAACTCCGTCACCCAAGTTTTCTGCTATACCAGCTATTGTAGAGCTTCCTTCAACAGTAAGGTCTTTGACAGTTCCTCCGCCACCTACGGTATTGAACAAGGCTGTCTGTCCTGCAAGGCCAGAAATTTTCTTTCCGTTTCCGTTAAAATTTCCTATAAATGTAGCTATAGGACTATAACCGGAAGGAAGAACAATATCGTTTTCCAGCTGTATGGTCTTTCCCGAATAGTTTTTATTTAGATCTGAAAGTTTTTTCATTCCTGCTCCGTCTGAAACAGTAATTTCTGTTACGGCGGCGTAGTTTTCCGTTGTAAGAGAAGCGGCATCTATTGATGCAATTAATTTTCCTTCTTCGCTGACTCTCCATGGAATGCCAGGATTACTTGCATCCGGCGTTACTGCAAAATGGGCAGCTGCTTCTTCAAGAGTTGTGTCTGTTACGCCTGTATCAAGTTCAATAAGCTGAGTACCTGCTGTATAACTTGACGGTGTGATTGTTGCCACAATGCCGTCAGTACATTCAGCAGGCGGGTTAAGCTTTCCTGCAATTTTAATAGTTCTGGCTGGAAGGTAAGCTGGAAGGTAAACATCGTTCTTTCCAAAACCAGTTTCACCATCAACACCAGCAGGAATATAGGCTGAACCTTTCATTTTGAAAGTTCCGTAAACATAAACAGCTCCTCCCAAATTGTCTGATGTATTTCCGCGTATGGTACCGCCGGACATTGTAAAGGTTGAATTATTATAAACCATTACACCACCACCGTATTCTGATGCAGTGTTTCCGCTTATAACACCACCTGTCATAGAAAAATCAGCCTTAGCATATACTCCGCCGCCATAATCCGCAGAATTACCAGTTATTTCACCGCCCGTCATAGTGAAGTTGTGGTTTGTTGAACTGGTGTTTAGCTCGATATATACACCACCTCCAGTATCTACTGCAGAATTTTCTTTTATTATCCCACCAGACATAACTGTTTCGGAATTACCATCTATACACAGACCTCCGCCTGCCATATCAGCGTGACAAGTACTTATAATACAATTATCAATAACAAGGTTTGTCTTGGTATAAATACCAGCTCCACTTTCTTGCAGTCCATCCGTAATTTCAAGATTTTTTAATGTAACAGGAACATCTGTATCTAATTTTAAGCATTGATGGTTCGAACTGCCATCAATACAATTCTGCGAATATCCGTCTGCATCCAAATCTGTTGTTCCGCATATTTTAAGAGTTTTTGCATTGTATGTACCACTTCCGTCGGTTTTTAATACCCCTGAGTTAATAGCGATATTAGCAAGAGCGTGAAGTGTGTTGGAGTTTACTATGTTTATCGTGTAATCTTTTGTTGCATCTGTAAGTTTTTCAAGAGCTTCATTAAAGCTTTTTACAGGGCTCAAGAATGACCCGGTGCCGGATATAGTTAACGTCGGGTCAACATAAATATCTGTCAGCTTAAAGCCTTCAACCATAGCGGAAGTAATGCGGCAGGTTGTTGTTTTTGATGCACCTGTGCCTGTTGTAACAAACCACGGTTCAGCACCATTCTGTACCCAGGTGTTGGTTGTGAGATTGCTAAAAACGTTAATTGTTTCAGTAAATGAATACAGGATGTTAGATGAAGCATCATAGAAAGTGAATGATGC
>JAEEWW010000094.1 GCA_016287815.1 Treponema sp. | reverse complement strand
CTGCTGTGTGGCCTCTACCGCCGAAAGGATAATAGCTTTCTATGTAGATTCTTTTTTTTGACGCCCAGTCCCTTAGACTATTGTTCTGGTATTTGATGTGATTTTCGTTTTGAATTACTGCGGGTGGAATTTCAAAATCATTTATAAAATGGCTTACTGTTTTTTCCGTGTAAAAATTTGAGATTCCGATTGAGCGGATTTTTCCGTCTTTAACTGCACGAATCATTGCCTTGTAAACTGCATCGTCGCCTGAACTGGAGCCGTGCTGATGCAAAAGACAAAGGTCGATATAAGTAAGGCCTAACTGCCTTAGGGAATCATCAATATCTGCATCGGGATTTGAAGTCCAGGGAACAAGTTTTGTGGTGATAAAGATTTCTTCCCGCTTACAGATTCCATCAGAAATTGCACGGGCAACAGCCTTGCCAACCTCGCTTTCGTTGCCGTAATATCTTGCAGTATCAATAAGCCGGTACCCGGATTTGAGGGCTGCATATACTGCGTCTTCGCAAACCTGGCCGGTCAGAGTCCAGGTTCCAAGTCCAAGAATTGGCATATTGAAACCCGAATTTAGTTGGATTGTATCTGCGAGTTTTTGCTTGTCAAAAACTCGGGAAGCACGCTCCTGCGTGCGACGCATTTCGTATCCGGAATTTAATTTTATCACTTTTTCAGGCTCCTTTGCGGCAAGAAGAGAGAAAGATAAGAAACTTAAAATAAATATGAACGATAACCGCTTGTTCAAGTATGTTTTTCTCCTAGAGCGCAAGATTTAATGCGGATTTAATGTCTTCAATAATCTGCTCAGTTGTTATGCCGCAGTTACGTAAAAGTTCTTCCGGCTGGTAGCGGTCGTAGAATTTCTTTTCAAGACCGTAATTTTTGACAAGCATTTTGCTGTTTCCATAGAAAGAAGCAATCTTCTGGCCAAAACCGCCTTCAAGAATTCCGTCTTCAAGTGTGATTACAAGCTCATGGTCTTTTTCAAGTTCCCGTAAAAGCTCTTTGTCCAGACCCGAAGCAAAACGTGGATTTATAAGACTTGGTGTAAATCCGCAGTTTTCTTTTATTGCGGCGCTAAGTTCCTGAGCTTTCTGGAAAAAATCACCCAGAGCGATTACTGCAACTTTTTCGCCTTTTTCTTCTATTATAAAGCGGTTCAAATTGCTGTAGTTTTTGTCTGCATGACGGTGTGTAACTTCATTTCCCGGAATCAAAATCAAAACAGGATTTTCCTTCTGCTCAAGGCTCCAGTCCAGCATGGAAATGTATTCTTCTGCGCTTGAAGGGCAGAGCACCACAAGGTTTGGAATATTTGAGAACGCCGCAAGGCCAAAAATTCCAAGGTGAGTAACATCGGTAAGGCCGTCGAAAGAAGTGTAGTTCATGAGCATTGTAACCGGAGTTTTGTTGATGCAGACATCTTGAGAAATCTGATCGTAAGCTCTCTGTAAGAAAGTCATGTTTGTTACGACAAGCGGCTTTGCACCACGGCGGGCAATTCCGGAAGCGATTGCAACGGCTGCTTCTTCCGCAATTCCTGTGTCGATGTACTGGCTGCCAAGTTTTGCTCTTTCTGCTGGCCCCAAACCTACAGCCATCGGCATGGCAGGAGACACGACAACAAAGTCTTTGTCCTTTTTTGCCTTTTCCATTATGTACTGACTTGTCATACCGAAATAAGATTCGCCGTTTCCGAAGTTGAATGTCGGCTTTCCAGTAGCACGGTCAAATGGAAGGCACCAGTGCCAGCCTTCCTTATCTTTTTCTGCAAGCTCGTAGCCTTTTCCTTTCTGGGTATGAATATGAACAACTACAGGATGATTTGAATCGCGGACTTTTTCAAAAACCTTGATTAAAGAAGCGATGTCGTTTCCGTTTTCCTCGTAAATATAATCAAGACCGAATGCTGTGAACCAGTTGTTTTCTGCCTTTCCGTTGGAATCGCGGAGGGCCTTAAGATTTTTGTAGATTCCTCCGTGAGTTTCTGCAATTGCCTGCTCATTGTCGTTTACGATGATAATGAAGTTTGAGTTCAGTTCGCTGCCTGCAACACTGAGGGCTTCCATGGCCTCGCCGCCGGACAGGGAACCGTCACCGATAACTGCAATGATGTTTTCTTTTTCGCCTAAGATGTCGCGACCCTTTGCAAGCCCCAGAGCCAGGGCAATTGAAGTTGAAGTGTGACCGACATTGAAAAAGTCGTGTTCGCTTTCGTCCGGGTTTGTGTAGCCTGAATCTTCTTGAAAACGGCTGTCGTCAAGGTAGCCGGCTTTTCGTCCGGTGAGCATTTTGTGAGCGTAAGACTGATGGGAAACATCAAAAACGAATTTGTCGCTTGGAGAATTAAAAACATAGTGCAGGGCAATTGTCGCTTCTACAAAACCAAAGTTTGGACCAAAGTGTCCGCCGATTTTTGTAAGACGGTTAAAAAGTCCTTCACGGATTTCCTGAGCTACTGCTGGAAGTTCAGAAACTGAAAGTTTTTTCAGATCTGCCGGTGAATTAATCTTATCTAAAATCATCTGTATTTACTCCTGAAAAATTCTGCATTAAAGACATTGCGGTTTTACTTTATTTTGCCAGGCCTTCTATATACTTCTTAATATCTGCGCCTGAACCACGGGTAAAGTCTTTTCCGCCCTTGAAGTCCACGCCTTTTGCAAATTTTGTAAGTTCACTGCCACTTCTGCCAAGGCCGCTTCCTCCGCTTGTACAAAGGGTGATAAGCTTTTTGTCCGACCAGTTCTGGCTTTCCACAAAGGTGTAGACGATTTTTGGTGCGTAAGACCACCAGATCGGGTAGCACAAAACTACGGTGTCGTAGGCAGAAATGTCGATTTTATTTGCGATTTCCGGGCGGCATTTGGGATCGTTGCATTCGATTGTGGTAAGAGATTTTTTATCGTGCCAGTTTAAATCTTCCTTTGTATATTTGTGCACCGGCTGGATTTCAAAAATGTCTGCTTCCATGGCTTCTGCAGCATTTTTTGCCATGCGTTCTGTTGTTCCGGTTGCACTGAAATAAACAAATGCTGTTTTTGCTGAAAGACCTGTCATCATTAATCCTCCGATTAAAAGTGAAAGAATAAGTTTTTTCATAAAATTTCCTCCGTAAATATTTTTATTTAATTTCCACCAGCCGGTAATTGCGGCTTCCGAATCCGATTTTTTCTGCATGTTCAAGTGTGTGGATTCCGTTTCGGCTTTCAATGCGTTCAATAAGGCTTCCGGAATCTTTTGCCTTGTATACTAAATCTACACAGGCCTGGTCTAAAGCTACCGGATCCAGACTTGCAAGAATTCCGATGTCGTGCATGTCCGGCTCTGCAGGATTTGAATCGCAGTCGCAGTCTACAGAAAGGCGGTTCATCACGTTCACGCAGACAATGCCTTTGCCGTCTTGCATATAATCGCAGACAGATTTTGCAGCCTCTGCCATAGATTCAAGGAATTCGTCCTGTGGACAGTGTGTCCAACTGGTTACGCTTCGTCCTGCACTGTGAATGTTGAGCTTCCCGGATTTAGCGACACTCATTCCCGAAGCAAAGCCAATTGAAAGATTTTTGATTGCCCCACCAAAGCCGCCCATTGCGTGCCCCTTGAAGTGTGAAAGAATCAGGTATGTGTAGTAATCTTTAAAATGAGTTCCAACGTAGTTTTCCTTGAGCCGTATGCCGCCTTTTACAGGAATGGTCATGTAGCCTTCGGCATCCTGAAGATCAAAGCCGTTTGCTACATCCAGAAAGCCGTGGTCGCGGGCAATTTTCATGTGGTTAATGTTGTTGCTTCTGTTTCCGCCGTAAGCCGTGTTGCATTCTACGATGGTTGCGTTCAATTCATCCTTTACAAGATTTTTGATAAGGGCAGGGCGGAGATAATTTGTGTTTTCACTTTCGCCTGTGCTAACCTTTACGCCTGTCTTTCCTTTTGCCTTGTAACCGGTAGCCTGATAAACTTTTACCAGGGCTTCCGCCGTGATGTCCCGGATAAAGTAAACGACTGGAACTGATTTGTCGCGGGCCGGGGCTTCGTGTGTTTTGTAGCTTGCAGCTTTTGGATTGTCTTTTGCAAAAAGACTGAAAACTGTCAGCGTGAAAAAAGCTGCAAAACAAACTGATTTTAATTTCATTGATTTCTCCTTAGTCTGCTATTTCAAACACCGCCGTCACATCGCCTTTGCCCAAAATCTTTTTGAGCTCTGCTTGTGTTATTTCATCCAGTTTTCCAAGACGGGTAAAGTTCCAGCTGTTTGTGTCATAGTAAATTGTAATTTGATTTCCCTGATACAAAATGATGTCGCCTGCAGTGGTTGTTATCTGCATGTCATTTCGGGGAAGTGTAGTTCCAAGCGGGCCAACCTTTTCAAAGTTCCCGTAGTCGCTCATTTTGATTTTAACAGGTGCTTTTTTCAAAAGTTCGTAAAATGCACACGCAGAAGAGTTGTCGGACAGTGTTGCTGTCAGCTTATGATTACCGCTGTCACTTATAATTTGAATTGAGATTTTCATTTTAGAAAGTTCTCCTTTGTCTGATGATTTTGCTGCTTTGATGCTGCCGTATGCGCATAACATTGGGGTAAGAAAAAGAATCGTTAATAAAAATAAAGATGTTTTTTTCATAGAAGACTCCACCTTTTTTGTGTTTGTATCCGGCGTTTGTATTAGTAACGTTGTGTCACTTAACTTAAATGTATGGCATAATTGGTGACTTGTCAATACTAAAATATACTTTTAGTGACAAAAAGTTACTTATTGCAAAACTTTAATCTGTGTGCTATTCTATAGGCATGGCAGACTTAAGCGGCAAAGCGGTTTTTATCCGCGCAAGAAGCGACGAACACAAGGAAGAGCGCCTTTCTCAAATCAAAGAGGCAACGGCAGAACTTTTTGCATCCTGCCCTTATTCAGAAATTACGCTTACAACAATTGCAGAAAAACTTGGCTGGTCGCGTGCCAACCTTTATAAATACGTTACGACAAAAGAGGAAATCTTTCTGGAAATTTCTTCAGAAAAAATGACGGCTTATTACAACTCTCTGCTTTCGGCTTTTCCGAAGGGCAGCAATTTTACGCCGGATATAATTGCAGAAGTCTGGGCAGGAATCGTAAATGCAAATCAGGATTATATGCGCTATGTTTCCTACCTTAATCCGGTGATAGAAACAAATGTAACGGTAGAACGCCTTGCAGTTTTTAAAAAGAAATATTATGACCTGGCCTATGCCTTCTGCGACAGGCTTTCACAGATGCTCGACACAACTCAGGACTCGGCATATAAAATACAACTGGATGTACTTTTTTATGCTTCGTCAAATGCGGTTTGCTGTTATAAAAATCCACTGGTACAGGAAGCCCTTAAGCAGATTAACATTACTCCCCCGCCAATGGATTTTTACAAGGATATAAAAGATTTCCTTAAAATGCGACTTGGATGGAAAGAGTAAGAGCGAATGAAGTAAGTGGATTTTTCACTTGCTCTTACTGGTGATGTTCCCCGTGGTGGTTACACTTAGCCTCAAAATTTGGCTTGAGTTCGCCCTTTGCAAAAAGCTCTGCTGCATCGTCTGCACTGCCTGTAATACCAGGCATTTCTTTAAGTCCGCTTGCAGCAATGGCTTCAATGGCGCCCTGTCCGCGGTTTCCAAGAATCAAAGTTTCTACACCAAGGCTTTTTAAAAATGGAGGAAGTGCATGATGTCCGTTTCCGCCGTTATCAATTACTTCTGAAGAAATGATTTTTCCGTCTTCAATCTGATAAATCTTAAAATACTGAGTTTTTCCAAAATGCTGGAAAACGTTTCCGGTTTCTTTTTCGTAAGTTATAGCGATTTTCATGGGCATAATTATAGAAGAAAAATAGATTTTTGTCAGGATAATGTCAGTTTTAACTCGTTCTGATATAATTTATAAAGGAAAAAAAATAGACGTTGCGCGGATTTTTATAAGCGGTGTACGATGAACTTCCTGAGCCGAAACAAAAAACAGTAACTGAACGGCTGTATGTCTTTAAATAAACATTGTATATTAGAAACGGAGGAGTCATTATGAAAGTAGGAATTCTTGGAGCCGGCGGAATTGCGGTTAAAATGGCAAAAACGATTGCAGAAATGGATGGTGTTGAAAATTATGCAGTTGCTTCCCGCTCAAAAGAAAAGGCTGATGAGTTTGCCAGAAAATACGGTATAAAAAAATCGTACGGTTCGTATGAACAAATGCTTTCAGATTCAGAAGTTGATCTTGTTTATATTGCTGTTCCGCATTCGCATCATTACGAATGGACTATAAAGGCGCTTGAAGCCGGCCGCAATGTTTTGTGCGAAAAGGCTTTTGCTGCAAATACAAAGCAGGCTGAAGAAATGATAAGCGTTGCAGAAAAGAAAGGCCTTCTTCTTGCTGAGGCAATCTGGACGCGCTACATGCCTTCGCGAAAAATGATAGATGATATTATAAAATCTGGCGAAATAGGTGACCTTGTTTGTGTTGATTCAAATCTTGGATACAAGATTGAACATAGACCACGCCTTCTTGATCCGGCACTGGCAGGAGGCTGTCTTCTTGATTTGACAGTTTACAGTTTGAATTTTTCGAGCATGATTTTAGGAGATGACATAAAAAAGATTGATGCGCACATGATTCCAACGGAAACCGGTGTTGACGGAAAAAATACAGTAACGCTTACTTATTCGGATGGAAAAATGGCTTCAATGTTCAGCACTCTTTTTGCAAGAACTGACAGGCGCGGTCTGATTACAGGCCGAGACGGATACATAGTTGTGCAGAACATCAATAATCCTGAAAAGATTTCTGTTTTCGATACGGACGGAAATCTTAAAAAAGAACTTACTCCACCACCGCAGGTTTCTGGCTATGAATATGAAGTTTATGCCTGCAAAAAGGCGATTGAAGAAGGAAAAACTGAATGTCCTGAAATGCCGCATAGCGAAACGCTTGAAATTATGCGCCAGATGGATAAAATCCGCGCAATCTTTGGAATCAAATTCCCGTTTGAGTGATTGCAAGATGAAAGTTCATTTTACGCATATCAGGTGTAAAGTTTGGCTTAATAAAAAAAGGATGACAAAATTATGAAAATCAGAAAATCGACAGAGCGGGATTTTGCAAGGATAATGGAAATTTACGCCTTTGCCCGCGACTTTATGAAAAAAAATGGAAATCCCAATCAGTGGGGAGCTACGAACTGGCCGCCTGAAGAGTTGATTCATAACGACATTGGTGAAGGAAAAAGTTATGTTTGCCTGAATGATTCAGATTGCGTTATAGGAACATTTTATTTTGACCAGGGCGAAAATATCGAGCCGACCTATAAAGCTATTACTGAAGGTGACTGGAAAGGCAGTAATTTATACGGAGTTGTTCATAGAATTGCAGGTGATGGCTCAGAAAAAGGAATCGGTGCTTTCTGTATAAACTGGGCTTTTGAAAAATGCCGGAATCTTCGCATTGATACGCATAATGATAATAAAGTTATGCAGAATCTGCTTAAAAAACTTGGCTTTTCAGTTGCAGGTACGATTTACGTTGAAGAAGATAACGACCCGCGGATTGCATTTGAAAAATTTTAGCAGGTCAAACTTTTTTGCATAGCGGGCAAAAATGGCCCGAAAAAAAATCATTTTTTTATTGCCGTTCGCTATAAATTTTTATATCTTTTATTTTGTAGCTGATTGCTAAAAAATTCCCGTTCGGCATAAAACGGACGGACTAATAGATACAAAACAGGAGTCTTATTATGGCTAAACAGTTATTATTTAGTGAAGAAGCTCGTGAAAAGCTTCTTTCTGGTGCAGAACAGATTGCAAAAGCAGTAAAAACAACACTTGGTCCTTGCGGCCGCATGGTTATGCTGGATAAAAAATACGGCGCACCAACAATCACAAAAGACGGTGTTACAGTAGCAAAGGACATTGAATTAAAAGATCCTTATGAAAATATGGGCGCTCAGTTTGTAAAAGAAGTTGCTTCTAAGACAAATGATGATGCCGGTGACGGTACAACAACAGCAACTGTTCTTTCTTATGCTTTCGTTCGCGAAGGTCTTAAAGCAGTTGCCGCTGGTATGAAACCAATCGGTGTAAAACGCGGTATGGATAAGGCTGTAAAGCTTGCCATTGAAGAAGTTAAAAAGAACAGCCGTGCAGTTAAGAGCGAAGCAGATGTTACAAACATTGCAACAATTTCTGCAAATAACGACCCTGAAATCGGTAAACTCCTTGCTGATGCAATTCAGAAAGTTGGAAAAGACGGTGTAATCACTGTTGAAGAAGCAAAGAACATGGAAATGACTGTTGATACAGTTGAAGGTATGCAGTTTGACCGTGGTTATATTTCTTCTTACTTTGTTACAGACCGTGAAACAATGGAAGCTGCTTACGAAGACGCTTACATTTTGATTTACGATAAAAAGATTTCTACAATGAAAGACCTTTTGCCGCTTCTTGAAAAAGTTGCAAATGCAGGCCGTGCACTGGTAATCATTGCTGAAGATGTAGACGGTGAAGCCCTTACAACTTTGGTATTGAACACAATCCGTGGAACAATCAAATGCTGTGCTGTTAAGGCTCCGGGCTTTGGTGACAGACGTAAGGATATGCTTCAGGATATCGCAATTCTTACAGGCGGTACTGTTGTTTCTGAAGAAGTTGGACTTAAACTTGAAACAGCTGATATTTCAGTTCTTGGTCAGGCTAAATCAGTTAAGATTGACAAAGACAATACAACAATCGTTGGCGGTGCTGGTTCTAAGAAGAACATTGCTGCACGTGTTGAAGAAATCAAACACGCAATTGAAAAATCAACATCAAGCTATGATAAAGAACAGCTCCAGAAACGTCTTGCAAAACTTTCTGGCGGTGTAGCTGTAATCAACGTTGGTGCTGATACAGAAACAGAAATGAAGGAAAAGAAATTCCGCATTGAAGATACAATCGCTGCAACTCGCGCTGCTTTGGAAGAAGGTATTGTTTCTGGTGGTGGTCTTGCACTTATTCAGGCTGCAAAGGCTTTGGAAAAAGTTCCGGAAGATCTTACAGAAGACGAAAAAGTTGGATTCAAACTTGTTCGTCGTGCTTTGGAAGAACCAATGCGCCAGATTGCAGACAATGCAGGTCTTGACGGTGCTGTAATTGTTGACCGCGCTAAGAATGAAAAGAAGGGTGTAGGATTTAATGCTTACACTGGTGAATGGGTAAACATGGTTGAAGCTGGTATCATCGACCCTGCTAAGGTTACA
>JAEEWW010000093.1 GCA_016287815.1 Treponema sp. | reverse complement strand
AAAACCGACATGCCGCCTGATTATTCGGCAAAAAAATACTGTGAATCTTTACTTGGCTATGCGCAGGAAAAAAAGACAATTCTCGTTGTAGAACCAGGCGTTCCGCCTTCTGCAAGACTGTTAAGCCTAATGCGCGATGCTTTTATACGCAGGGGAATGGTTCCGATTTCGCCGTGCCCCCATGCAGCGGCCTGCCCGATGGACGGAAAACGCGGGGGAAAGTGGTGTAACTTTGCTTTTTCAACAGATGACGCACCTAAAAAGCTGTTAAAACTTTCGGCCGCTGCAGAATTGCCAAAGGAAAGAGCCGTTTTAAGCTATTTTCTTGTTTCGGATCAAGCTTGCGATATACCTG
Organism: Treponema sp.; assembly: GCA_016287815.1. Taxonomy (GTDB): domain Bacteria; phylum Spirochaetota; class Spirochaetia; order Treponematales; family Treponemataceae; genus Treponema_D. The sequence continues at coordinate 8,964 of JAEEWW010000093.1, read as the reverse complement.
GCAAACAGGCAAAAAATAAAGAACTTCAAAGCGGTAAAAATAACCGTTATCTTTCTCTTCGCATTGCTTCTGATGTAATAAAATTGCCTGACCGGCGTGGCAATAAACAGGAAGGGAATTTCAACTATAACGAAGGCTTTTATGCCTGTTCAGAAAATGGGCTTGTTCTTGCGGTAAATAAAGGCAGCAAAGTGCTTACGTCTGGCGACAAAATTGAGGTGCCTTTAAAATCTGTAAATGAAAACTCCCCGTTAATAGATGAAAAATCCGGTGCAAAGAAAATTTTTATAGAATAAGCCCGTCAGAAAACTGTATTTTATGATGCGGCGCAGAATTGTCTTCATTTTCAAATTCAATTACTTCGGTTATTTGAAGGCCAATTTCTTCATCATCTTCGATTTTAAAAGAAAGTTCTGCAGCAGAAAGATCTGTATCCCATTTTAATTTTGCAAAACAGTTTTTTAATTCTTCCTGAGTAAACGGACATTTTTTTCCTATGGAAACACAGATGTAAGCAATAGGCGAGGAACTGTATTCCGAAAAAGGAAGAGCTGTGTCTAAGATTTTCTTACAAACCGCGTTTAATTCCATAGGAATAATTTTAGCACGGATTTTCTAAATTTCTACTGTTCCTTCGTAAATCAAAGATGTTGAACCAGTTAGGAAAATTGAATCTCCGGTATATTTTACAATCAAATCTCCGCCACGAACTTTTACGGTAACGTCTTCATTCAAGCGGCAATGTCCTGAAAGAACTGCTGCAACAACCGCTGCACATGCACCTGTTCCACAGGCAGGAGTTTCACCGTTACCTCTTTCCCAGGTACGCATTTTAAGTGAGTTAGGGCCTGCAACCCTTACAAACTCTGTATTTACGCGTTCCGGGAAAACTGCATTATTTTCAAACAGCGGACCGATTTTCGGTACATTTACTTTGTCTACAAAGTCGCAGAAAACAACACAGTGCGGAGTTCCGACTGTAAGGCAGGAAACATTGTACTGAATGCCTTCTATAGAAACTGTATCGTCAACAATTGCCTTTGAAGGAAGCAGCTGTTTTTCTTCCTTAGAAAAATTCGGCATGGAATAAGTTTTTGGCTTTAATGTTGTCGGCAAAGATTCTGAAGTGAATTCCGGTTTACCCATATCAACCGTAACAGAAGATATTTTTCCATTTTGTTTGTACAGTGTCAAAGTTTTTACACCGCTTTCTGTTTCTATTGTAATTGTAGCCGTAGGATCAGAAGCTGCTGAATGGCGGGCTGCAATTCCGTTTATATTGTTGTCAAAAAGATATTTTGCAACACAGCGGATTGCGTTTCCGGCCATCTTTCCTTCTGTACCGTCCTTGTTGAAGAACTGCATATAGGCATCCGCATTTGTACTTGGCTTTATTAAAACAAGTGAATCAGCACCAATTCCAGAACGGCGGTTACAAAGCCTTACAGCAATATCAGCAGGATTATTTATGTGCTGTGAAATTCCATTGATGATTATAAAGTCATTTCCGGTGCTTTCCATTTTGCTGAATCTTATTTTCTGTTTGCTTGCACGCAAATCATTTATGTTTACAAGCTCTACATTTTCTGCAGAATATTTGCTCATAAGACTGTTGGCAATAGCATTTGCCGTATCAATTGCGGTTAAACAAGGAATATCACGCTCTACTGCATGGCGGCGCATCTTTACGCTGTCTGCAGCCGGGTTACGGCCTTTTGCACTTGTGGAAATTACGTAGTCAATTTTGCCTGAATCCAAAAGGGTAAGCAGATTGTCCTCGCTGTTTTCGTGAATCTTGTTTACAACCTGAACTTCCATACCGAAGTCTTGTATAACTTTCGCAGTTCCTTCGGTTGCGTACAAGGTAAAGCCCATGTCATAGAATTTTCTTGCTAAATCAGGAATTTCGTACTGATCGGTTTTTCTTACGGTAAACAAAACACCGCCTGAACGCTTCATATTGTAGCCGGCTGCAATCAGGCCTTTGTAAATTGCTTCTTCCATTGTAGAAGCCAGACCCAGAACTTCGCCGGTTGACTTCATTTCAGGTCCCAGGTGAGTATCAACATCCATTAATTTTTCAAAGCTGAAAACCGGAACTTTTACTGCAAAATATGGCGGAATCCTGTAAAGTCCTGTTCCAAAGCCCATATCTTTTACGGCTTTTCCAAGCATTGCCTGTGTTGCAAGTTCAACCATCGGAACGCCGGTTACCTTACTGATGTACGGAACGGTTCGGCTTGAGCGAGGATTTACTTCGATAATATACAAATCATTGTTGTAAATAAGGTACTGAATATTTACAAGACCTTTTGTGCCAAGTGCCAGTGCAAGTTCTCTTGACTGATTTACAATCTTTTCGCGTAAAATGTCGTTTAAGTTCCAGGAAGGATAAACTGCTATTGAATCGCCAGAATGAATTCCTGTTCTTTCAATATGTTCCATTATGCCTGGAATGAGAATGTCCTTGCCGTCACAGATTGCGTCAACTTCAAGCTCTGTACCCATCATGTATTTGTCAATCAAAACAGGATTTTCTATTCCCTGTGCAAGAATGATTGCCATGTATTCTTTTACGTCTGCTTCTGTAAACGCAATAATCATGTTCTGTCCGCCAAGAACGTAGGACGGACGCAGCAATACCGGATAGCCGATTTTTTTTGCAGATGCCAGAGCTTCTTCTGTTGTAAAGACGGTTTCGCCTTTTGGCTTGTTAATTCCTAAATCATCGCAGAGTTTTTCAAAGCGTTCGCGGTCTTCTGCAACATCAATTGAATCTGCACTTGTTCCAAGAATCTTTATTCCCTGTTCATCAAGGAATTTTGTAAGTTTGATTGCCGTCTGTCCGCCGAAGGCGACTACTACGCCAATCGGTTTTTCTGTATTGATTACATTCATTACGTCTTCAGGCGTAAGCGGTTCAAAGTAAAGGCGGTCAGCTGTATCAAAATCGGTAGAAACTGTTTCCGGATTGTTGTTTATAATTGCAACCTTATAGCCGAGTTTCTTTAATGCCCATACACACTGAACAGACGCATAATCAAATTCAATTCCCTGACCGATGCGGATCGGGCCAGAGCCAAGAACGATAATCGTTCCTTTAGAATTCTTTTCATCATCATGTTCTTTTAAGAATGCTTCAGCTTCGTTAAACGAGTCGTAACCTGCATAGAAATAAGGCGTTTCTGCATTGAATTCGCCGGCACAGGTATCAACCATTTTAAAGCCTGCCGGAATATGCGCAAGTTTTCCTTCGCTTCTAAGCTTTGCAGCTTTTTCGGCATCTTTAAGGATTCCGGTGCTACCAGGAATTTTTACGCCTGAAAGTTCTTCAATTTTTTTATCAGTAAAGCCTGATTTTTTTAATTCAAGATATAATTCAGGTGATAAAGCTTTTTTGCCGGTTTTTAAAGATTCCAGTTTTTCTTCAAGATTTATAAGATTTTGAATTTTAGAAAGGAACCAGATATCAATCTTTGTAATTTTGTGGATTTCTTCAACAGTAAGAATCTTTCGTTTTAAAGCCTCATAAATTGCAAAAAGCCTCTGATCCGTAACTTCACCGACGCGCTTAATAATCTGCTTGTCAGATTCTTCGGTAAATACTTTTAAGCGAAGTGAATCAACACCGATTTCCGCTCCACGGGCAGCTTTCATAAGGGCTTCTTCAAAAGAACGTCCGATAGCCATAACTTCGCCGGTAGCTTTCATCTGTGTGCCGAGCGTACGCTTTGCATAAACAAATTTATCAAACGGCCATTTCGGGAATTTTACAACTACATAGTCTAATACCGGCTCAAAACAGGCGGCTGTTTTTTTGGTAACTGCATTTGGAATTTCATCAAGGTTGTAGCCGATTGCGATAAGGGCTGCAACTTTTGCAATCGGGTAGCCGGTTGCTTTTGAAGCCAGGGCCGAAGAACGTGAAACACGCGGATTTACTTCAATTACCGCATATTCAAAAGTTTCAGGATTAAGGGCAAACTGACAGTTACAGCCGCCTTCAACCTTTAATGCAGAAATTATGTTTAATGCGGCAGAACGCAGCATCTGGTATTCTTTGTCTGCAAGAGTAACGGTTGGAGCAATTACAATGGAATCTCCTGTGTGAACGCCAACAGGGTCAAAATTTTCCATTGAACAGACTGTAATTACATTGCCTGAATGGTCACGGATAACTTCAAATTCAATTTCCTTCCAGCCGGAAATACATTTTTCAACAAGAATCTGATGAATCGGCGAGCGGTGCAAACCGTTGTGGGCAATTTCTTCAAGTTCCTTACGGTCTTTTGCAATGCCGCCGCCGGTACCGCCAAGTGTAAATGCCGGGCGGACAATTACTGGATAGCCGATTTCGTTATCAGCAAAGGCCAATGCATCTTCAAGGGTCGTTACAACTTTAGAAGGAATACACGGCTCACCGATAGCAAGCATTGTATCTTTAAACATCTGGCGGTCTTCAGCCTTATCAATTGTTTCAGGATTTGCGCCAAGAAGCCGTACATTGTGTTTTTCAAGGAAGCCTGATTTTGCAAGCTCCATACTTAAAGTAAGGCCGGTTTGTCCTCCAAGTGTTGAAAGAAGGGAATCCGGCTTTTCTTTTTCAATAATACGCTGAATTGTTTCCGGAATAAGCGGCTCAATGTAAATTGCATCGGCCATTGAATTATCAGTCATCAAAGTTGCAGGATTTGAATTAACAAGCACAACACTAATGCCCTGTTCCTTTAACGCTTTACAGGCCTGCGTTCCTGCATAATCAAATTCTGCAGCCTGACCGATTACAATCGGGCCGGAACCGATAACCATTACTTTCTTTATTGAAGTATTTAAAGGCATAAAATGCTCCTATAGTAATCCGCTTTTATCGCACCGCGGTACGGCAAGCGCGGCTTTTGTTTTAATTTTTTACAGCTGGATTTGAATTTGCTTTTACTGGTGTTGAGTTATTAACTTTTCCACACGATTCAGCAAAATACGACACAGAATCAATTACCTTAAAATTAGCCTTGTAATTCTTAAAATACGAAGGATTATTTATAAGAGAAATAAATTCATCGAACAAAAAGTTTAAGTCTAACGGTCCTGCAGAAGCTTCCGGATGAAACTGAATTGAAAAAGCTGGAATGTCAGTATATGTAATGCCTTCGCAGGTTCCGTCATTTGTGTTTACAAAACTTAAAACCGCATGTTCCGGAAGTGTATCAAGTTCAACCGCATAACCGTGATTCTGGCTTGAAATGTAAACTCTTCCTGTTGCCAAATCTTTTACAGGATGATTTGAACCGCGGTGACCGTATTTTAGTTTTGCAGTTTTTGCGCCGCGTGCAAGGGCTAAAATCTGGTGACCAAGACAAATGCCGAAAAGAGGAATCTTTTTTTCGCAGATTTTTTTAAGCTCGGCGATTATTCCGATATTGTCCTGCGGGTCTCCCGGTCCGTTTGAAAGCATAATTCCGTCAGGATTTTCTGCAAGAATCTGCTCTGCTGTCGAATCAGAAGCCATTGTTACAACCGAAACTCCGCGTTTTAATAGCTCACGGCGGATATTTGCTTTTGCGCCAAAATCCCACAAAACGACCTTTTTGCCTTTGCCGTTTTTCATGGCTACCTTCGGATCGTTTACTTTAAGGCCATCCTTTGTTACAGGAACGGCACGATATTTTGCAGCCTGTTCAAAAACCACATCGGCACTTTCTTCGATTTTATCCGCGTCGAGCGTAACCGATTCAACTGCTTTTGTAATTTTAAATGCTTTAATTTTTTCAAGTAGTTTTTCTTTTTCCGCAGGAGAAGAAAGTGCCTTAAAAGCCTCTTTTGCTTCATTTCCATCGCCGGAAATCAGCATGGCATTCATAACGCCTGCTTCGCGCAAAATCTTTGTTAAGGCGCGCGTATCAATATCGCAAAGACCGATAATGTTATTCTTTTTTAAGAAACTGTCGATTGTTCCTTCACAGCGGAAGTTAGATGGAATTTCACAGGGAGTACGGACTATATAACCGAAAACATGAATCTTTGAACTTTCAAAATCATGCGGAATAACACCGTAGTTTCCTATCAATGGAAACGTCTGTGTAACGATTTGACCGTAATAACTTGGATCCGTTAATGTTTCCAGATAGCCGGTCATGCCGGTTGTAAAAACCGCTTCTCCGATTTTGCAACCGGAAGCACCAAAACTTTTACCTTCAAAAATCTGTCCATTAGCAAGGACAATGCATGCTTTAGAATTCATTCTAAAGCCATATAATACAATTTTTATGCAAGTTTGCCTAGATATTATGGATAAATATGCAAAAATATATGCTTTACAGTATAAAATTCAGACCGGATGCGTGCATTTAATTTGCACAAAATGCAGACAAAGTTCCATAAAGTTTATCCGTAGTAACCGGCTTTGTTAAATGCGCCACCATTCCTATGGATAAAGATTCTTTTATATTACCAATAAGCCCATCGGCAGACATAGCAATAATCGGTGTGGAAATAGCATCCGGTCTGTCCAATGAACGAATTGCTTTTGTTGCTTCATACCCGTTCATTACAGGCATCTGAATATCCATTAAAATTGCATCAAAAGTTCCCGGCTTTGATTTTTCAAAAATCTGTAACGCTTCTTTTCCATCTACAGCCTGAACAACCTTCATTTTTTTATTTGTCAGCTGATGAATACATATTTCGCGATTTAAATAATTGTCTTCAACCAAAAGAACTGTTTTTCCTTCAAGATTTGAAAAGTCTTCTATCAATTGAGAATTAAGTGTTTGTGCACTACCAGAATTACCAGATACCGGTTCTTTTGCCAAAGGAACAGAAAGCGAAATTACAAATTTATTTCTGAGATTCTTTTTATCATGCACAAGCTTTATTTTTCCATTCAGCACAAGAAGATACATTTTTACTAAGATAAATCCCAGTTCAACATCGTGGCTGTCATAAATTTCTGCAAGAGAATCTTTTTTAAAAAGCTCCTGTATTGATTTGATCTGCTCTTCGGTAAATGTACTTTTAGTATTTGTAATAACAAAGTCTGCAACAAAGAAATTATTTCTTACAGTTTTATCTTCGATTGAAAAAGAAATTTCACTTCCACCTTGGATCTGCTTTAACAGTATATAAAAAAGGTTAGAAAAAATCTGATTAAAGCACTGCCGGTCAATAACAATTGCCGGGAAAAAATTGTTCGGATCATATCTGAAAAAAATATTTTTTTCTTTACATTGAGAAGTAATCTGCATAAGAACCGTGCTTGTAAAATCTGTAAAAGTATAAGTATCCTGATCGGTTTCAAAAACGCTGCTTTCTATTTTTATAATATCAATAATATTGTTAAAAAAACTTGCTAGGGTTTGACAGGAATTATCTATTTGATTCAAATATCTGCGTATAGTTTCAGGTGAAGAATTTTTTTCTTTTGCAAGCTCTACAATACCCAGCAAAGAGTTTAATTCTGTTCTTGTATCATGGCTTAAATGAGAAAGAAAATTAATGCGGTTGGCTCTTAGTTTTTCTGGAAGGCCAAAACTTTTTGCCGGCAGTTTTAACTGATTATTTTCTTCAACATTTGCAAGAATATAAAATGCCAGAATTTCCTGGCTTTCAGGAAGTTTTGAAAGAAGAACAGAAAGTTCCAGCCATACAAGCTTGTTACCTATAATTTGCTGAAACTGCATGCGCTGGCGGATTCGTCCCTGCATAAAGGAAGAAGTTAAATACTTTGTATCCGTAAAATCAGAAAGACGCTGGCGATCATCTTGATTCGTAGTCAACGAAAGGAAAAACTGCCGGCTTTCTTCATAAGAATTAAATTTTAACTTTTTATTTGTAAAACTTGAAAAAGTTATAAGCCCCACAATTGAATCATTTGTAATATTACAAATGGAACAAAGTATCTGTTCAGATTTTACAGGCGAGGTAGAATTTGTTTCTAATTTCTTTGAATTCAAGCTATTTTCTGACGGCATTTTAAACATAAAACGAAAAAATATGAATTCGTTACAAAAAAATTATAGAATTTCTAAAAGAGAATCCCGTATTTTCGTTTTTCTTCCTTTTCTGAAGGTTTGTAAAAAATAGCAATATTACCGATTATTCTGACCAAAGCTGATTCTGAGGATTCAGAAATTTCTTCCGAAATTTCCTGTTTTTCATCTTTAAATTCTAAAAATTTTACCTTTATAAGTTCATGTGCATTAAGTGATTCGTTTATTTTAGACAGAACAGATTCTGTTAAACCGTTCTGTCCAATCTGAACTACAGGCTTAATTGACTGAGCTGCCTGTGTCAAAATTTTCCGCTGATTGCTATTTAAGGTGTACATATAAATAATTCTAATCCGTTTTTAAAAAAATTCATGCCTCAGCACGCAAAAGCGTCTGGCAGTGTTACGCTGCACAGTATTAATAGTACAGCGCATAACTAAAGAAAAATAGCCTGCAAGTTTTTAACCGCAAAAAACTACAAAAGATGAATGCCTGCTTTATTGCATTCCTTTATCATAGATTCCGGCCAGATACTAACCTGCGTTTCGCCGATATGTGCTTTACGCAAAAAGTACATGCACAAACGGGACTGTCCGATACCGCCGCCAATAGTCTGTTTAAGTTCTCCATTTAAAAGTGCCTTATGGAACGGAAGTTTTGCCCTTTCAGGACAACCGCGTTCCTCAAGCTGCTTTTTCAAAGATTCCGGCGAAACGCGGATACCCATAGAAGACAATTCAAAAGAATTCTGCAAAACTGGGTTCCAGACAATAATATCTCCGTTCAAACCTGTGTGACCGTCGCCACATTCAGTAATCCAGTCATCATAATCTGGAGCACGACCATCATGTACTGTACCGTCAGAAAGTTTTGCACCGATTCCGGTAATAAATACTGCACCATATTTTTTGGCAACTTCATATTCACGCTGTTTTGGCGTAAGCTTCGGATATTCTTTCTGCAAATCATCGGCATAAAG
>JAEEWW010000092.1 GCA_016287815.1 Treponema sp. | reverse complement strand
GAACCTGAGCCAAAGCCTGTAAGTGCTGTTCCTACGTTCAGCAGGCTTAAGCCAAAGCGGAAATTTGGCTCGCGCGATGAATAGTGTTTTGCGATGTTGAATCGTAAAATCATTCCAAAATCAAGCATAAAAGCCGCCGCAGACTGAGCTAGCCCTGAGCCGGAAATTATTTCATCTGTATCATTGTCTGTATAATCTGGAATACTTCGCCAGGCAGCTTTTACATTGGCACCTGCGGCAAGACCTTTAAAATTGTATCCGTTAAAAAAATTGTATGACGCATTTAATGTTGCTGTTGTTTCGCTGTAATAATTTCCGGCAACGCGCTCGCCAAATGCATTATATTCGGTAAAAGGTACATAAAAACATTTTAACTGGCTGCCAAATCCAAAATCTCCGTATCTTATTGTTCCTCCGATTGTTTCTACTGCAGAATCTGCTATCCATGCATTGTGCGAAACAGAAACTTCTGTGTTTTCCATTATGCAGCTTGCTGCAGGATTGTAGTCAAAAAAACTTGCGTCATCTGCTAATGCGGTAAAAGCTGTACCAAGGCTTTCTGCTTTTCCGCCTGAAGGAATATTTAAAGAACGGAATGTGGTTGAACCTTCGTTTTTATCTACACTGTTGAAAAATTTGTCAGATAAAGCGGTGTTTGCACCGGATAAATCCAGCGAAAAAACTGAAAAAACAGAAGCGAAAATTATGAAATGTAACAGAATGGTTATTCTTAATGTTTTATTCATAATCTGGTTTGAATTTTAATGCTTTTCTGCATGTTTTATTTGCAGGTTTAAGCTTCCTTCAATATGAATTATAATATATTTTCGGAATTTTTATCTATGAACATAAAAGCAATAATTAATATAAAAACAATAAATAGAACATAAATGAACCTGAAAAATAATCCGAAAATATAGATAAGGGGATAAAGCGCTTTTTTGATGAAAAAGTTTTGTCGTGTAACATCTGCAGTTCTATTATTTCTCGCAATAAATGTACGGAATGCTCCGCTTTTTGCAATGAAAGTTGAAGCGGCTTCGGAACTTGAAGTAATAGATTCAGAAATTCTCGATACAAACTATAACCATGCGCTTCTTCTCATAAAAGAGTTTATAAATAAATATCCTGAATGTTTTGATGACGCACAGAAACGAGTAAAAAAAATAATGAAAGCCCGCGATGACTATGCATCGCTTTCCAAGGAACTCATTGAAGTTATAATAAACGATCCGGAAAACAATGAAAAAAAACTTGCAATTATAGACCGGCTTCAGGCTCTTGAAAAACGGCCTTCGGCTCAGGCCCTCGCCTTTATTGCACAGGCAAAAAGTGCGGCGCAGTTTACATATTACCGTGCAATATTTAACCGAATTATGAGTGAAGGTTCAGTGCTTGTAGCTTCTCAAAAATATCCGCAGGCAGTAAGCAAATTCCATGAAGGCTTTACGCTTTATCAGTTTGACTTTTTTAATAACACTCTTGATACAGAACTTACTGAACCTGTAAGGCTTGCGATTTCAGAAATTGAAAAACAGATTCCAGCCTATGAAACTATTCAAAATTCCTTAAAAGCAGCATGTGAAGCCTTTAATAAAGCCGTAAAAAGCGGAAACTATCTGGCGTCGATTACTGCATACAATACAGTTCAGAAGGAATTTGAAAGATTTGCAAATTTACGAAATGCAGTTTGCAAGGCTGGAATTCAGGTTGATGAAATTTTTGCAAGAATGAAAAAAATTGATCCTGAATTAACGGATTCTTCATTTTTGCCGTTTCTTTCCCGCTTTACCTTTGGTCGGGCAACAAATCCTGATACCGGAATTATTGGTGCGATGGATGCCCAGAGAAATATCCTTATTGAGGAAATGAAAAAAAATGTTTATCAGCAGATTGTAAGCCAGTCTAAAACCTTTGAGGATTCTGTAATTAAAAAAGATATTTTCAGACAGGATAATTCCAAAAGAGAATGCCTGACTTTTATGCAGAGTTTTTCAACAATCGGGCTTTCTGTAAATGAGCTTTACGGTTTCTGGCAAAACCGGGACGGAACTTTTTATAAAGATTTTTGCCCGAATTATACTCAGTCCATGAAATATGCGACTCTTCTTGCTACTGGACTTGGAAAACAGGTTGACACAATCAGCTATTTCAAAAGCATGCTGAATCGTATTCCAGAACCGGAAAAAGCATTTGATTCTGTTGAAGAATTCCGTTTTAAAAATAAAAAATATGCAGAAAATCTTGTAAATCTTGTTCCTGCTTTTGCTGCTGTTAAAAATGATTCCGTACAACAGATGAATGAACAGTGGTATATTGCATTAACTTCACCAAATGATGTTGCTGACGATTCCGGAAAAGAAAATATAGGCTCTCCTGTGGCACCCAAAAAAACAGAAACAGGCGAATCAGGCGCAGGCGTCACTGCTGTTTCTTCTGTAACCTCAGAAAATACTGTGGAAACAGAAAAAAACACCCGTACAACTGCCGGTATTCAAATTCTGGATGAAAAACTTGAATGGAATATTGCATTAGAAACATTAGAAAGCCTTTGCAAAAAAACTGCAAATCTTGCAGATGAGCAGAGTGTTAATAACTGGAAAACGCTTGCTGCATTTTATGCCGATAGTGGTGAAAAAATTGTCACTGAATATGAAAAACAGTATAACTGGGCAAATCTTCTTGTTACTCAGACAAGCGGAGAAAAAGTTTCTCCTGACGGAAACAAATTTGAAACAGGTCTTTATCCTGAAGAAAGCCGTGAACTTGTTTTAAAACTTGAACCTGAGCGTAGGGAAGACCGCAGCAGGCTTGTTGAATCCCTTGATGTTCTTAAAAGAGGAGTTGAATACAGAAACTCTTTTGAAGTTTCAGAAAAATCTATTGAACAGTCAATAAATAAACTTGATTCGTTTGGTGTGCTTTCTAAAAATATTTCTGCAAAGGCAGAAGAAGGAATTTTGCTTGCTTCTTCTTCATGGAATGAAGGTGATTTGCGCTATGAACAGGCATTGCAGGCTCTGCGACGCGACGATTTTAACGCTTCCCGTGAATATTTACAGCGGGCGCGCTCAAAATACAATGAATCTTTGGCGTATCAAACCTCTCTTTCCCGTAGGGAAACAAGCGATTCAAAATTAAACACGCTGGGCGAACAGATTGCGGCAAAAGAAAATACTGTTGTTGTTGCAGAAGTCCGCAGGTTAAAGAATCAGGCAAGAAATGCCTATTATTCTGGAGCATTTGAAGAAGCAGAGAATCTTCTTGCACGGGCCAAGTCAAGATGGGCTGCAACAAATGTTGAAGAAGATGCAGAAATTACCGCTCTTTCATCTCTTGTTATAACCGCTCTTTCCATTCAAAGCGGACGCGTAATTTTACCTACTGCCCCTTTGTATCCTGAAATGTCTCAAATTTTAAGCATAGCAAATCAGTATTATGATCAGGGCAAAGCAATGATGGAAAATAATCAGAAAGCTCAGGCAATGAATATTTTGCAGCAGGCTAAGGATAAACTCAGGGAACTTCAGCTTGTGTATCCTTTAAATCAGGATGCAAGTCTTTTAACCCTAAAAATTGATAAACTTATTGATGAAAAATCTTTTGACCAGATGTTTGAACGTAGGGTAAACAGTGCAAGACAAAGTTATAAAAATCCTTCCAAACGGCAGACTGCCTATACAGATTTGCTTGACCTTTACGCTATAAATCCCGGCTATCCGGGACTTGCAAAACTTATTTATGATGTAGAAATTGAAATAGGAATCAGACAGAAACCGGTGGACAGGGCGGCCTTGCAGAAATCTAACAGCCTTACCGCTGATGCACAAAAAATTGTAAATTCTTCCCGTGATGAAATTCAGCTCAGAAGGGCACTTTCTTTAGTTGATCAGGCAATAAGTTTAAATCCTCAGAATGAAAATGCTGCCATATTAAAAGACCGTATACAGATTTCGATAGGAGGAAAAGCAACTGTTGTTCTTTCTTCTGAAGATGAAATGCGATATCAGAAAGCAATTCAGGAACTTCAGAATAATAACATAATTGAAGCCTATGCTCTTGTTCAAAGACTTATGCAGTCGCCTAAAAACAGCCGCTCGCCTAAAGTTCTAGATTTACAGAAAAAAGTTCAGGCATTATTATAAAAGATGTAAGTGTTTGTAAGCGTATGACGGGTAAAAGTATAAAAAAAGTTTTTCTGCTAGTTTCGTTTATTTTCTTTTATCAATTTGCATCTCAAAATTTATCTGCAAGAGATTTTTATTGGGAAAATTCTCTTAAGCTTACAAGTACGGATTCAAGGTTTCCTTCAACAGTATATAATGATAAAGTTTCTGCCGTTTTCTGGCAGGAAACGGATTCTGTCGAAAAGAAAATATATCTTTCATCTCAGGTTTATCAGGGAAATAATTCATGGAAAAACATAGACCGTTTTGCAGGACCATTTTATTATTCCGGAGAAATTCCTGACCTTTATTCAGCTGTTATTCAGGATTCCGGCAGAATTGCCATTGCAGCTTTGTCTGATGTTAATACAATTTCTGTTTATTTAAGTGATGACGGCGGATATAGTTATTCAAGCTTAAGTCTGCCAAAGCAGGCTCAGCCGCTTTTAGCACCTAGAATTTATTCTATGTCTGATAATTCCTTTATAATTTTTACAGCTCTGGGACAGAATGAATCTTTTTCAATGCTGTATTCTAAATCATCGGACGGAAAAAACTGGTCAGCTTTTGAACGTTTTGCACCTAGCGAAAACTATTCAAATCCGTTTATTCCTGTTCTGGTAAAGATTCCAGGCGGAGACATGGTTGTCTTTCAGGCTCAGCATTCTGCTAATTTAAGGCTTTCGTATCAGCTTTATTCAACGGTTTCTAAAGATGGCGGTAAAACCTGGACCCAGCCTGAAATGGTTACTGGTGCCCAAAGCTTAAAATCTGATTCTTCCGGTCAGTTTTTTAATTATAATAATCAGCGGCCTTCACTTTATGTTTATGACAATAAAGTTTTTATGGCGTGGGAAAGAACTTATTATACTTCTGATAATTCTCATATCTGGGTTCAGTCATTGGATTTTTCAGGTATGCCGTCAGGAAATTTGCAGGAACTGTCTTTGTCAGGAACTGCAAACCGTCCTCTGTTTTTTGAATTTGAAAAAGCACTTTCTCTTGTATGGTTTGATACAAGAAACGGTTCGGAAGCTGTTTTTTTCAGCCAGAAAAAAGGTGTTTTGTGGGATGAAATATCTTTGTCTTCAGGCAGAGATAAAAATGTTTTTGCTTTCCCTGTAATTACAGATAAAAAATCAACTTTGTCGTTTATATGGCAGGTTACGCCGGATAATAAAAAAGTAAGTCCGTATATTAGCAGGCTTTCACCGGATAGAACGGTTTCTATGCCGCTGCTTGCCGGTGTTGACTTTAAAAACGGGGAACGCGGAAAAACCGAAAAACATCAGGTTAGAATCCGCTTTCCGCAGGATTCTTCCGGAATTGCAGGATTTTCCTGGTTGTGGACTCAAAATAAAGCAGATAATCCTCCTGCTCGCATTATGAGTCTGCCTTCTCAAAATATTGTAGATGTCAGGGCAACTGAAGAAGAAAGCTGGTATTTTAAAGTTCGTTCTGTAGATTATGCGGGAAACTGGTCAGAACCTGCTGAAATTTCATTTTATAAGGATACAACACCTCCAAAACCTCCGGTTTTTCTTACGCTTAAAAAAGATTTACAGGGATTTTCTTTTTCAAATGACTTGAATATTACCTGGGAAAAAAATCCTTCAGACGATGATATTGCAGGCTTTTCATGGACTTTGCAGAAAATTGAAGATGTGGAACGTTCTTATGCAGGCTATGGTAAGCATCCTAGAAAAAAAAGTGATTCTGATACGGCTGCCTATCTTGATTTACTTGTAGAAAAAAATAAAGAAATAAGGCTTCGTAAACCTTCTAAAAAAATTACCGGCGTAAATGCTTCTGCTTCTTACAAAAACGTTGAAAATGCACTTTATGCTTTTTCTGTATGTGCTTTTGATACCGTAGGAAATGTTGGCGAACCTTCTGTAATTTTTGCGGCTTCCAATAAGTTTATACCTTCAACAAGTATCAGTTCTATAAAATCAAAGACAAGCATTCTTGGGGAAAACGTAATTTCTATTTTGGGGCGCGGTTTTACTTATGACGGGCTTATCAGAAAAATCTATATCGATAAAGACGGTAAGGCTCCTTTTGATTACGAATTTTCGCTGAAAAATAATTCCTATAAGATTTCTTCTGATTCTTTAATAAGTAATCTTAATATCAGCACTGACGTACTTGAAGGAAAATACTGTATTGGACTTTTACATTCTGACCGTGGTTTATATTTTTCTGCTCCGATTCTCTCTGTAGCACAGTCAGGAACAGTTAAAATTGAAAATGAATATATTTACGAGCCTGAATGGATTCCGGTTGCCCGGAAAATGCTTATAAACGTTCAGTTTGGCTTGGTTTTACTTTATATAATCTGTGCTTTTTCAATTATAGGTGGAATTTTTGCCGTCCGGGGTATAATTCAAATTGCCAAGGAAACGGTTGTAATAAGATATGAAGTAAAGGCGCTTTTTACAGGAGATATTATGGCATTGGAAAGAAAGCAGAAGTTGAAAGCTGTAAAAAAGAGAAGTGGAAGTTTACGTATAAAACTTATGGCATTTACAACACTTCTTGTTTTGATGATAGTAATTCTTGTTTCTGCCTTGCTTGGTACAAAGATGATTCGTACTCAGGGACAAACGTTAGCCGAAGGCCTTGAAAACAGAATAAACGTATTGCTTAACAGTATGAGTACCGGTGCAAAAGCTTATTTGCCTTCTCAGAATGTTCTTGAATTAAGTTATCTGCCGTCTCAGTCGGAAGCACTTTCTGAAGCTGAATATGCAACGATTACAGGTCTTAGAGGCGGTGTTTCTGCTGCATCGACAGGGGCTGCCAGAGGTGCAGGTTCTGCTTCAGAAAATCTTGATATGCCTGTGTATATCTGGGCAACAAATGATAATGATATAAATTCAAAAATTGGCGGAGGAACATTAAGCTATGGAAATTCAAAAGTTTCAGATAATGACATGCAGGCTATTGCCGCAAAATGTGCTGAATTAAATGAAACGGTAGAAAAATCTATAGGACAAATTTCTTCTCAGATTTCTGAATTAACTATGGAAGGTGTTTCTCTTGCACTTAAAAATGATTCGTATTCTGTGGCGCGCCGTGAAGAAATTTCAACAATTACAAGCCAGCTAAACAGTAAACTTACAGGAATTCTTGAAGATATTTCAAATGAAGCAAGTTCTTCTTTCCCGGTTTTTGATAATACGCACCTCGATCCTTCAAATACAGAATATCTTTTCTACAAACCTGTGCTTTACAGGCAGGGAACTGAGAAAAATTATGTTCGCGGAATTGTTTTCTTAAAGGTTTCGACAGAATCACTTTTGGATTCTGTAAAAGCTGCTGCCCGCTCAATTGTAATTTCAGCAATCCTTATAGCGTTTGCTGCGGTTTTTGCAGGTGCCTTGGGTGCATTCGTCCTTGCTACTGTAATAGTCCGTCCTATTAAAGTTCTTGAAAAATACGTTTCTGTAATCGGTTCAACCAAGGATAAATCAAAACTTGTAAACAAGAGAATTGAATTTAAATCTAATGATGAAATTGGAAATCTTCGCGATGCTGTTAATAACATGACCAATGAGCTTGTTCGTGCGGCTCTTGAAGAACAGCTTTCTCTGGACGGTCGTGCAGTTCAGCAGGCTTTCCTGCCGCTGGTTTCAAATCCTTCAGGCGGAAAAGCAACTCATGCTGTATTAAAAGATCCGGCCCTTGAAGCATTCGGGTATTACGAAGGTGCTTCCGGCGTTTCAGGTGACTATTTTGATTATAAAAAACTTGATGACAGGTGGTATGTATTTATCAAGTGTGATGCTTCCGGTCATGGAGTTCCGGCTGCCCTTATTATGACTGTTGTTGCAACTTTCTTCCGAAGGTATTTTACTGAGTGGAATATAAAAACAAAGGGAACAAAGATTAATGAGCTTATTTCTCAGATAAATGATTTTATTGAATCTCTTGGACTTCGAGGAAAATTTGCCGCCATTATTGTCTGCCTTATTGATACAAAGACCGGCGAAGTTTACATGTGCAATGCAGGTGATAATATCGTTCATATTTTTGATGAAAAAATCAAAAAGGTAAAAACTCTTACTCTGCCTGCAGCTCCTGCTGCAGGACCGATGCCGTCATTTATGGTAGATATGAAAGGCGGCTTTAAAATTGAAAAGCATCTTATTAAGAAAGGCGATGTTTTATTCCTTTACACTGACGGTATAGAAGAATCAACCCGAATTTGCCGCGATTCAGAGTATTATCCTCTTCAAAAAACAGAAAAGGATTCTGAAGGAAATGAAAAGGTCAAGACAGAAAATGAACTTCTTGAAGCTGACCGTATTTTACAGATTATTGAAGCAGTTATGAATAAAGGTGTTTTTGTCCTTAATAAAGACCGCAATCCGCTTTCTGACGAAGTTTTAAGATTTGATTTTTCTTCGTGCACCGGTAATCTGGAAGAGGTAATAACGGCTCTTATTTCTGTGGAAAAAGTTTTTAGAATGTATAAGCCTAAGGATGTAAAAGAAGAAAATACAGTTCGCGCTGATAAAAAAATCGATGCATTCTTAAAAGAACATTTTAATTTATATGATTATTATTGTGCTTCTCAAAACAGTGAAATGGAAGATGCAAATTATGTTTACTATACAAATCTTATGGAAGATGAACAGCTGGACGATTTAACTCTTGTAGCTGTCCGTTTGCCATAGGTTTGTAGTTTTCTTGGATTGCAGAGAAAGAGATAAAGGCAGCCTGAAAAAATGTTTGTCTTTGTCTTGGCAAGTTTGTTATACAACGGAGGAAAAAATGGGAACTTTAAAAGAGCAGGTAAAGGATTATCTGGACAAAGGTATTGCTGTTTCTAAAAAAGCAATAAAATCTACAGGAACAAAAGTTCAGGAACTGGGGGAACAGGGCGTTCTGCGCTATGAACTTAAAAAACTTACTATGAGCAAAAATAAACTTTCCCGTGAATTAGGAGAAAAAGTTTATTCAGCTTTTGTTAAAGATAAAAAAGAAACCGTTGCTTTGACTGATGAAAATATTTCTGCTATTGTAAAAGAAATTACTTCACTTGAAAAAAAGATAAAAAAGCATCAGAAAAGTCTGGATGAAAAAAAATAAAAAAAAGCAAAAAAAATTAAAAAAAAAGTGATTTTAAGTGTTGACACAAAAGTGCGGTTTGGTATATAGTCTCAATCACCGTCACGAAAGAGCACTCAACGCTCACAAGTGACAATCAGTTCTTTGAAAAGTATAGGGAAGGGAAGAAAAGACAAAAAACAGTTTTAAGTGCAACTT
>JAEEWW010000091.1 GCA_016287815.1 Treponema sp. | reverse complement strand
AAAGTTAAAACGGCAATCCCATGAGGAAGTTGCTAACGCCAGCCAGGTGATACTATAACCAGAAGTAATGGTAGTGAATATACCCTAAATAAAGACAACATTGAACACGAACAGAATTACTGCTGTGAATGGTTATTTTCATAATCCTGAAAAGCAAATCTGGAGAGAAGCAAGATGAAAAGAATATATCCTCGCTTTATGATGTTTTTCGGCTTAGTGGTTTCTATTTTTTTTATTATGTGTTTTTCCCCCGTCGCTGGAACTCGCAGAGTAATTTTTCTCTAAGACAAATTTTACTTTTGAAAGTTCGACATTCGGGTTAATAATTAGGCATCTTTTATTTTATATCCATAATTTACTGCCTTCTTCCTCCCTTAATTTTGTACTTAATTATCATGGAATTTTATATTTATTGATATATCATTTTAAGAGTGGGAAAGTCTTCGGACGGGTGGATTTAATTTCGGTGGCTGCGATTTTTATGGGCAAACTAAATAAAAATTGCAAAAATGTATGGGAGTTTTTATAAGATGTCCGGTAAGAAGCGAAAAATTCTTATTGTTGAAGATGTTGAACTTAATAGGGCAATTCTAAGAGAAGGTTTTTCAAAAGATTTTGATATTCTTGAAGCGGCAGACGGCTGGGAAGGAATCACTATAATAGAACAGGAAGCACAGGATATCTGCGCTGTTTTTCTTGATATTATTATGCCGGAGCTGGATGGATTTGGTGTTTTGCAGGAATTACAGAACAAAGACCTTATCCGCGAAATTCCTATTTTTCTAATAACCACAGAAGCTTATGACTATATAATTGACCGTGCCTATAACTATGGTGTTGTAGATATCATTCCTAAGCCGATTAATATTCAAATTATAAGACGACGCGTACTGAATATCATAGAACTTTACAATAACCGAAAGCAGCTTGAAACGCTTTTTAACCAGTCGCAGGGAATGATTTTAAATCAGGATGCAATTCTTGAGCAGACAAATCTTAACGTTCTTGAATTGCTTGGAAACGCTGTAGAAAGCCGGTCTGCGGAAACTGGCTCACATGTTAGAAGAATCCGCAGGATTACAGAAATTATTGCACGGGATATGTCTATAAATTTCCCGACATACGGAATTACAGAAAATAAAATTCAGCAGATAGGAACCGCATCGCTGCTGCACGATATAGGAAAAATTTCTATACCGGATTGTATTTTGAATAAGCCTGCAAGTTTGGGACGCCTTACAAAAGAAGAGTTTGAAGTTATGAAAACTCATACAACATCCGGCTGCAAAATGTTAGTTCCATTAAAGGATGACCCTCTGTTCCAGTTTTATTATGACATCTGCCGCTTCCACCATGAACGCTGGGATGGCAAAGGCTATCCTGATGGCCTTAAAGGAAATGAAATTCCGACTTCAGCACAGATTGTTTCTATTGCAGACGTTTATGATGCACTTATTTGCAAACGTGTTTACAAACCGGCCTTTACCCACGAAGTTGCCGTTAAAATGATAAATGACGGAGACTGCGGTTTGTTTAATCCTGATTTACTGCAAAGTTTTGACCGCAACGCTGACCAGATTTATAGCGAAATTTACAAAAATGATTTTGACACTGCGTCATTTAAATTGTAAATTTTAATTGCTATATGAAAGACTCATTTAAAGATGTTGCCTGCAACGAAAAGAATAAAAGCTGGGAACAGTGTATTGCAAGAAGCAGTTCACTTTATTCCAGAGGCAATGAAATTCGAAGCGAATTTGAACGCGATTATACGCGTATTCTGCATTGTCAGGCTTACAGGCGTTTAAAACACAAAACTCAGGTTTTTTTTGCTCCTCATAATGACCATGTATGTACAAGAATGGAACATGTTCAGCATGTAGCTTCCGTTGCTTCTACTATTGCAAAATATCTTGGATTAAATGATCAGCTTACTCAGGCAATTGCGCTCGGACATGATATTGGTCATGCGCCGTTCGGCCATCATGGAGAAGCGTGCCTTAATAATCTTTTGCAGACGGATAAAGCGGCAAGTACAATTCCGAATGCACCAAAGAAATTCTGGCATGAACGTAACAGCCTTTTTTTTGCAGATTATATTGAAACCTTACCTAATCCTGACGGCATAGAAAAACTTCTGGATTTAACTTATGCCGTTCGTGACGGTCTTATCTGCCATTGCGGAGAAATTGACCAGCAGGGTATAAAACCCCGTCAGGAAGCTATAGATTTATATTCGATGAAACGTCCGGGGCTTATTCAGCCTTATACCTGGGAAGGCTGTGTTGTTAAAATTGCAGATAAAATTGCCTACTTGGGACGCGATCTGGAAGACGCGCGGACTTATCATATTTTTGATATGGGAGCTTACCGCCAGCTTAGGGAAATTGTTGCAACTACACTTGGGCTGGAAGGAAAAGGAAAACGCGCAATCAGAAGCGGCAAGGCCGTAAACACAACGGTTTTAATTAATGATTTGATTGTAGATTTGTGCGAACAAAGTTCACCGGAAAAGGGATTGTGCTTTTCGCCGGAATATTTTTCATTTATCCTTGAATTGAAGAAGTTTAATTTTGCACATATTTACACGCACTGGCGTCTTACTGAATTTGGAAAGTACGCTACGAACATAATAGAAACTTTGTTCAGGACATTAATGCGTTCTCAGCCTTATGCACAGAACGGAAGAATTGCTTCTGCTTTGCGAAATTATCCGCAGCTTGCCCGCACTTTTGAAGACTGGCTTATTAAATATTCTGATTACAGAATTCAAAATCAGCCGGACAGAAAAAAGATATTAAAATACGATACAAAGGCTGTTTTTAGCGTAAACGACAATGAATCTTTTCAGAAGTGCATAATAGAATATATTTCTGGAATGACAGACCAGTTTGCGATTAGTGTTTATGAAGAAATAATTTCGTTTTAAATGCGGTATATAAGCATGTGAGGCGCCCAAAGATGTTTGCGGAAATCAGCTTGCATGACAGGCGCACTGTGTATTTTGTCTAATTTAAACGCGGTGCATGGCAGAAAAAACTTTTTCGTTCATTACGTTGATTTCAACCTGCATTTTTGCACTTAATTCCTGAAGACCGACGCGAAGTTCGTCTATTGTTAAATCTGCTGAATCAAGATTAACCATCATCATCATAACAAAATTGCCCGAAAGAATTGTCTGTGTAATGTCTGCAATATTAATTGAATGTTCTGCCAGATAGGCACTTGTTTTTGCAATGATTCCAACCTTGTCGGAACCAACAACGGTAATAATAGCGTTCATAAACTCATTTTAGCTGGAAAGCATCTTTTATTCTACTGTTTTAATGATTATTTCTTTTGTGCTGTCTGATAAATCAACGGTTACTTTGCCGCCTGAAGAAAGTTTTCCAAAAAGGACTTCATCAGCAAGAGCAGAAGAAATTTTTTCATCAATAAGACGGTTTATGTTTCGTGCGCCAAATTCTCTTGAATATCCGCTTTCTGCAAGGTATTCTGCACAGGCATCCGTTACATAAAGTTTTACCTTTTTAGGTGCAAGACGCGCGGAAAGCGTTGAAATTTCTTTCTTTACTATTGAACAGATAATATCTTTTTGCAGGTGATAGAATGGAATAATGGCATCAAGGCGGTTTCTGAATTCCGGAGAGAAAATTTCATCTACAGCAGCTTTTAAAGTCTGGGCAGAATCTTTTTCTGATTCTGAACCAAAACCTATAAGGGATTTTTCTATATCCCTTGCGCCTGCATTGCTTGTCATAATTATTATGGAATTCCTGAAATCAGCTTTTCTTCCCTGATTGTCCGTTAAAAAGCCGTAGTCCATAACCTGTAAAAGTACATTAAAAATGTCTTCATGTGCTTTTTCAAATTCGTCAAGAAGGATAATAGAATCCGGTTCCCTTCTTACGGCATCGGTTAAAAGTCCGCCTTCTTCAAAACCAACGTAGCCTGGCGGAGCACCGATAAGGCGGCTTACCGTGTGTTTTTCCTGATATTCGCTCATGTCGTAACGAATCAGTTTTATGCCAAGGGCTTTTGCGAGACATTTTGCAAGTTCTGTTTTTCCAACGCCGGTAGGTCCTACGAATAAAAAGCAGCCCTGCGGGCGTTCAGGATTAGAAAAACCTGCCTTTGCCTTTTTTACAGCCTTGCAGATTGTCTGAATGGCGTTGTCCTGCCCGAATATTTCATGCTTTAAATTTTGTTCCAAAAGGCGCAGTTTGTTCTTTTCTGAATTTTCTACGATTTCTACAGGAACGCGGGCCATGTTGGAAGTTACCTGCTTTATTACGGAAACCGAAACGGGAATATATGCGTCTTTTTCAGTCTGCGAGGACTTTTCAAGAGGTGTGGAATTATCTGTGTGTACGGATTTTCCTATGTGTACGGACTCTCCTGTGTGCGAGGCTTTTCCGCCGGATTTATAAATCCTTGTAAAAGAGCCTGCTTCGTCAATAATATCTATTGCCTTGTCCGGCAACCGTCTTTCCGGTAAGTATTTGACAGATAGTTCAACAGCGGTTTTTAATGCTTTTTCGCTGTAGCGTACCTTATGGAATTCTTCATAGTTCTTGCATAATCCTTTCAGAATTTTTAAGGTTTGCGCAGCATCCGGTTCAATAATATCAATTTTCTGGAAGCGTCTTATAAGGGCACGGTCTTTTTCAAAGGATTTTTTATAGGCTTCAAATGTTGTAGTGCCGATAAAACGGATTTTTCCTGAAGTAAAAATTGGTTTTAGGATATTTGCCGCGTCCATGGAACCGCTTCCAGAATTTCCGCTTCCAACAATAGCATGAATTTCATCGATAAAAAGAATCGGCGAATTATACTTTGAAAGTTCTTCGACGATTTTATTTATGCGCTCTTCAAAATCTCCGCGGAATTTTGTTCCTGCAATCAGGGAACTAATATTCAGGCTGAAAATCTGTGCTTCTTTTAAAGAATCAGGAACTTCGCCGTTTGCAATTCTTATTGCAAGTCCGTCGGTAAGGGCTGTTTTGCCAACTCCAGGATCCCCGACATACAGAGGATTGTTTTTTGACTTTCTGCATAAAATCTGAATAATTCGGTTAAGTTCATCCTGCCTTCCTACAATGTCTTCAAGTTTGCCTTCTTTTGCAAGGGTAGTAAGATTTACTGTATATCGTTCAAGAATGTTTTTTCTGCCAGTTCCAGGGAATTCCTGCGTTTTTACTGAGAGCGGTTCTGTTTTTACCTTTGTTTCGTCTGCTTTCGTTACGTCGGCGATATTTACAGTATTATCTCCTGATAATTCTGTTCCGTTTATGTAGCTTATTGCTTCAAGCAGATGCAGACGGTCAATTCCTCCTGCCCTCAAAGAATACGAACAGTAATTTTTGGTTTCGTCGAGCATGCTTATAAGAACATCGGTTATATCAACAAAATCTTTTTCGCTTGAAACGCAGTGATAAATTGCACGGTTCATTATTTCCTGATAGGAATGAGTTTCTACAGGAGCTGTATCTTCTTTGTTATTTTTGCCTTTAGCATCTTTTAATACAGGAATCTGATTGTTTATGTAATCATTCAATGTTGAGCGGATGCTTTCTATGTCGCCTCCGCAGATATTAAGAAGGTCGCAGACCTGCGGAAATTCAAGGGCAGCGCGCAACAGATGCTCAGGCGTAAGAAATTCGTGATGCGCCATTTTTGCATCGTCATAGGAGCGGACTAATATTTTTGCTAATTGCGTTGTTACTGTCATTAATGAAAATATAACGTAAGAAAAAGCGAATTCCAATTTTGTCATTGCGAACGGCGTATTAAACAAATAGACAAAAAGCGTAAAAAAAGGTAATTTTACAGAGGATTGAACTAATATGAAAAAAGCATCTAAATTCCGGATTACTTACAACGCACCAATAACATTAACTTTTGCACTTTTATCAGTAATTATTTTGTTTTTGGATACAAATCTTCTGAACCATCACTTTATCCGCGCATTATTTGTTGCGCCGGGATGTCAGGGCTCAAGTTTTGCGTTTGACCCGAATGTTCCGCTGAATTATTTCCGTCTTTTTTCATACATTCTCGGACATTCAGACTGGAATCACCTGCTTTCTAATTTGAGCTTTATCCTTTTGCTTGGCCCGATTCTTGAAGAACGTTATGGCTCTGCAGTTCTTCTTGTAATGATTCTTGTTACGGCTCTTGTTACAAGTGCAATCAATGCGTGCCTTATTCCGGCAGGACTTATGGGTGCAAGCGGAATTGTTTTTATGATGATTCTTCTGGCATCTTTTTCAACGATGTCCAAGCATGAAATACCGCTTTCGTTTTTTCTGATTCTGTTTTTTTATATAGGACGCGAATTATTTTCTACAAATATAAATAAATTAAATCACATTTCAACATTTGCACACATTGCAGGCGGAATTTGCGGAAGTATGTTCGGTTTTCTGGCTGCTTCAAAAAAGCGTCCTGCTTCAAAAACTGCAAAAAACGCAGCTATTGAGACTGGTGATTCTAAGGCAAAGAAAAAAGCAGATACAAAGTCCGTAACTGTTGATGCTTCTGACAATACAATCGCCGACGAATTTGCAATGCTCACAATGGACGAAAATTCCCCAAGATTTAGAAAATAGCAGCGGACGACCCTAAGCGGTGCCGGGACAAGCCCGGCATCTTCTGTATGCTTACGCCTTTGTCTTAGAAAAAATCGGACGAACTTTTGTTACGTTTTCAATTGTAGCCAGAGCGCGCAGTGTTTCTTCCGGAACAATTCCGTCAACATCGATGATGTTATAAGCCTGATTTCCCTTGTTCTGGTTAATCATTCCGGCAATGTTAAGGTTTGCATCACCAAGAATTGTTGTAAACTTGGAAACCATTGCCGGCATGTTGATATGCGAAATACAAAGTCTTGTTCCGCCGGCTGGAATCGGGTTTTCATTATAGCATTTCGGGTAATTTACAGAATTTGTAATGTTTCCTAATTCAAGGAAATCCCTCAACTGTTTAACTGCCATGATTGCGCAGTTTTCTTCTGCTTCCGGAGTAGATGCACCAAGGTGCGGCATACAGATAATGTTTTCGTTATTAAGCAGTTCATCAGCAGCAAAGTCTGTTACATATTTAGCAACCTTTCCAGATTTAATTGCTTCAAGCAAATCAGCATTGTTTACAAGTCCGCCGCGGGCAATGTTTATAATGCGGACTCCGTCCTTCATAATTCTAAAGGTAGAAGCATTTAAAAGACCTTTTGTGTCTTCAACCTGCGGAACGTGAATTGTAATGTAGTCCGCCTTTGTAAGAAGTGTATCCAAGGTTTCTGCGTGTTTGATTGTATTGTTCAGTCTCCATGCAGAATCTACAGAAAGGAACGGGTCGTAACCGATAACTTCCATACCCAGATCAACGGCAGCATTTGCAACCAAAGCACCGATTGCGCCAAGGCCGATTACGCCAAGTTTTTTACCCATGATTTCCGGCCCTACAAACTGACTTTTTCCTTTTTCTGCCATGTCGGCAATTTCGTCGCCGTTGCCGGCAAGTCCATTAACCCATTTGTTTGCCTGAACTACAGGACGGCTTGAAAGTAAAATAGAAAGAATTACAAGTTCCTTTACGGCGTTGGCATTTGCACCCGGAGTGTTAAAAACAACGATTCCTTTTTTTGTAAATTCTTCAATCGGAATGTTGTTTGTGCCGGCACCTGCGCGTGCAACTGCCTTTACGGTTCCAGGAATTTCCATGCTGTGCATATCCTGCGAGCGGACAAGAATTGCATCTGCATCCTGAATTGATGAAGCTACTTCGTAATCATCGCGTGGAAATTTATCCAAACCTTTTGCTGAAATTTTATTTAATGTCTGAATCTTAAGCATTTTTATCTCCTAGAAATTTTCTTTGGCAAACTTATCCATGAATTCGATAAGTTTTTTTACGCCTTCAACCGGCATTGCGTTGTAAATTGAAGCGCGCATTCCGCCAACTGTTCTGTGGCCTGCAAGATTTACAAGGCCGCAGGCAGCCGCTTCGGCAACAAATTTCTTATTAATTGCATCAGCTTTTTCTGCATCGGTTTCTTTTGTAAGGAATGGTACGTTCATCAATGAGCGGCTGCCTTTTTCAACTGTCGCATGATAAACGCTGCTGTTATCAAGATAATTGTATAAAAGTTCTGCCTTTTCTCTGTTGCGTTTTGCCATGCCTTCAGCACCGCCATTTTTTTCTATCCATTCAAGAACTTTGCCCATTACATAGATTGTGTAGCAAGGCGGTGTGTTGAACATTGAACCTTCGTCTGCGTGTGTTTTGTACTTGAGCATTGTTGGAGTTCCTTTTAGTGGTTCATCTGTAATTAAATCGTTACGGATAATTACAAGAGTTACTCCGGCTGGTGCAAGGTTTTTCTGTGCGCCTGCAAACAAAAGTGCAAATTTTGAAACATCCAGCGGTTCAGAAAGAATACATGAAGAAATGTCTGCTACAAGCGGAATGTCACCTGTATCCGGAATATATTCATAGTGAGTTCCCTTGATTGTGTTGTTAAAGCAGACATAAACATAGTCATAATCACCTGAGATTTTTTCTACTTTTGGAATATAAGAAAAGTTTTTGTCTTCTGAACTGGCAATTACGTCAACATCAATGTAGCGCTTTGCTTCTTTTATTGCCTTGTTAGACCAGATTCCAGTGTTGATATAGGCAGCTTTGCCTTTTTTGATTCCAAGATTAAGAGGAACCATTGCAAACTGAGTAGAAGCTCCGCCCTGAAGGAAAAGAACAGAATAGTTATCAGGTACATTCATAAGCTTTCTTACGCGTTTTTCGCAGTCTTCAATAATCGGTTTGTAGTCCTTTGAGCGGTGGCTCATTTCCATTACGGACTGACCTGTGCCTTTATAGTCCAGCATTTCATCTGCACATGCTTTTAATACTTCTTCTGGAAGGCATGAAGGACCTGCCGAAAAATTATAAACTCTACTCATTTTTGTACCCCCGTTGGTATCTTTTTTTGGCCGTCCGAAATTTCTGACGGCACTTTTATATGTTTGCAGCTTCAGCTGCTAAATTTGTTAACGCTGTTACAGGTGAAACATTTTCCACTGCTATATTTTCTGGAAGCGTAAGCACCCGGTTTGTGTAATTTACAATGCCTTTTATTCCGCATTCTGCAAGTCGGTCTGCCATTTTCTGTGCGTCCTTTTCTGGAACGGCAAGCAGGGCAAATTCTATTTTCTTTTCTGCTATTACGGCTTCCATTTTTAGTGCCGGATAAAGCGGAAACGTTGAATGAAGAATTTCCGTGCGGTTTACGTTGGAATCAAACCCTGCAACAACACTAAAAGGAGAGTTCTCAAACAAACTTGTTTCCAGTAATGCAGCACCAAAACGTCCAAGTCCAACAATGCAGCAATTCTTTTTTGTTTCTGTCTGATTTTCTATGCCGAATTCAGTACATATTGCTTCATATAATTCTTTTACCTTGTAGCCGTTAGAAACTCCGCCTTTATACCCCAATAAAAGAATGTCGCGGCGTATAAGGGAATCTGACCAGCCTGTTAAAGACTGAATTGCTTTAGAAGTCAGTCTTTCCTGATTTTGCTGGCAGAGGAGAGATGCAAGTTTTACAAGCCGCCTCTTTGTCGGTTCCGGGAACTGCTTCATGCC
>JAEEWW010000090.1 GCA_016287815.1 Treponema sp. | reverse complement strand
TAAATGAGCTAAACTTACCT
The DNA here is from genome assembly GCA_016287815.1 of Treponema sp. Lineage (GTDB taxonomy): Bacteria > Spirochaetota > Spirochaetia > Treponematales > Treponemataceae > Treponema_D. The sequence continues at coordinate 9,730 of JAEEWW010000090.1, read as the reverse complement.
AATGTACGAGGTAAGTTTAGCTTCTTGTAGAGGTAAACTTACCTTATGTCTTAGGTAAGCTTAGCTTAAACAAAAATATTGCAATATTCAGGGTATTTTCTAATCGTACTAAAGTTGAGTTTTTCACAAGTCAAAACATTTTGCAGACATATTCAATATCTTTAATAATTCTTTTTGAAAGCTCGTCCTTAAGTGATTTTCCGTATATATAGCTGAAAGTTGATTGAACATTTCGTGGAGAGCCGCGATCATCAAAAAGCTCAACGGTTTTAATATTTAGAGCCTCGGCAATTTTATCTATTGTTTCAGCAGAAGGAAAGCGTTCTCGAGCTTCCATATCCCCTATGTAAGATGTGCTCATACCGACTTTTTCAGCAAGTTTTTCCTGAGTTAAACCAGATTTTTTTCTATAGTATTTTAAGTTTTCAATAAAAGTATGCCGTATACCCATACAATTATTTTGGCGTGATTTTTATGCTTTTATTATTGACTAAAACACAGAAAACTAAATTAAATTTGACAATTATGTTTTATAATCTATAATCGTTATTAGCTGAAAAACAGGAAGTGTTTACAATGAGAAAAAAGTTTAGAAAATCAACCGGTTTATTTTTCGCAATGTTAACAATGCTTACGATATGGTTTGCTGGGTGTGCCAACGGTTCTTCTGGAGGAGGAAGTGATGGAGTGGATACTGGACAGTCTGGGGAACAGCCTGCCGGGCAACAGACTCAACAATTCGCTTATGATCCCAGTTTCGGCAACTTGCCATATGATCAACCAATTTTTAATACCGGCGTTATCGCACACAATTTTACCGGAACTCGTGATATAAGTGAGTGTATAGATCCTAGAGACCTTAATGAACGCAACTATTACAACCAAGCCGCCAATACCTATATCCAAAACTTGGGTGCCGAGCTGGAAGCTTCTATGGCTGACCGCCCTGCCGCTAAAAATTATTTTAACCGCTATATCCATGATTTAAAAACCTATCAATATCCAGTTCTAACAGAAAACAATAGAAACAATGAAAACCTAAATTATGGTGGTTATGCTAATAGCATAACCCTCAGCGCCGACCACCTTTTAACCGATATTATTATGCACTTACCTCGAACAGACGCTCATCAATTTCGTTGCTATTTCAATGCTTTAGATGCCGAAGTATTTAAAGCGGGCGAAGGTTACACTAGTGATACTTATATAAACAAAAGAAATTTTGCCCACGGGTTAGTCCTTTCGAACCCAAATTACAGTACCACAACCATCCAACAAGATTTGGCTAATGGCTACGTAATTACCTACCGTGAATATCTCAATACTTTAAATCTTGCTGCACAAAGCATTGGTAATGGCGTAACCGGCACCGATTTAAAAAATCTTTTAAATGCGGTTGCCTTTACCGGAACAACCCTGCATGGTTTATCTGTGGACCAAGACGGCAATCAAACCGCATACCGCTGTGATTATAACAACACAATGCTTAACGCACTTGATGCCACCCGTCAACAAAACAACGGCAGAAGTTTGTAATCAATAATTATTGTAACAGGGTAAAGTATTGGCGGCGGAATAAATAGATTTTATACGCTTTCACGCCACCTCTGATGAAATTAATATATGTTATTTTATCAAGTAGGACAGGAAGGAAATAATGAATAAAAAGTTTGCTTTTTCTGAAAATGAGTATAACTCTCTTAGAACTGAGCTTATCACAAGAATAGGATTCTCTAATAACCTGTCCAATACGGCTATTACAACGATTATTGCAACTTGGACAGCAGGGTTAACGCTACTTATCTTTTTATTTGGACAAAATACCCAATTACCAAATTTTTTTCGATTTGTAAATTCTATAGTTTTTCTTATTCCAGTAACATATTTTATTCCTCTTGCCATTAAATCTGGAGAAAACTTAACTCAAATTACTTCTATATCCGCATATATTAGGGTATTTTTTGAATATTTAAGAGAAAATTCAAATGATGAGGAATTAACAAAATTCGGATGGGAAACTACCAACTCATTAGTAAGTAATATTAATGTACATCGTGGGAATAAAAGTAAAATTTTACTATTTTGTAATGAAGAATTTACAATTTTATCAATTGCCTCTGTAATGGTTTGCTTTATTAGTGCATGCTTACATATTGCAAGTATCTATAACTCTTCAAATATTATGAATTTTGAATTTATTATTACAATAATTATTTATTTCCTTCTTGCTATTTTTGCAATCAAACTGGTAATTGTAATTCATCATAGCTCGTGCATAAAACAGAATATGATGGATAAATCTTTTCTTTTTATTAAAGCATATATTTATCAAGCATATAACCTAAATCTTATTAATAAAAAGCAAGTAAACGATGCTATACAAAAACTTAATCCAAATAATGAAATCAGTTGGTCTGACAGAGCATAAATTTCATAATATATTTATTTCGTATGATTTGTAATGCAGTTTCCAGAAGGAGTCTTCAGAATTTTTTATCCTGCTGGCGAAGCCTGAGTTAGTAGAAGGACGCGGTTTTTGCTGGAGCAGTTCAGCTTCTGAAAGGCAAAGCCCGGCAATGACAGAGCAAAATACAACGCCGTGAAAAATGCGGCAAACGGTTTCAGGCAAAGTTTTATTGCCGCACTATCCGAGCTGCCGCGGTGGGGTGAAAAAATCTACGATGGCAGAAATAGCAGGCATGGTAGCGGTTTTACGCCGGGCTTTGTCAACTAAATCTCGCGGCAGTACTTCAATTTGAAAATATTGACGGATAAAAAGTTTTCTGAATATAATACAAGTAAGGAAAGTAAGGATAATAGCTACACATTCTCATTTCATTGACATTTTATGGAGGTGTTTTATGGATCTTGCAAAGGTGACATCTAAAGGTCAGATAACAATTCCACTCATGATAAGAAATCTTTTACAACTGAAAACTGGCGATAAAGTGTTCTTTGAAGAAAGCAATGGAAGGGTTTATATTGCAAACGCATCTCAAATTACTTTGTCGAATGTACAGACTAAAATGCAGGGCGAAGCTGAAAAAGCAGGCTTTAAGACAGAAGACGATGTTGTAGCCTATATCAAAGAATTAAGGAAATCTCATTGAGAGTCTTTGTTGATACAAACGTAATAATCTCTGCAATGCTTTTTCCCACAGGGAAGGTCGCAAAAGTTTTCTCTCATTTGCTTGAAAAGCATACAATTATTGTTTCTTCCTACACAAAAAAGGAATGTAAAGAAGTCTTTAAAAAGAAATTTCCGTCTAAATTGAATCAATTAGAAGAATTCTTTGAAGGTATCAGTTTTGAAGAATTTTCAACGCCTGAAAACATTGACAATACGAAATATCCTGAAATTAGGGATATAAATGATTTACCTGTTCTTGCTTCGGCTATTTTGTCTGATTCAGATATTCTGTTGACAGGCGATAAGGATTTTGAAGATATAAGAATCGATAAGCCGCTTATTTTTACACCGGCAAAATATTTTGAACTGATAAATAACACCGTCGCCAGCAAATGACATTGCGAATAGCACCAAAGGCGCTTTATCCCAAATACTCCTAGGGGCGCAAGCCCCTGCGAAGTTTCTGGTATATATTGCCTTGCTTTGCCTAAATGTCGACTTTCCTAAACAATACTTGCTTAAAAAAATTGCCCTGCGTTCCACAGAGCAATTTTGCCAATATCTTGGAAAAATAGTTTCCTTACTTACTCAAATACTCAACGGCGGAAAGGGCGGCAACGTTACCTTCGCCAACGGCTTTTGCATACTGGTAAGGAGTGCCTGTTATATCGCCGGCAGCAAAACAGCCTTCAATGTTAGTTACGCATTTGCGGTCTACGGCAATGTGATTTTTGTCCATTGCAAGCCCCTGCAACAGATTTGAAGGCGAAATGCTTTCGCGCAAAATAAAGATACAGTCTGTGTCTAAAGTCTTTCCGGCTAAAACAAGTTTGTTTGCTTTTAAAGCTCCGCCTATTTCTTTTGGCGTGTCTTTTATAATTTCAAGCGTGCCGTTTTCTACAGCTTCTGCATATTTTTCTGCAAGTCCAACATCTTCCTTGTACATTGGAATGTAAATTACTTTTTTGCAGATTGAAAGCAAAAATTCAGCTTCTTTTTCTTCTGTTTTGGAATAAGCAAGCACGGCAACGGTTTTGCCTTTATAAAGCATTCCGTCGCAGGTAGCACAATAGCTTACGCCGCGGCCAAGGAATTGTGATTCACCTGGTAAAGATTTTCCAAAATCAACGCCGGTTGAAATTATGATTGATTTTGCATCAAATTGTTCCGTGCCTGAAAGCAGCGAAAAATAATCACCCATTTTATAGATTCCGGTAATTTTTTTATCGGTAATTTGAATATTCTGATTTTTCAGGTGATTTTTGAATTCTTCAGCAATCTGTGCGCCGGTTTTATTGTATAAACCGGGATAGTTATTAATGGCATGTGCCTTACTGATTTTTTCGCTTAAGTCAGGGCTTCCAAATAAAATAAAGTTTTTCCCGCGTGCGGCAAGGGTTAAAGAAGCAGAAATTCCTGCAGGGCCTGTTCCAATAACCGCAACATCATACATTTTTTTTTCTTCGTTCATATGAACCTCCGCATTTTCGGTTTGTGTTTCCCTCTACATACTTAAATTTACAATAAGATTGTGTACAAGGCAAATTTTTCTGTGATTTTTGGGTATTTCCTGTGGCTTTACACCTTTTTTAATTTTCCGTAAAATATCCACCTATGGAATTTACTCAGGAAGCAATTGACGCTTTATCCGTCAATGAAGTTGAAATTATGAAAAAAATTGCACTCGAACTTAATGTTCGCGTGCCGCAGGTTAGTGCTGTTATCAGCCTTTTTAACGAAGGTTGTACAGTTGCTTTTATCAGTCGTTATAGAAAAGAAAAAACAGATAATCTTGATGAAGTTGCTGTTACAAATATCGATCATCTTTTTAAATCATATAAAAATCTTGAAGAACGTCGTCTTGAAATCGTAAAAGGCATTTTTAATCAGGGTAAGCTTACAGAAACTCTTTACAATGCTGTTATGGAAGCGGCAACTTTGACAGCCCTTGAAGATTTGTGGGCTCCGTTTAAGAAAAAGAAGAAGACACGCGGAATGGTTGCTCAGGAAAAAGGACTTGAGCCTCTGGCAGAATTTATTCTTGCAGATAATAATGACGCTGCTGTAGAAAAAGAAGCAGAAAAGTATATTAAAACAGACAACGAAGATTCTGCCCTTAACGTAGAAACGGCTGCTGATGCTTTGGCAGGTGCAAAAGATATTATTGCAGAAAGAATCAGTCAGGATGCTGCAAACCGCGAAACCGTTAAAAAACTTTATATGTCTACCGGTAATATTGTTACAAAAGGAATTGTTCCTGAAGGTCAGACAGAAGAGCAGGCTCAGAAAACTTCTACTTACCAGATGTACTGGGATTATACGGAACCGCTTGATCAGGTTAAGCCACACCGTATTCTTGCAATTAACCGTGCAGAACGTGAAGGCGCACTGGATGTTACAATTGATGTTGATGTAGAAAGTGCAGTTAAGGAACTTCAGAAAAAGGCAAAAATCAGCAATACTTATCATTCAGATGCGATTGAAGACGGAGTTGTTCGTCTTTTGTCTCCGGCTGTTGTACGCGAAATCCGCAGCGATGAAGCAGATGATGCAGATTCTCATGGAATCGGCGTATTCAGCGAAAATTTGAAAAATCTTTTGATGACTCAGCCGATTAAGGGAAGCCGTGTTCTTGGCGTTGACCCGGGTTACCGTAACGGTACAAAGTGTGCTGCCCTTGATGAAACAGGAAAATATCTTGGCTTCTTTAAAATCTTCCAGGAAATCAATCCGAAAGAAGCTTATGACCTTATTAACGAAGCAGTTGATAAATACGACATTCAGGTTATTGCTGTTGGAAACGGTACAGGAAGCCATGAAGTTCAGGAAATTGTTTCTAAGGTTATCAGCGAAAACTATGCAGATAGCGATGTTAAATATACAGTAGTTGATGAATCCGGTGCTTCAGTTTATTCGGCTTCTCCGGTTGCTACAGAAGAATTCCCGGATTTAGACGTAATGGTTCGTGGTGCAATTTCTATGGGCCGCCGTTTGCAGGATCCGCTTGCAGAGCTTGTTAAAATTGATCCTAAGGCAATTGGCGTTGGCCTTTACCAGCATGATGTTAACCAGAAAAAGCTTGCAGACCAGCTTGATGAAGTTGTAAGTTCAGTTGTAAATAATGTTGGTGTAAATTTAAACACAGCTTCTTACATGCTTTTGAAGTATGTTTCAGGTATTACAACATCAACAGCAAAAAAGATTGTTGCATACCGTGATGCAAACGGCAAAATCAAAAGCCGCGAAGAGCTTAAAAATGTTCCGGGGCTTGGGCCAAAAGCATTTGAACAGTGTGCTGGATTCTTAAAGATTGCAGAAAGTTCTGATCCGTTGGATAACACCTGGGTTCATCCTGAAAACTATGCGGCTGCACGCGAAGTTCTGCCGTTGATTCAGAAAGGTGAAAAAGTTCCTGCTGACCTTATTAAGAAACTGGCAGAAAAATACAGTATTGGCGAAACAACTGTCCGCGATATTGTTGAAGAATTGCAGAAGCCGAATCGTGATCCTCGTGACGGATACCCTGCACCGATTATGCAGAAAGGCGTTGTTCAGTTTGAAGACCTTAAAGAAGGCATGAAAGTTACAGGTAAAATTAAAAACGTTGTTGACTTTGGTGCGTTTGTTGATATCGGTCTGCATGAAACAGGGCTTATCCACGTAAGTGAATTGAGCGATAACTTTGTTAAAGATCCGATGGAAGTTGTAAAAGTCGGTGATGTTCACGAGTTTACGATTTTAAGCCTTGACCGCGATCGCCGCCGTATTTCGCTCAGTTTGAAAAGTGATGCAGTAAGCCGTGCAGGACATACTACAAGCGGTGCAAAAGCAGGTGGTGCAGGAAACGGCGAAGGCGGAACTGGTTCAGTCCGCAAGGTTGTTATTGTTAGAAAAGGTTCTGGTAACGGTGGTCAGGCAGCCGGTGGAAATGCAAATGGCGGAAAAGGTAATGCCGGCTTTGCAAATAGGCGTCCGCAGGCAGCAAAACAAGGCGGTCGAAGTTATGAACACAGCTATAGCGGAAATGATGATGGAACAACGTATAATCCGTTTGCCGCTTTGTTGAAAAAATAGGTAAAAAGGCGCGCATAAAAAAACTCGCCTCTGGCGAGTAAATACAAGACCGTTTACTGAATTTATAAGCCGTTCTAAGGTATAATAAATACCTGGAACGGCTTTTTTGAAAATAAGCCGGTGAAGGAAGCCGGTGTCCGGGACAAGGAGCTTAGATGTTAAATCAGTTTTCAAGAACAGAATTGCTTGTTGGCAAAGAAGCCATGGAAATTTTGAATAAGGCACATGTAGCTGTCTTTGGAATTGGCGGTGTCGGCGGCTATACGGTAGAAGCCCTTGTTCGTTCCGGGATTCAGCATATTGATCTGATTGATGATGATAAAGTCTGCCTTACAAATCTTAACCGGCAGATTATTGCAACCCGTTCAACAGTTGGTAAGTATAAGGTTGATGTTATGAAAGAGCGCATCCTTGATATTAATCCGGATGCAGAGGTTTATGTTCACAAATGCTTTTATCTTCCGGAAACCCGTGACCAGTTTGATTTTACAAAATATGATTATGTAGTAGATGCAGTTGATACGGTAACAGCAAAAATCAATTTGATTATGCAGGCAAAGGAAGCCGGTACAAAAATCATTTCCAGTATGGGTGCCGGAAACAAAATGGATCCGACGCAGTTCAGGGTAGCCGATATTTCAGAAACATCTGTTTGTCCGCTTGCGCGTGTTATGCGTCAGGAATGTAAGAAGCGCAAAATAAAAGATGTTAAGGTTGTCTATTCAACGGAAAAAGTTCTGCGCCCGATTGAAGATATGGCAATCAGCTGCCGCTTGCATTGTATTTGCCCTCCTGGTACAAAGCACAAATGTACAGAACGCCGCGATATTCCCGGCAGTAATGCTTTTGTTCCTTCTGTCGTTGGTTTAATTATTGCAGGTGAAATTATAAAAGATTTAACGCGTGAAGCTACGGCAAGAGCAAGGGCAGCACTTTAGGCGCATATTTTATTGAGGCGCAGTATTTTATCGCAAAACTGAATAAGCCTCTATCAAACGTTCGAGCGACCAGGCAGCGTTTGCGGGGCTGGTACTTGGCAGGCAGGCGCATGTAAGGTTGAAGCGACTTTCGTAAATGTGTGCGCAGTGTTTTTCCCAGAGGGAAAAAGCGGTTTTTCCGGTACAATAAACGCGGCGGATTTTGCTGTGTTCAAAAATCTGTGTGAAATCATTTGGAATTGCGTTGCGGATGCTTGCGTCCGCCGCTCCGTCTATGTTGCATTTGGAAAGAACATCCCACAATGCTATGTGCTGGCGAAGCAAAAAGCTTTTTCGCTCTTCAATTGCAGCGGCGAGGTTTGAAGACCGGTTGTATCCGCCGCGTTCTACCGTGTTTGTTCCAGTGTTTGTATATGCAAATGTTTCGCCAAAAACGCCAGGCAAAACTTTCCAAAAACGGTTCTGCGGATGCATATAGAAAAAACCTGCGTTTCGGCTGGCAGGCGACGGCATTGTTCCAAGCAAAAGAATCTGGCTTTGAAAATCCCAGACAGGTGGGATTAGGTGAGAGACGGTACTTTGTTCTTTGTCATTCTTGCAGGAAGAAATCATATTAATTTGTTTGCAACCAAAAATGTTTCTGGTGTTTGAACTATAAGTGATGCATTTTTATAATCCCGTAGGTTTCGTGTCACAATAACAGAAATTCCGTGATCCAATGCTGTATAATACTGAATTGCATCTTCAAAATCCGAAAAATCGGAATTTAAGGCCTTATCAACGACACTTTCGGAAGAATCAATGATGTTGAGCAGAATACGCAGTTTTCGCAGGGAATTTTTGGCAGCTTCATTTCCTAATTGTTTACGAAGGATATAAAAAGTATTTGTTAGAATTAGAGGGCTTGTATAGAGCTCAAGTTTTTTCATTTCAGCAAGGGTGAAAAGTAATGCAGAAAAATGAAAATGCGGAATCCGTCGGGCAAGCAAATCCAGAATAACATCTGTGTCAACAAAAACTTTATTCATATTTGTGTTCCAGATAATCACTGTAATCAGATTTGTAATTATAATTTTCGTCTAACTGTATAATTCCAGCTAATTCTTGAACCAGCGGACTGTACGAAAGTTTATTTGGTTCATTTTCAAGCGTAAGGCTGTCAAAAAAACTTTCTACTACAGACGAAAGAGACGAGCCTATAGAAGCAACATATTTTTTTGCACGAGAAATTGAATCGTCATTCATTTTTAAAGTTAGTTTTGATTCCATAAACCACTCTATACGTATAAAATAAATTTAAAAGTACGTATTGTCAAGTTTATCTAGTTCTGCCCTCATAATTTCAAAATCTTCTTCGGTGATACCGTGGCGTGATAAATCAACAAGGCCATTGGCTGTAAAGGAAATGCCTTCGGCTTCAAGTTTTTGCCGCTGGGCATTAAGTCCGCCAAAGGCAAAACTTCCAGAGCAGGCACCTTTTGCATTTACAACACGGTGGCATGGCGTAAGTGAATTGCTTGGGTTTTTGTGAAGGGCATTGCCTACATAGCGGCGGAGATTTTTGTTTCCTGCAAGGGCTGCGACCTGA
>JAEEWW010000089.1 GCA_016287815.1 Treponema sp. | reverse complement strand
AACAATCTGAAGCCGGAAGAAGGTTTGCTTCCGGGTTTTATCCAGGAAACAGGGTGCTTTGCATCCGGCTTTTTTTTGCTTTCGGCAAGTTCATCAAAATACTGGGTGAGCCATAAAGAAAGTGCCGTATCACTTTCATACTGACTGTCATCTTTATCAACTTTTACATAAACTGATTTAATGTTTTCGTTTAAGACAATCTTTTCGCCCATGCCTTCTGCAAAGGTCAAAAAAGCAGTTCCCGCAGTTTTTACAAGAGGATTCATTTTTACAACTGATTTAGGATACGGGCTGTAAATAAAGGCAATCTTTCCTGTATTAGATTCAAAGTGACGCAAAAGTTCTATTGTAAGATATTGAAACGACAGAAGATATTCATAAAAAACCTGCGTACAAGTCTGAATATCCGTATTTATAAACTTTGAACCGACAAAACTTTCATCAAAATATAAAACAGCTTCTAATTCGCCGTCAGTTTCGTTTGCGCCCTGTATGACAAATGTACGTGCAGAAATAGGAGAAGATTTATTCCATAAAATATTTTCCATGCCGCTTGCAACAACTCCGCGGCCTCCGTCTTTAAATCCGTCTATAAAACTTTTAGCATCTGAAAAATCTTTGCCTGCAATTAAAACTGTTTTTTCCATACGGCAATTATAGCATGAATAGAAAAAAACCGCCAACTGGGAAGGACACGATAATGCGTTTGCTTTCAGTAAGTCATTCTGCTATAATTACCGGCATGAAAATTTGGATGAAATATTTACTTGGCATTATTTTGGGTTTTACGGCTTCTTTTATTCTTCCTGTTGCTTCACCTCAGCTTTCTTCTGCCATTGCCTTTATTAAAGAAATCTTTACACGTTCTGTTTCTTATATAATGATTCCGCTGATTTTTTCTTCAACATGTACCGCTGCATTTAAGCTTTCCCAGGCAGACAGTTTTAGAAAAACAGCTTTGTGGACAGGTATAATAATTGCTGCTTCATCCGTTCTGCTTACGCTGATCGGGCTTTTCTCTATTCTTTTTGTAAAGCTTCCGCGTATTCCTATTTCCGTAGAAAAACTTGCCAATGTTTCAGTTCTTGATATTTCGTCTCTGGTAAGACAGATTTTCCCGTATTCTTCAGTTCAGACTCTTTCAGAAGAATTTTTCATGCTTCCGGTTTTTGTATTTGCAATAATTCTGGGACTTGCATGCAGTCAGGAAGAGACTGCTGTTTCCCGTCCGATTATCAATCTTTCGGATTCCCTTTCCAGAGTGTGCTATTTAATAATGAATTTCTTTCTGGAAATTTTTTCTATTGGAATGATTGCAATTTCCGTTTCATGGATTGTTCAGTTCAGATCAATTCTTGCTCAGGGAATTTTTACTCCGCTGATTATTATTCTTTTGTGTGACTTTATTTTTGTTGCAGTTGTTGTTTATCCTTTGATTTTATATTTTGTCTGCCATGACCCGCGCCCGTACAGAGTTTTGTATGCAGGGCTTGCTTCAATTTTTACTTCTTTTTTCTCCGGAAACACAAATGTTTCTTTGCCTGTAATAATGCGTCACAGTAAAGACAGTTTAGGCGAACAGCGCAGGGTTACAGCTTTTTCTATTCCGCTGTTTTCCATTTTTGCACGCGGCGGCTCAGCTCTAGTAACAGTTGTAAGCTTTATCGTAATATGGCGTTCTTATTCAACTCTTAACATTACCTTTGTAGATTTATTATGGTTTTCAGCTGTTTCTTTTGCATTATCTTTTGCCTTAGGCAATATGCCGGTCGGCGGAACATTCTTTGCATTAACGGTTTTGTGTACGATGTATAGCCGCGGTTTTGAATCAGGTTATCTGCTTTTGCGACCGGCAGCAGCTATTATCGGCTCATTCGCCGCCGCGTTTGATGCCGTTACAACAATTTTTGGCTCTTATTTTGTTGCAATAAAGACCAAGCAGATTCGCCATAAAGAATTAAGTAATTTTATCTAGTCTATAAAGACTACAGCAGAATGTGCGCGTATTATTATATGCGCACATTTTTTTTGCATTACCAGAAAACCCATGTTAAAATATTCTTTAGAAATTTTAGAGGGAGACTAAAATTTCTTGAAAATGTTTTTCATTTAAATTAAGGAGGATTCTCGTAATGAAAAAAATGACCCGTATTATCGTAAAAGCCGTTGCTGCTTTGGCTTTTGCTGTAAGTCCAATGTTTTTTGCAACTGCAGAAGACATCCCTTTTGAAGTAAAATTTATTCTTGATAATAAGGTTCTTGATGAAAGCGATAAAACAAGCATCAGCAAGACTTATATTGAAGCCTTTGGACTTGGAAAACCAACCCCTATAAATGTTACTTACCTGGATAACAAGAAAAAAGCTTTTAATGAAGCCGGATGGACAAACCGCCTTCGCGTAAAAGGCGGTGCAAAGAAATTTGAATATACTTACAAAAAAAGATATGCCGTAACAGACGGAAACATTGACGCTGCTCTTGCCCTTGCAAAAGCAGACGGCTTTGCAGATCAGAAAGAGCTTGAACCTGAAATTGACTGGGGATACAGCAAAATGACCCTCAGCTATTCCATGGACTATGAACCTTCTAACGAAGGCTATGGTGATTTAGTTCTTCCGGAACTTGCAGACGGTCTTAAAGTTGCTGCAGAAAACATGCCTGCAATTGAAGCAAACTTTGGAAAGAAAAACTGGGGAACAAAGGCTTTGAAAAAAGGAAAATTTGTTGGCCCAATTGTTTACAAAAAATACAAAGGAAAAGCTAACGGTGTAAAAGTTTCTGTAGAAGTCTGGCCAATTGAAAATCAGAAAACACATGAAGTTGAATATCTGGCAGAGTTTTCATTTGATGCAGACAACTATGAAGATGCTAAAGCAAAACGTCAGAAAATGCAGGATTTCTTAAAAGAACTTGGTGTATTAAAGAATGTAGATTCTCTTAAAACATCAACTGTTTATAACGCATATTACAACTGACAAAAAAGGCTGCCTTCTCCCTGGCAGCCTTTTTATATAGCCCTATATTTCAGATTCACTGAAAAATATCATTCACGCGCTCGCTATATCAAATTAGAAACAACGTCGGCGTAGACATAACAATATTTATTTTATAATACTTTCTAAGCCTGCTGTCGGATACATCTGATTTTCACTGTCAATGTAAACCGCATTAAGCGCAGTATTAAAACCTTCAGGCTTTTCTATATATGGAAGCCCGTTTGCCGTCAATGCCATACTACTATTATCCGCATCACTTACAGCCCCGCTTCCAAAAAGCCACATTCCCATTCCGTCGGTACTGTCATTTTTTGCATCTGTATTTGCTGTACGATTGCCGCCGATTACACCTTTTGTCAGGATATTTTCTTTTTCAAGTTCTTCAATCAGGGCAAAGCCTTTTTCCATACCCAAAATAAACAGGCTTGTAGAAAGCGCATCACATGCCGTACTTGATTCACTAATAATAGAAACAGCTGTAATTCCATTATCTACAGGGTAGCCGGTCTTTGCGTCAATTATATGATGATAGCGTACACCGTCCTTTATAAAATAGCGCTCGTAAACGCCGCTTGTAACAACAGAAACTTCAGGCAGACTTAAAACCGCAGCAGGGCTTCCTTCCGGAGCCTGAGGGTTTTTTATACCAATGCGCCACAAGGATTTATCCTTTTTTCTTCCAACGGTATAAACATTTCCGCCCAGGTCGATAATTGCCTGTTTAACACCATTTGTTTTTAAAATGTCTTTCAAAACATCAGCAGCGTATCCTTTTACAATTCCGCCTAAATCAAGGCGCATACCTTTTTGCGGAAGAAAAACCTTATTTCCTTCTATCTGAACCTTCTGCCAGCCAACAAGAGCAAGCGCTTTATCAAGCTCAGCTTTTTCAGGAACATGCGCATGGTCTGTGTTAATGCCCCAAAGTTTTACAACAGGTCCAATCGTGGGATCAAATGCGCCGTCAGTAACCTTGGAAAATGCCAATGCTATTTTTAATACAGCAAGCACTTCTTCACTTGCCTCTACACTTTCAACTCCTGCCATGGAATTGATTTTTTCTATTTCCGAAGAAGAAATTGTCGTGCTGAATTTATTATCAAGCTCATGCAGACGGGAAAACAGTTCATTATATAAAGATGCCGTTCCATCATTAAAAGCGTTTACTGTACAAACCGTTCCAAAAACAAGTTCTGTCCTGGGGCCTTCTATTTTTTTGCAGGAAACAAGACCAAAAAGCAAAGCCCCTAATATTGAAAAACTAAAAAATCTACGCATAAATGCATAATATGTTTTTTATGCAATTTCTTCAATTCATCTTTAATTCATTAGAACAGTTGCAAAACTTTCTTTCTTCCTTCAAAATCAACATGCAATGACAAAACTTGAACAATATTACGGCAAATTCAAAGAAGACCACAGGCTCACAACCAGACACGGCAAAGTAGAATTTTCTGTTACAATGGCAAAACTTCACGAACTTATAGCTGAACGCAACATTAAAAACCCCAAAATACTTGATTTAGGTGCCGGAACAGGCCGTTATTCCGTTGCGCTTGCCCGTGAAGGTTTTGACGTAACAGCCGTAGAACTTGTAAAACACAACCTTGATATTCTTCTTGCCAAGCACGAAATGGTCAAATGCTGGCCTGGTGATGCAAGAGACCTGCATTTTTTAGAAAACGACACCTTTGATATTACGCTGATTTTTGGCCCAATGTATCACCTGCACACGGAAGAAGACCGCCTTAAGGTTTTTGCAGAAGCCAAACGCGTAACCAAGAAAAATGGAATAATTCTTGTTGCATACATAATGAATGAATACAGCATTCTAACCTATTGTTTCAAGCAAAATCATTTAAAAGAATGTCTTCAAAATAACACGATTTCTTCTGATTTTAAGGCAATAACCACAGATGAAGATTTGTACAGTTATGTCCGTCTGGAAGATTTAGAAAACCTGAATAAAAAAGCCGGACTTTCAAGAATAAAAATATTTGCACCGGATGGTGCAGCAGACTACATGCGCCGGGAACTTAATGCCATGGACGAAGAAACCTTTGAGTATTTTATCAAATATCAGCTTGCCACCTGTGAACGTCCTGAATTACTCGGCGCCAGTTCCCACATTGTTGATGTCCTTTTATGCCGCTAGTCTTCCATAGCGCAAACTTCATTAGTAAAGTGTATGTACTGTTACAAGCCTCAAACCCGGCAGGTTTTTCCAACTTTTTTCATGCATTGACAATTTTTTGCTAAAATGTAATATTTATGCTAATTGGTACTAATATCCTCAATACTAAGTACCGCGGCAAATTACTGCTTGTAAAAGCATAAAAGAAAAGGACTTATAACATGGCAACAAGAAGAGGCCCTCGTTTTAAGGAATGCCGCCGTTTAGGCGTAAACACATGTGGACATCCGAAAGCTCTTGACAGAGCAAAGGCTCCTGCTTTCCAGAAAAGACACAAGGAATCTGAATACGGAAGACAGTTGATTGAAAAGCAGAAGGTTAAAGCCTATTACGGAATTCTTGAAAAGCAGTTGCGCAACTACTACGCAAAAGCTAAGACAAAGAAAGGTCAGAGAACAGGTGACTACCTGTTGATTACTTTGGAACGCCGTCTTGACAACCTTGTATACCGCATTGGATTTGCTAATTCAATCCGTATGGCTCGTCAGATCGTTAACCACGGACACATCCTGGTTAATGGCGAAAAAGTAGACATCCCGTCTTATGAAATTAAAGAAGGCGATGTAATTTCTTTGCGCGAAAAATCTCAGAAGATTGATACTTTCAAACAGAACTTCTTGGGAACAGCTCGTTTCAACTGCCCTTACATCGAACGCGATGAAGAAAAGTTGAGCGGTAAACTTGCTAGAATGCCTTTGCGCGCTGAACTTCCAGTTGAAATCAACGATCAGCTCGTAGTTGAATACTACTCACGCTAACAGTTGATTCCTGCGGCAATAAGTCGCAATGCTTATGAAACACCGGTTTTTGTACTTATTTCTTTCCATTCTTCTTTTGCTTTCAGCAAATATTGGAACGACTGTACAGAAAGCGGTGTTTTCTTTTTCTTCAGAAGATTTAAAAATTATTACGTACCATTCCTCGGTACAATATCTGGCTGATGCCACTGTAAACGAATCTAAAGTTTCTGGAAAAACATTTTCCCGTTCTCAGAAGAAATCAAATTCGTTTCATGATTTTTCTTCTGCTAAATTTATAAAAAAAGCTTCTTTTGCATTCAATTTTTCTTCGTTTTGCTCAAGTACCCTTTCTACAACCAGAATTCTTCTGCTTCCAAAACATATTAAAAACCTGATTCTGCTTCAAACACTGTTCTAAATACTTTCCAAAAATTTAATTGCAAATTTGCAAAGCAGCAAGTTTGCAGCAAACAAAACCCTTTGTTTTTTTTATTATAAATTTTTCTCATTTTTGGAGTATTTTATGTCAGAAATTATCATTATATCTATTGTTGCTGTTGTCTTAATTTGTGTCTTCTTCTTTTTCAAATAGTTCAGGCTCTATTAGTTCTGCAAAACTGAAAATTTAGGAGAGATTTTATGCTACTTTGTTTAGTATCTATTTTAGGAGTAGTTGTTTTAGCTTTTGTAGCTTCTGTTCTTGGAGTTACCATTGATAATCTTGGTGACAAATGCATTGAGCTGATAGATAGAAGCCGCAAATAACCAAACACGACAATTTCAAAATTTTAACTTATTTTGAAGTCTGTTTAGAATTTTTTGACCGTATAGAGTAAAATCTATGCGGTCTTTTTTTATGTCCTTTTCCCCTAAAATCAAATTAAAAAAACGCCGATAATGAATCGTATACATTTCTGTCTGTTTTTTAGACAGTTTAAAAATTGGTGAGACATTAAATGAAAAAACATGAAATACTAAATATTTGCTCTGGAATACTTCTTGTTGTTTTGGCTGCTTTCTTTTCTATTGCGCTGTTGGTTCAGTTCATGGGAATCGGCTTTGACAACGCACGTATTTCTCTTTTCTTTCGTATAGGACTGATTTTAAAATCCGTATATGGAACATGCAGCATCTTAATACCAATCTTTTTGTTTGTAGTTGCATGCTTTTCTTTTTCTTCAGTATGGAATTTTAAAAGGGCTGTTTCTCTTCTTTTAAGTTTCTTTCCGTTCTTTACTATGGTTCTTGCAGAAAGAATCTGCCGCACGATGGCATATTACGAAGAAGGACCGATTTTAAATATCAAGATTGCATTTACGCTGATTATAAGCCTGGGAATTGTTGTTATTGAATATCTGTTTTTTAATATCATCGGGCAAAAACTTGCATCCTCATCAAAACAGAAAAACATTCCGGCAAGAAAAGTAATTATCAACAATGTAGAACATAAATATGAAAATATTCCGGGCGGAGACAAAACAATTGTAGCTGATTCTCCTGTAAACCCGGTAAAAGCAAATGCTGCGGCAGCTAGCGTTAAATCTGCTAGTGCTGGTACAACTGGCGCAGGTAACGCAAATAATGCAGATAATATTGCAGAAACTGCGGCCGCGGTAGAAGCTCCTGTACAGGAAACACAAGAAACAGCAGAAAAGCCGGTACAGATTTCACCTGTTTTTAATCATGTTTTTGATAATCTTCCAAAAACACAGGAAGCGAAAATTACAGAAACAGCTTTAGCCGAAGCTATTGCAGAACGTAAACAGGCCGCAGCAGCACAGTCTTTAAATCCTGATGTATCAGAGACTGCACAAGTTTCGGCAAAAGAAGAAATACCGGAAACAAGTGTAACTCCGCAGAATGCAGAAAATGTTACACCTGATACCGAAACAAGTTCAGAGCCTGTAGCAGAAAATTCTTCTGCAGAAAAAGATGCAGATGCTTCTGTTCAGGAAACCACAGAAGTTACGGAAAATGCTGAACCAACTTCTGAAAAAGATTCTGAGATTCCATTTGAAGGTCAGAGCCAGACACCAGCAGAAGATACTTCTTTTGATGATTCTCCTGATACCCCTGCAACAATTTCTTCTTTAATTACACAGGAAGAATTCGATGCTTTAACTCAGCCGCTCACAGAAGAAGAGTTAGCCGAAGAAAGTTCCTTAATGGAAGAAATGGAAGATGAGGCCGAAAATCAGATAATCGAAAATGCACAAAACAATACTTTTGCAAGCGGAAAAACACTTCCACCGGATTTCTTTGACGTTGATTTAAACGAAGAAGATGATGACGATTCAAGCACCGCACAGGCTAATACTGTAGATTTCCGCGGAATCTCCAGTGTTTTTGCCCAGATGGATGCAGACATAAAAGAAGAAGCCGGACTTGAAGATGATATCGAAAATGAAACCGAATACGAGCCGGAAACAGATATAGAGCCTGAAATGCAAGAAAGTTCCGAAGAGTCTTCATACAACGAAATTGCAGACTATGAAGGCGATGAAAACAACATAAATGAAAGTGCAGCAAAATCCGAAAGTTTTATCGAAGAACCGGTTATAGAAAGCGCTGATGATGAAGCAGATTATGCTGACAATGAAGCATACAATAATGAATCTAATAGCGAAGAGACCGAAGTAAACATAGAAAATACAGCTGTTCCAGAAAAACCTGCAGTTATTCCAAGTGTTCCTGCAAGAAAAAAAGGGCCTTATAAAATTCCTGTAGAAGGTATTTTAAGCCAGTATGATGATAAACCATATTGGGTTATAGATGATGAAACAAGACAGGCTTCTTTAAACTTAAAAGAAACATTAAGCGAATTCAAAATCGATGCAGAGATAATCGGAATACGTAAAGGACCTGTTGTAACAATGTTTGAAATTCTACCGGCTCCAGGTGTAAAGTTGAGTAAGATTGCAGCGTTACAGGATAATATTGCTCTGCGGCTCGCCGCAAGCAGCGTACGTATCGTTGCTCCAATACCTGGCAAACAGGCTGTAGGTATAGAAGTTCCAAACAAAGACAGGGCTATTGTAAGTTTTAGGGAAATAATTGAAAAAGACGCAGATGCCTTTAAGAAAATGAAAGTACCGGTAATTCTTGGTAAAGATATTGAAGGCGAGCCGCAGATAATCGATCTGGTTAAAACTCCTCATCTTCTTATAGCTGGTGCAACCGGTGCCGGAAAATCTGTCTGTGTAAACAGCATGATTCTTTCTATCCTGTATAAACGTTCTCCGAACGAAGTAAAACTTATTCTTATCGATCCGAAAATCGTTGAATTAAAACTCTATAATGACATTCCGCATCTTTTAACGCCGGTAATTACCGAACCTAAAAAAGCATTTCAGGCATTGCAGTATTGTCTGTGTGAAATGGAACGCCGCTATGCATTGCTGGACGGAATGGGTGTCCGCGATATTTCAAACTATAACAAACGCATAGAAGAACGCCATATAGCAACAGAAAAACTCCCTTACATAGTTGTTGTTATTGATGAATTTGCAGACCTTATGGCAACGACCGGCAAGGAACTGGAATCAACAATTTCACGTCTTGCAGCCATGAGCCGTGCAATTGGTATTCACATTGTCCTTGCAACCCAGCGCCCTTCTATTGATGTAATCACCGGTTTGATCAAGGCAAACATACCTTCAAGAATTGCATTCATGGTTGCTTCAAAAACCGACAGCCGCATCATCATTGATCAGGTAGGTGCTGAAAAGCTTCTTGGCCGTGGTGATATGCTTTACGCTAGTGCCGTTGATCCTTTCCCGATCCGTATACAGGGAACCTTCATAAGCGATAACGAAGTAGAAAACGTTGTTGATTATGTGCGCCAGTATGGCCCGCCGGAATACATTGATGAAGAAATCTTTGTTGAAGAAGAAGATGAAGATGACGGTCAGCAGGATTTATTTAGTGAAGGTGCAGATCCGCTTTATGAAAAAGCTCTGGATATTGTAATTCAGGCAGGAAAGGCAAGTGCTTCGTATATTCAGCGCAGGCTTAAAATCGGTTATAACAGGGCAGCCCGCCTCGTTGAAGAAATGGAAGAACG
>JAEEWW010000088.1 GCA_016287815.1 Treponema sp. | reverse complement strand
GGAACCAAGCAACGGTTCAACAAGCGGTTTATTCAATTTGCAGACAAGAACATTTGACAAGTCTATCGCTCAAAAATGCGGACTTCGTGACGATATTTTTCCTGCCGTTCAGGAATGCGGCACACTCGCTGCAAAAGTCAGCAAAAAAGGAGCTGAAGAAACAGGTCTTGCAGAAGGAACACCATTGATTGTAGGCGGCGGAGATGCCCAACTTGGAACAATCGGTGTAGGTGCTATAAAAGAAAATCAGGGTGCAGTTTTTGGAGGAAGTTTCTGGCAGTACGAATTCAACACAAAAAATGCAGAACTTTCGCCAAATTGCGAAATCCGCGTAAACTGTCATGTTCAGAAAGACACAATGCAGTATGAAGCCCTGGCTTTTAAACCGGGACTTGTAATGCGCTGGTTCAGGGATGCTTTCTGTGATGCACAGCTTAAAGAAGCTGAAAAAAAAGGCAAAGATGTTTATCAGATAATGGACGAACATGCCGTAAAAATTCCTGCAGGCAGCTATGGAATGCTTTGTACCTTCAGCGACGTGATGAATTTTATCAGCTGGAGACACGCAGCTCCAACGTTCACAAACTTCGATTTGGATCCTGAAAAATTCAACAAATACACATTCTACCGGGCAATCCTTGAAAACACAGCCTATATAACTTACGGTCATTTAAAACTTGTAAAAGAAGTTACAGGCAATATGCCTTCTTATATCACGTTTGCAGGCGGAGCTTCTAAAAGCAAATTGTGGTCGCAGATTCTTGCCGACGTTCTAGGACTTCCTGTAAAAATTCCAAAAGTTAAGGAAGCTACTGCTTTAGGAGCTGCAATGATAGCTGCAAACGGAGTCGGAATTTATAAATCACTGGAAGAAGCCGCAGAAAAAATGGTTAAAATTGAAACTACGTTTGAACCGGATATGGAACTACACAAAAAATACATGGAGATTTTTGCACAATGGGAAAAAGTTTATGCCGCACAGCTTAAACTTAGCGATGAAAAAATCACCAGATACATGTGGAGTGCGCCGGGAATTTAATCATTTGATTTTACAGGCTTTCTGCTAAAATCAGACAACTTATAATTTGCATAACATAAAGAGGAGAAAAACAATGTTTATAGTAGACGAAAAAGATAAGGAATACAGATTTAAGGACAGCGGTCCTAAATATTTAATGAAAGGTCCCAGAATGAATTTTGCAATTGTGCAGTTTCAGGCAGGACAGGATTTCAGAGCGCATTACCACAATGTAATGGAAGAAAATTTCTACATCCTTGAAGGAGAAGTTGATATTGTAGTTGACAATGTAGTTCATCATCTTACAAAGGGGCAGTTTATTCATATCGAACCAAAGGAAGTTCACTATGTTATAAACCGTTCAAATGCCGTAATGCGGATGGTTTCTTCCCTTGCACCTTTCCAGGATTCAGATAAAGTCGAAGTTGATAATCCAAAGCTAGACTAAATAATATCTAAAAACTCAAATAACTAAAAGTCCTCCTAAAAAAAATAACGCTCTGCCCCTTTTCGGACAGAGCGTTGTTTTATTCTACCAATTTAGAAACTTCTACAAAGTCGCAATCGTGCGTTCAATTCTTTCAATAGAGCGCTCTTTGCCTAAAACAGCAATAGAACCGATTAAAGGAGGAGAAACGCGGCTTCCTGTAACTGCCATACGAATCGGCATCATAAAGTCACCGAGCTTAATTCCAAGAGATTCTGCTTTTGTCTTAGCGAATTCTTCAGCACCTTCATGGTCAAGTTCGAATACTTTTTCAACAAATTCTTTTGCATTTTCCAGAACTTCTTTTGTTTTTGCAGCATCAAGACGCTTTGGAACAAGCTGGTCTACAGGCGGAACAGCAGGTTCTGTAAACATAAAGTGAACCATTTCTGCAGCTTCCGTTAAGAACTTAAGGCGTTCCTGAATAAGCGGCATAAGGCCTAACAAAGTATTCTTTACGTCAGCACTTGTCATATTCATTGATTTATCAACGCAGTATGGCTCACCGTCTTCTCCAAGGGCAACACCAGAATATTCAGGACCAACTTTTGGAGCTGGCTGCGGATTTTCAGGATTGATTTCAAGCGTTGCATCACCGGTTCCTGTAATGAACGGCAAGGTCCACTTGTAAAGTTCTTCTGTTGAAAGCTGGCGGATATAGTTTCCGTTATAGTATTCAAGTTTTTTGTAGTCAAAAACTGCAGGAGCTTTGTTCAAGTGTTCAAGCTTGAAAGCCTTTGCAAGTTCTTCAAGAGTATAGAATTCCTTGCCTTCTTCGTAAGAACAGCCGAGCATTGCAACGTAATTTACAATTGCCTGCGGCAGATAACCGCGTGCACGGAATTCATTTACGGAAGTTGAACCGTGTCTTTTAGAAAGCTTTTTACCGTCTGCTCCGTTTACCATCGGAAGGTGGCAGAATTCCGGATGTTCCCAGCCGAAAGAACGGTACATCTGAACGTGCAGCGGAGTTGAAGGAATCCATTCCTGTGCGCGCATTACGTGACTGATTTTCATCATGTGGTCGTCAACAATGTTTGCAAGGTGATATGTTGGAAATCCGTCTGACTTTAACAGAACAGGATCAGGAGAAATATCTTCATTCTTCCAGATAATATCGCCAAGAATGTGATCATGGAACTTTGTTTCGCCTTCCATAGGAACCTTTAAACGGATTACGTAAGGTTTACCGGCATCAAGATTTGCCTTTACTTCTTCCGGTGTAAGATGACGGCAGTTGCGGTCATAGCCAGGAGCCATTTTGTTTTCAGTCTGAATTTTGCGGATGCGGTCAAGGCGTTCTGCATCACAGAAACAGTAATAAGCCTCACCGTTTTCAATCAGCTTCATGGCATATTTTTTATAAAGCTCAAAGCGTTCACTCTGAACATAAGGACCGTAGTCACCGCCCTTGTCGCCGCCTTCATCCCATTCAATGCCAAGCCAGGCCATAGTATCGTAAAGATTTTTTACGTATTTTTCGTCATAACGTGTGCGGTCTGTGTCTTCCAGACGAAGAATAAATTTTCCGCCCTTTGAACGGGCAAACAAGTAATTAAAAAGCGCAGTACGAACACCGCCAATATGCTGCATGCCGGTTGGCGACGGTGCATAGCGAACTCTAACTTCATTATCCATATTAAACTCCTGAAAACAAAAAACAAATTAAAATAAGAAAAATAGTAAGGAATATTATAACAAAATATTCACGTCAGGTAAATGAGCCATTTTAAATCAATTTATGCATAAACTTTAAATATTTATGCAATTTTTACGTATTTTTTATCAATAACTTATTGTTCACTTTAATTATACTTAATATCATGCAGTATTATGAAAGGCAACGAAGCCACGCAAAAAATCAGCTATGCTGAAACCGAGTTATAAAAACTTCTCCACTCCTTTGAGCGTTACTACAACGTCAGTACAAACGGCGTTGAAAAGCCTTTCTGTTCCCTCGCAGAATTTCATTCCCACAGCGAACAATATTTTTTAACAAAAGCTGCAAAACTTGCAGATATAGATTCAAACGAATATGTGTTCTTTGCACAATCAGAATTCCTTACATCGGATTCATTTTCTTCCTTCGCTGAATCAGCATGGAATAATGGACTTTCCAAAATCAATCCGTACAACGGACACAGAAACTCAGACATAACTTTAATAATTCTTCCAGACAAAATTGATTCAGAAGCAATTAAACCAATCAAAAAAGCAAAATATTACAAATCATATAAATTCGGTCTTTATGGCTGGAGTGCATTTCACGCATTAGCTTATGAAACTTCAACAGGTCGTTCCGTTACAAATCGTCGCGGTTCAGATTTAAAGAAGATTGTAAGCTCGCTATAAAAATAACACCCGCTACTATTGCCGGGATAAAAGGAGAGAGAGATGACAGCATTATTAATCATTCTTGCTGCAATCGTTTTGCTTTTCGCAGGCTATGTTTTCTATGGCTCATGGCTTGCAATACAATCAAGGCTCTTCTTACTCTTGCAGTTTCGGTATTCGCACTTACATCTCTTGATTCAGCAACTCGTTTGAGCCGTTTCATGTTCTCAGAACTTTTCCTCAAAGATGATGAGCCTACATAGAAAGAAGCAAAAACACCGTTCAGAAAATGCATTGCAAATCCTTTTGTAGGAACAGCTTTGATGGTAATCATCGGTTGTATTCTCGGCGGACTTTCACTTTCTCAGATCTGGGGATTATTCGGTTCTGCAAACCAGCTTCTGGCAGGTATTGCACTTATGGCTGTAGCTGCATGGCTTGGACAGGTTGGAAAAAACAACAAAATGTTCCTTATTCCAACAGTATTCATGCTTGCCGCTACCCTTACTCAGCTTGTATACACTGTTATCGCTAAGGTAAGTGCAATGGCCGCAGGTGCTCAGAATGCATTCCACTGGGGCAACTGGTTCCAGCTTGGCTTTGCTTCAGCAATGGCAATTCTTGCAGTTGTACTTGTTATTGAAGGTGTAAAAACTTTCAAAAAACAGGGCAAGTAATTTCAAAAAAACGTAAAAAAAAAGCTGTAAGTCATAAGGCTTACAGCTTTTTTTGTTTAGTTCAAATTAGTTCAAACCACCTTTAGAACGCGCTTTTTTCAAAGCTTCCTTAAATGCATTTGAAGTAATTGTAGCACCAGAAATAATATCAACATCTGCACTCTGCTTTTTCATAGCATCTGCAACCAGTTTCGGAAGAGCAACATCGCCAATTCCATGAGTTTCATTCTGTTTAAGAACTTTGATATCAATCATTTTTCCAGTCATAGTTGTAATCTGAACCTGAATTGCACCGCCCATTCCCTTGTCAGAAGTTCCAATATAAGTGTTTCCGGCAGAAGGAGAAGCAGATTTCTTGGCAACAGGTTTACCGGCAGATGTTTTCGGAGACTTAGAAAGATTTTTAAGTTCTTCCACTTTTTCTGAATATGTCAATGTTCCGGAAGAACCGCCACGCTGACTATAATATTCTGCCTTGTCAGTTTTTGTACGGTAATTTGTTTCATCACCTGCAAATTCAGGCTTTAAGCTTGTATCAGCAGTTGCAATTCCTTTTGCATCAACAGAAGCTGCAGAACGACCTGCAATAAAGCCGCTGGTAATTACACGACCAAGACCATGTACATGCATACCGCCGCTTGATTCACCTGCAGCAAAAAGCGAAGGAATAACCTTTCCGTCAAGATCAACAACCTGCATCTGTCCGTTTACACGCAAAGCCGCAAGAGTATCATGAAGGTTTGGTGTTGCCCAGCATGCATAGAAAGGACCTTTTTCAATCTTGTTGTCAAGACTGGTTTTACCCCAGTCATCATCCTTACCTTTTTCTACAAATGAATTGTAGCGTTTAATTGTATCAGCAAGAACTGCAGGATCCATTTTTACATCTTCGTAATATTTATTAACAAGTTTTTTAGCAAGTTCTTCAAGAGTATCTGCCTTAAATGCATAACCGTTTTCATAATCAACAGCTTTTTCCATATCCCAGTCGTTGCGATCTGCAGCAGCCTGATCAAAAATTGCCCAAAGAGGACCTGTCATAACTTCAGCATTTCCATCACCGTCACGGTCAATAAATACACTGTTCAAATAAGTATTCAGGAATTCATAACTTTGAGGGAAACGACGCAGTTTACACAAATCTTCATTTCCACAGCGCTGACCAAGCATATTTACAAGAACAAGACTTGAATAGTCAGGAGCAATACCTGTTTTGCGGAACAAAGCCCAAACCTTACTCTTTTCATTAAAGCCGTTACCATACCCGTACTGACAGCCCATTCTGGAAACAGGACCAATTGCAGCCCCCATATCTACCATGTAACCGGCAAGAGAACCCAATGCAGCACCAATCTTCATTGCAGCTAATTCACCTGATGCATCCTGGTCAGAGAATGGCATACCGGCAAGACCGTCAAATTCAGGGCCAAGACGCGGGTCAAACATTGTACGGAAATTCAAATTACCGATTGAACCACCTGTACATATAATTACAGCTTTTTTTGCTTTTACATTTACATTCTTCTTTTTGCAATCGATATTACCTTCGCTCATAAAGCTTTTAAGAGGTTCACTCTGTCCAGGCATAATATGAGGTGTATAAGAAGCTTGAATTCCAAGTACTTTTCCGCCATTAGGTTCACGATAAATTGTGTCCATATGGTAGTTCATAAGGAATTTTCCGCCTTTTTTTCTTAAACTTTCTTCAAGAGGACGGGTAACACCAATACCGTTATTCTTTGTACCGGTAATATCATTTTCCCACTTTGAAGCGTCAACATAAGTCATGCGGGCAACACCATCAGCATCATAACCACCATCACGGTAGTAGCCACGAATCATAGGCTCAATGTCCTGAACAATAATTCCTTCACTAAGAATGAATTCGTAACATTCGCGCATACTGTTAGCAACAGAGCGTACATACACAGGATCGTTAAATCTTGAATCCAAATCAGAACGTGTGTGATCATAAAAATAAAGGTCTGAGGAATCTTCTATTCCGGCAGCCTGCTGAGAAGAAGTACTACCACCGGAATGAAGCTGACCTTCAGAAACAGAAGCATGTCCACCACAATCATAGTTGGCTTCAACAACAAGAACAGATGCACCATCGGTAACAGCTTTTAAACCGGCAGGAAGACCTGAACCGCCAGCACCGATGACAACAACATCAGCTTCAAAGTCCCATTTAACGTCTTTTGCGTTAACAATCGGACCGGATTTTTGTTTGGAACATGAGCCAAACAAACCAATAGTTGCAAAAGCAGCTAAACAGATTAAAGATTTTTTAAGTGAAAGTTTCATTTGTACATCCCCTTTCTTAAATAAGAACAAAAAAAAGAGGTCGTAGAAAAAGCCCCGATTTTTCAAAGCTTTTTCTACGACCTCTTCGTCGCTTATACTTATAGTTCTATACTATATCTGAACTATTGTGATGTCAATAAATTTTTAACATCGCACTTCATCCTGCTTTTATCAGGCCAGATATTCAGCAAGTTTTCTTGCTATAACAGAATGACCTTCGTCCGAAGGATGAAGGATATCCGTACAAAGATGTTCTGTTCCCGGAAGAATTGATTTGGATTGTATATAGATAAACCTGCTGTCCTTTTTGCACCAGTTTTCTGCTGCTTCCTTTACAATCGCTCTATAAATAGGAGTATTTTTGTATTCGGTCGTTTCCGTATCTAGGGTAAACTCACCGCGATGCGGGAAGATATCTAAAATCGCAATCTTTTTAAGACTCTTATTTTCACTGATTTTTTTCAATAGATACTCAACTCTTGCCTTAAATTCAGCAGGCTCAAAAATTCCGCACATATTTATGCCAAGTTCCAAAGTACATACATCTGCATCAAAGCCAGAATAATAATCGGCAACGGCATTTTCTATAAAACATGAACCGGACATTGCTTTGTTAAAAGCGTCTAAGCCCAGATGAACGGCAGTTTTATTTACATAACTGTTTGCATAACTTGTAGCACACATTCCGCAGGTAATTGAAGAACCATAGGCTAGCCATTTACGTGCCGGAACTTCGTCTGCTTTTGGTGGACGGATTTCTGCTGCATAAGAATTCAAGCCAAGATAATGAACAAATCCCTGCAAGCCTACCTGAATGCGCCACACATTATTTGCAAAAGTTGTTTTTTCATTCCGGCCGCATTCCAGCTTTTTTAAATCACTGATTTTATACTGGTCAGGAACTTTTAGCGTAATCGTTATAATTTTTCCTGCAGGCAGTACCACATTTTTATGAAAACGCGAACCATAAAAAACAGAAGCAATACTATCTTCTCCAACAGCCATTAAATCAATATCAATTCTTTCTGAAGGACTTACAAAGCGAAGCTCACAACCGTCCGGGCGCATTGAGCGGTAAACGCCATGCTGGTGTCCGCTTCCAATAATTGCTTCCTGAACTTTCTTCGGAAAGCGCACAAGCCGAAGCCCCGGAAGCATATTAACCTGTTTTAAATCCTCAACATTATGAAAATCAATATTATCGTAAATCATTTTATCTCCGTTTTATATATTTTAGCACAACCGTTTTTATATGGAAGAGGTAATGAAACAGTTCCTTCCGAACAGATAGAAACGCATGCTGAAATGTGATATATTTTTTTCGCTATGAATAAACTCGTTATTAGATTATCACTTATTGCTATACCTTTAATTTTTCTTTCCGGCTGCGTTACAACAACAACTTCAGCAGGAAATGTAGGTGCTGACAGAAAACAGGTCATGCTGATTTCCGAAGCAGAAATAGAACAGAGCGCAAATGCTTCTTATGCAGAAGTTCTTGCAGAGGCAAAGAAAGCAGGTACTTTAAACACAAACAAAGCTACATTGCAGCGAGTCCAGAATATTGCTGACCGTCTTATTGCCCAGGTCGGCACATTCAGAAGCGATGCACTTTCATGGGACTGGCAGATAAACGTTATAACAGACGATACTGTAAACGCATGGTGTATGCCGGGCGGAAAAATCGTAGTTTACACAGGAATTATTGAATCGCTGAAACTTACAGACGGAGAACTTGCCGCAGTTATGGGACACGAAATTGCCCATGCATTAAAAGAACACAGCCGCGAGCGCGCCAGTCAGTCGGCCTTACAGAATATAGGGCTTGCAGCTGCCTCTTCCGTTTTAGGGCTGGACAATACTAAAACACAAATTCTTGGCGTTGCAGCACAATACACAATAGCTTTGCCGTTTTCAAGAAAGCACGAAACAGAAGCAGACCATGTAGGAACAGAATTGATGGCGCGCGCTGGTTACGATCCGAACGAAGCCGTAAATATCTGGAAAAAAATGTCAGCAGCAGGTTCTTCAAGCGTACCGGAAATAATGAGTACACACCCGTCGCATGAATCAAGAATAAACGACCTTAAGGTTATTTCAGAAAAAGTTTATCCGCTTTACGAAGCAGCAAAAAAATAAACATTCATTAATATTGCAAAAACTTGCAATTAAACGGCATTCTGACCGTATACGGCAGCAGGCAGGGTAACAAATCATGGCAGCGGATTCTTTTTCTGACAAATTATTCTCTGATAAAATATTTTATCGAAAATTAATACACATATCACTTCCTATTGCTCTGCAAAGCCTTATGCTTGCTCTTGTTGCCGCAGCAGACGCCTTTATGCTTGGGCACTCAAGCCAGAATTCAATGGCAGCAGTATCACTTGCAACACAGATTCAGTTTGTCCAAAACATGATTCTTGGCGGAATAATTACAGCAACAACAATTTTAGGCGCACAATACTGGGGCAAAAAGGACTTCAAATCCCTTAATTACATCTTTTCCATTGGAATGAAGCTATCATTTTTTATTTCCGTTATTTTCTTTGCAGCATGTCTTTTCTTTCCGGACTTCTTAATGAAAATCTTCACAAATGAACCAGTATTAATTGAAATCGGAATCAAATACTTAAAGATCGCAGCCTATTCTTATCTTTTAACAGGAATTTCTCAGACCTATCTTGTAATCTTTAAAATTTCTGACTATGCAAATGTTGCAGCAATTATTAGTTCCTGTACGGTTCTTCTTAATATTTTCCTTAATGCACTGCTTATTTTCGGACTTTTAGGCTTGCCGGCACTTGAAGCAAGAGGAGCAGCCCTTGCAACCCTGATTGCAAGAATTGCAGAATTTGTATCATGCCTTACAGTATTTCATTTTCTTAACAAAACAGAGTTTTCACTTCTTAATCTATTTAAACGGAATGTATTACTCTTTAAAGACTTTTTAAAATGCCTTCTTCCGCTGCTTGGTGCATTCTGCTTTTGGGGTGTTGGTTTTACTTCCTATTCAGCCTTTATGGGACACCTTGGAACAGATTCTGCCGCCGCAAACTCTATAGCCGCCGTTGTGCGAGACCTTGTATGCTGTCTGTGTAACGGGCTTGCATCCGGGGCAGGAATCATGGTTGGAAACGAATTAGGTGCAGGTCAGCTTGAACGCGGCAAACTCTATGGCGACCGTTTATTGATTATTTCCGTATTATGCGGACTTTTATCGACTT
>JAEEWW010000087.1 GCA_016287815.1 Treponema sp. | reverse complement strand
TTAAAAAGATTCGGATTTGAAGTTGTACGCATTGTGTCTACAGGACATCATCCGGAACGTTTCCCGATATTTAAAAAATACGGGTGGAAAAAAGGTTCACTAATGTATAGAATGCTATCGTTATTCAGCCGTTTGTTTAAATTGGGTGATACCTTTGAAGTTTATTGCAGGAAGATAAGATAATTAAGATAAGGTCAATTTTATGGAAAGTATTTTAATATTAGGCGCAGGCCTTATGCAAAAGCCTGCAATTCTTGCCGCAAAAAAAGCTGGTTATAAAGCTGTTGTTGTAGACGGAAATCCTGATGCTGTGTGTGTTCCTCTTGCAGATGAATTTAAGCCGGTTGATTTAAAAGATGTTGATTCTCTTGTTGAACTGGGGATGGAATTAATAAATAAAGGTGGTTTAAAAGCCGTTTTTACAGCAGGAACAGATTTTTCTGCTTCAGTAGCAGCTGTTGCAGAAAAATGCGCTCTTCCTGGGCATTCTTTGCAGGCTGCAAAAAACGCGAGTAATAAAACCGTTATGCGCTCCTGCTTCGAAAAAGCATCAGTTCCTTCACCGAAATTTATTAAAATTACAGAAGAAAATTCTGACAGTGAACTTTCTGTGCATAATTTTAATTTTCCGGTTGTTGTAAAACCTGTAGATAACATGGGCGGACGTGGCTGCCGCCTTGCAAGGAATTTTGAAGAACTAAAATCAGCCTGTGATTCAGCCGTTCATAATTCACGTACTTTAACAGCAATCCTTGAAGATTATATGGAAGGCCCTGAATATTCTATTGATTCACTTTTATATGACGGAAAATTATTTATTACCGGTTTTGCAGACCGCCATATAAAATATCCGCCGTATTTTATAGAAGTAGGGCATACAATGCCTACAATCTGTTCAAAAAAAGATTATTGCCGTCTTGTTTCTGCATTTGCACTTGGTATAAGTTCTTTAGGTCTTACTCGTGGAGCGGCAAAGGCGGATATAAAACTTACAAAAAATGGCCCGATGATCGGCGAAATTGCAGCCCGGCTTTCTGGTGGTTACATGTCCGGCTGGACTTATCCGTATGCGTCTGACTGTCCGTTAACAGAAGAAGCTCTTTCTGTTTCCTGCGGGCTTGATGCAAAATATCTTGAATCTCATAAAGAAGAACTTGAATTCATTCCGCCGGAAAACAATAAAAATGCAAAAGCCCCGTTTAAGATTTATGATATCCGCTGTGTCCGCACAAGTGCAGAAAGGGCGTGGATTTCCATCCCTGGCATAATAAAATCTGTTGAAGGACTTGAAGAAGCTTCAAATGTAAAATACGTAAAAGATGTTTTACCTCGTCTCCTTGCAGGAAAAAACGTAAACTTTCCGCGTAACAATGTTGAAAAATGCGGAAACATAATTACATGCGCACCTTCAAGGGAAGAAGCTGTTTTTGCTGCTGAAGAAGCCATAAGAAAAATAACTGTAAGGCTTCAGCCAAATAATCATTATACGGATGCATTCCTTTCTGGCTTAACGGAAAAATCAGAAAAAGGATTCCCTCCGCCTGCTTACGAACTTGATGAAAAAACAGCACATGAACTTGAAAAACTGCATTCTGAGATTCATATTATTCCGGCTGACGTTCCGGTTTCTGAATTTTTACCGTCATTTTTAAAAGAATATGCAGAAAAAAATATTGTTGACTGGAATTATTGTACGATAAAGCAGACTTTACAAAGATTTGATAAAATTTGTCCTAAGCATAGAAAATTTGATTCTTACCGCTTCTGGAATGCACTGATTCGTGGTGGAATTCAGGGAGTTTTGTATGTTGCAGACATTGAGTAACATAAGGCATTTCTGTTTTCATTTGGTTCGCCGTTTGTTTTTACAAAGTTCTTCTCATCAACGCTGCCTGTACAAGTATTTTTTGACTTTTCTTTTTATCTGTGTTCTTTTTGTAAGACCTGTTTTCTCTTTAGATTTGCTCACAGAATCTTCAAAAACAGGAACGATGGTATATTATGATCCGCTTTCAGGTTCAGGTATTCTTGAAAAAAACGGACATCAGATTTCTTTCAGGGCAGGGGATAATATTGCTCTTTTAGATAACAGGCGTCTTGTTTTGATTGAACCTGTTTCACTTAATGAAGGAAAACTTGAAATTTCAAACCAGTTTTTGCAGCAGTCTGAAAAATTCTTTCAGACTGAAACGGATGGTACTTCGTTTAAAATCGGGGCTGTTATAGTAGACCCTGGCCACGGAGGTAAAGATCCGGGGGCAATGGGAACATATACTGTAAACGGCAAAAAAATTACCGTTCGGGAAAAAGATGTAACTCTGGCTGTCGGAAAAATGCTTTATTCGCATTTAAAAGCCGGCTATCCGGATAAAAAAATTTATTTAACGCGCAGTACGGATACATTTCTTTCTTTAAGTGAACGTACCGAAATTGCAAATTCAATTGAATTAAAAGATAACGAAGCTGCCATTTATATTTCAATACATGCAAATGCTTCGCTAGACAAAAAAGCATCCGGCTATGAAGTCTGGTTTCTGAGGCCGGATTATAGAAGAACTGTATTATCTTCAGATAAATCGCAGGATAATTCACTTTTTACAGTGTTGAATTCCATGATGGAAGAAGAATTTACAACAGAAAGTATTCTTATTGCAAAATTCGTAATGGACGGACTTCAGGCACAGTTAGCCGGTAAATCTGTAGCCCGCGGAATAAAAGCTGATGAATGGTTTGTCGTGCGTAATGCAAAAATGCCGAGCGTTCTTTCTGAAATAGGTTTTGTTACAAACGAAAAAGAAGCCCTTTTATTGAATGACACTGCGTACTTGAAAAAGATTGCCAATGGCATTTATAATGGACTCGGTGCGTTTATCGTGCATTTTGAACGTTCAAGAGGATTTACCAAAACTAATGAGTAAAAAACAGAAAAAGTTTCTTATAATCATACCAGTTTGTGCTTTTATTTTTTCTCTTCTGCTATGGTTTATTCATAAGCCGGTTGTAAGAAAAACTTTTCTGTTTCAGTCTTTTGATTCCGGTCGAATTTGTCTGGAAGAGCGAAAATTCCCTCTTGTTTCAAAAGATAAGCAGCTGAAGCTGTTTGTGGAAGAACTTCTGCTGGGGCCGCAGAATCCGCGTTATCGCTCTGTTTTTCCGCATGGTACAACCACATTTTTTTGTTTTTTTAAGAACAAAACATTGTTCATAAATTTTTCAGGTGATATAATAAAGAGTGACAGTAGTTCATCTGATATTAATTTAGGGTTTGTGTTATTCAGAAAAAATATTCTGCATAATTTCAAATATATTAAGAATATTAAGATGTTCGCCGATGGCCATGAAATCCCGGAAACGATATTTGTTAATGGATAAAAAAACGTTGACAAAAAGCGGTCGTTCATGGATACTATTATATATAAAGGCTAACATCTAGTTGTTTAAAAAGGAGCTTCGGAATGAAGAGAAAGTCTTATCTAACGGTTGCGCTGTTATTAGCGGGAGCATTTGTTTTTGCTGAAAAAGCAACGCTCATTGATTTTTCATTGCTTAATGCTGACATTGTTCAGAAAACTGATCTGAGCGGCGAAGCAGTAACAGACAAAGAAGGAAATCCTGTTTACGCTCAGAACAGACGTACTTGTATGGATTATTCTGT
Source organism: Treponema sp. (assembly GCA_016287815.1). Lineage (GTDB taxonomy): Bacteria > Spirochaetota > Spirochaetia > Treponematales > Treponemataceae > Treponema_D. Next base: position 6,797 of record JAEEWW010000087.1, on the reverse strand, counting down.
TTCAGCTGGTGCATCATTTACAGAAGAACAGAAAAAGTTGATGCTTACATCTCTGGCTATGCCGGAATGGGAAGTTAAGTTGAACTCTTCTGCACAGAATGTTCAGAGCCTTAACCTTTCACAGGTTATTGCTGCTCCTGTAAAGAATGATAAAAAGGACATCACAGTTCCTTTCAAAGATAAAGTTGTAATGGGTGTACGCATTGTATTCCCGGTTACAGCTAACAATGCAAATGCAAAAATTGTACCTCCGTTTGAAATCCCTGCTTATGAACCATATTCAGAAGCAGATGATAACGGTGCTCGTGGTGAACCACAGGCTGCTCCGGAAGATGAAAGCGGTACAGGCGAGTACAGAAATATTGACAACACATTGTTTGAAGGTGGATACGGTGTTCTTAAGAATGTAGGAACAATCAAATCTATCGCTGTTACAACTCAGGGTATGAATTATCCGCACGGATTGTATGTATGGCTCAAAGATACAGATGGTATCGAACGCCGCTACTTCATGGGTTATCTCGGCTTTGACGGCTGGAGAACATTACAGTGGAACAATCCAAACTACATTACAGAATTCCGCAATCGCGAAGTTCGTCTCGTTCCAATCTATCCACGTGGACTTCCATTTGTTAAGTTCGCTGGCTTCCAGATTACACGCGACGGTGCTCATGTTGGTGGTGACTTCGTAGGTTACTTCAAAGACGTAAAGATTATTTACGACAAAGCACTTCTTTCTGCAGAACGTGATATCCGCGATGAAGATTTGTGGGGAATCATTGGAAAGAAAGAAGCTCTTAAACAGGCTCAGGAAATGCAGAACTTCGGTACACGTCAGGTTGACCGCTATATTGAAAAGGTTAACATGGCAGCTGAATCACCATTCCAGAAAGAATCTTTCATGGAAGACGGTTCTTCACAGCAGTAATGCATGACTGATCTATAAATAATCATATAAATGCCCGGAACGAATTGTTCCGGGTTTTTTTATGCCCGTAAAGGTTTTATATAAACTGCTTGGATTTTGGTCTTAAAATAGACCATCCTTTGTATTATTTTTCTTTTTTATTGTCGTCTTGAAAATTTAATGATAAATTTAAAGTTATGAGTATTGAATTGCAGCAGGAAAAAAAATTATTTCTTCCAGAGCGTAATAAAATTAAAGAGGTTTATGACAGCTATTCTTCTTTGTTGAATGAAATATTAAAGAATGTTGAATCTGATCTAAAACAAAAGCTAAATTTACGCTCAAAGCCTAATTATAAATCCCGTGTAAAAAGTTTTCCAAGCTATTATCGTAAGATTCTAAGGGTTAAAAAGCCAGAAGAACTTGCTACCTCAGAATCTTTGATTTGTATTACCGATATAATAGGAATTAGGATTATCTGTCCTTTTCTTGAAGATTTGTCGGTTGTAGAAGCGCAGGTAAAGGAATTATATAACGTTCTTGAAATTGAGCATAAGGGTAATCCTAATAATTTTAAGGAATTTGGATATGAATCAGTTCATATTTTAATAAAAATCCCAGATTCTTGCTTACCGCAGGATAATCTTATGGATATTCCATCTGATCTTGTTTGTGAGTTACAGGTTAGAACAATACTGCAGGATGCCTGGGCTGAAGTAGAACATGAATTGATTTATAAAAGTGAGTTTTCGCCATTTGATATGCCGCTGCGAAGAAAATTAGCGTCTATGAATGCTTCTTTAAGTCTTGCTGATATAATCTTTCAGGAAATCCGGGATTATCAGAACAAGCTTCAGGTTGAAATGGATGAAAGACGGCAGACATTCTATTTGAAGGCTGATAATCTTACGAGCGAAGTTTCTGATTCTGATGTTTCTGAGAACACAAATATTCAGCGTGTTTCTCCGTTTGTTCGTGGAACTATTGATGATTTAATTCTTGAAGCATTGCATGAGCATAATGCAGGTCATTTTGAAAAAGCCATCGAAATCTATACTACTGTTCTTTCTTCTAAGCCACAGCCGCCGGCACCTGTTTTAACGGTTATGCATAAGCATCGTGGAATGGCTTATTTTGCTAAAAATGATTTTGATTTGGCACTTGATGATTTTAGGGCAAGTTATGAAAATGATCCTAATAATTTCAGGGCATTGTATTATGAAGGTATTGTTTACTCAATAAAAGGGGACTATAAAAAAGCAATTGAAGTGTTTACTGAATCTCTGAAGATTAATGAATATCAGTCACATACTTTGTATCGCAGGGCTCTTTCTTATTACAATCTGGGGCAGTATGAAAAAGCTCTTTCTGATTTGAATGATTCTATGAAGCTTGGTCTTGATAATGAAGAAACGAAAAACCTTCATGCCAAACTGATTGAAAAATTTGATATGATTGTGTAGAGGACGGTGCTGATTAAAAAAATAAAAAAAATTGCAAAAATTTGCATTTTGGGTGTTGACTCTTTTTTGTGAAGAGTATATATTCTGTAAACGTCACGACGCGAACGAAAGTTCGACAGTGAATGGGCTACTAGCTCAGTAGGTAGAGCAACGCCCTTTTAAGGCGTGGGTCTCGTGTTCGAATCACGAGTAGCTCATAAGTTAAGGTTTTACTTTAACTTGAACGTCTCCCTCGTCTAGTGGTTAGGACATCGGGTTTTCATCCCGACAACATGGGTTCAATTCCCGTGGGAGATGCTAGATATAAAAGAGTTGAAACTTCGCTTTCAACTCTTTTTTTTATGCCTGTATATATCCTTCGTATTATATCGATTTTTTTCTTTTCTTTTTTCTGAGAGTTTGAATTTATTTTTTCAAAACATTATAGTAATTGCATGTTAATTGCAAATTATCATACTCATACCGATTTATGTCATCATGCAGACGGCACGGCGCTTGATTATGCAAAAACTGCACAAAAGGACGGCTGCCTTGAACTTGGTTTTTCAGATCACTGTCCTTATCCTCATGATGCAAAAGATAACTGGCATTATTGCCGTATGGATTTAACAGAAGTTCCTCTTTACAAAAAATATGTAGAAGAGGCAGGAAATGCAGTTGATTTTCCTGTTTATTTTGGTTTTGAATGTGAGTGGGATTCTGATTACAAATCATGGTATGAAGATAAACTTAAGGGAGAATTGGGCGCTGAATACCTTGTTTTGGGTTCTCACTGGGTTACGGAAGGTAATGAACACATATATATAAAAAATGTGGATTCAGATGCACTTTTAAACAAATATATTGATCAGACAATTGAAGGGGCTAGAAGCGGTTTGTATTCATTCCTTGCACATCCTGATTTGTTTATGGCCGGGCGTGGTGATTGGGATAGTCAGGCTGAAGAATGTTCAAAAGCCCTTCTTTATGCGGCAAAAGAATTAAATCTTCCTCTGGAAATTAATGGATATGGAATTATAAAAGCTCCGGTTGTAACAGCTAAAGAAACAAGATTTCAGTATCCTGTAAAAGAATTCTGGCAGCTTGCAAAAGAAATTGGTAATACGGTTATCTGTAATTCTGATTCTCATAGCCCGAAATATGTAATTGAAAACAATGTAAAGGCTCGAAAGTTTGCAGAAGAGCTTGGAATTACAGTTATGGATAAAATCAATCTTTGAAATTCTTTGAATAGAAATTCAAAGATTGCTTGACTATTATTGCGATTTTAGGGATTATAAAAACACCTATGGAAAAAAAGTTCCTTACCAGACAGTATCTTGAAACTTTATCATCAGCTGACCTTATGGCTTTGGCTGATGATTATGATATTGATGTTCCTGCTGATTTGAACAGACGCTTTGTTATAGGCGAACTTCTTGAAATTGCAGAAGAATTGAATTCTGCAAAAGATAATGAAATGATTATTTCTTCAGAATCGGTTACAGAAGATTCTGTTGAATTGCCAAAAAGTTATAATGAAACTTTTATGGATGTTGTTTTAAGAAATCCTGCATGGGCTTTTGTTTATTGGGATATCAGTATGGAAAATCTTTTAAAATTAAAAAAGACAAGTTCACTTTCTGTAATGCTGCATGTTTCTTTTTTTGAAGATAAAGAAGAAATGAAATCTGATGATTCATTTGATATCCAGGTTGCTCTTGAAGACAGACAGCAGTATATTCTTATTCCTTTTGGTAAAAAATATATGCGTGTTGATTTGATTTATTCTTCAGACAATCACCGCGTTAATGTTCTTGCGTCAACAAGGAAAATTGAGCTGATACACGGTTGCAAAGCCTTGTTTGAATGCGCGCCAGGAAAAGAATTGAAGTTTTCTCCGGTTATGGAACTTTCTGGAATGAATGATTTGCTTCGCATTCATTATGAACGACATAGACAGTCATTTATGGAGTAGGGTAAAAACATGCCTAAAAAGAATTTAGCTTTAATACTTAATGCACATCAGGTTTATTTCCCTCTTGATGATAATCCTTGTAATGAAGGAATTGTTGATTTTTTCAGGACAATTTCCGGTACATATATTCCTCTTTTAAACATGTTTGAGTCCCTGGAAAAAGATGAAATTTCATATAAAATTTCCATGGTTTTTTCTTCTTCATTATGTACGATGCTTGCAGATCCTGTTATGCAGGAAAAATATATTGAATGGCTTGACCGCCGAATTGCTTTTGGTCAGACAGAAGTAAAACGTTGTGCAGATAAACCGGAACTTTTGAAAACAGCAAAATTCTTTTTGGATAAATCCAAGCGCGATAAAATTGATTTTACAGAAAAATATGAGCAGAATCTTTTAAAATATTTTGCCATGTATGCAAATAAAGGCTATGTTGAACTTCTTGCAACTACAGCAACTTCTTTGTTTTTGCCTTATTTTGCTGATTTAACGGAAGCTGTAAATGCCCAGATTGAAACCGGTTTGTATGCCCATAAATATTTTTTCGGGCAGTCCGCCAGTGGTTTCTGGCTTCCTTATCTGGCTTATTCAAACGGACTTGAAAGAAATTTACGCTCGTATGGAATTCAGTATACAATTCTGGATTCTCAAAGTATTTTGTTTTCTGAAACAGAACCTGAAAAAGGTTTGTTTGGTCCTGCAAGATTTTATAATTCCCTTGCAGTTTTTGGCAGGGATTCGGAAAATCAGATAAAAGGCGAAGATTCTTTTATACATGATTCTGTTTACTGTGACTGTCTTAAGGATGCAGGTTTTGAACTTTCTTCAGAAGATTTAAAGGCCTTCCTTGAGCCTGGTGCAAGCCGTCAGGCAACAGGCTACTGTTACTGGAATAACGGTTCAAATAACAAATCTAAAGAAAGCACAGAAGGTTTTTATAATCCTGAAGCTGCTTATTCGCAGGCAGTGGCTGATGCAAAAAAGTTTTTGAATAAAAAACTTGTACGTTTGGAAAAGGCTTCTAAAATTATTACAGACTCAGATGTTTCTCTTGTATGTACATATGATGCAGCGGACATTGGAACAAAATGGGCAGAAGGTGTTTCCTGGCTTGAAGCTGTAATCCGCTCATGTGCAGAAATGGAAATCTGTGTTACAAGCCCTCAGGAACTGCTTGTTTCTGGTGTAAAATTACAGAAAATTGTTCCATACACAAGTGCTGCGTTTGGGGACGGTTACGGAGAAAACTTCCTTGACAGTTCCAATAGCTGGATGATGCTTCATATCAGAAAAGCAACAGAACGCATGATGGATCTTGCAGAACGATTCCCTGATGATACAGGGCTTAAAGCTCGGCTTTTAAATCTTGGCTCAAGGGAACTGTTTATAGCCCAGTCCAGTGAATGGGCAAGAATGATTCAGGAAGAAAATAATGCAGATTATGCAAAAGCAATTTTTAAAAAATGCGTGGTTTCTTTTACTATGGTATTTGATTCTCTTGGGTCAAATACGGTAAGTACTGAATGGCTTACAAATCTAGAAAGAAAGCATTCGATTTTTCCGTGGATTAACTATAGAATTTTCAGCAAGAAAAAGTAAATCATATCAGCAGTTATTGCTTAGTCGAGTGACTGGATATCAAGAATATACTGATACAGGTTCAGTGATGTTTGAATGGTTTCTATTCCTTCTTTTGCAGGATCGAAACCTTTATCTAGTTCAAGAGCTTTTTGCCAGCATTCACTTGCTTTTTGAAGTTCACCTTTTGCGTAATATTCAAGGCCTTCTTTATAATAATTATCTACGGCATCTCTAAGCAGGGCTCGTCCTCTGTCGCCTAAATTTATTTTTGCATTAAGGCTTATGTGGTTTACAGGATTGAGAGAACTTGTAAGGTCAAAAGTATAGTTTACATTCATTTTAACCTTTCCAAGTATGAATTCGCTTCCTGTGCTGATTCTTGGATTAGCCCCCTGTAATAAAAATCCTGCGAGAAGAGAAAAATAATCTGTGAATTGTATTATTGTTCCTGTTCCTATTGACCATTTTTCAGAAAGAGCCGGGTTTTTAAGGTTTACAGGCTGCTTTATGTCAAATGTAAATGTGAGCGGTTGAATTGGTTTATATGAAATGCCTGCGGCAATTTTTGTAGGCAGAGGATCATCGGACTTTAGGGAACCTGAGCCAAAGCCTGTAAGTGCTGTTCCTACGTTCAGCAGGCTTAAGCCAAAGCGGAAATTCGGCTCGCGCGATGAATAGTGTTTTGCGATGTTGAATCGTAAAATCATTCCAAAATCCAGCATAAATGCCGCCGCAGACTGGGCAAGTCCGGAACCGGAAATTATTTCATCTGTGTCGTTATCTGTATAATCTGGAATACTTCGCCAGGCGGCTTTTACATTGGCGCCTGCGGCAAGACCTTTAAAATTGTATCCGTTAAAAAAATTGTATGATGCATTTAATGTTGCTG
>JAEEWW010000086.1 GCA_016287815.1 Treponema sp. | reverse complement strand
AAAAATATTGCCTGGATTTTCATTTACAGAAACTACAGTATGAAAATCATAATCGCCTGAAATATCAATCCATTTTGAAGAAGCTGTTCCGCCAAGATGATACGGAATGCCGTTAAACGTTAAATCCGTTGAAAAGAAAACTTCCTTACCGTCTTCTGTTAATTCTGCAAAGGCCGAAAGATTTAAAGCCTGTGAACCATTTAACAAATCACACCGCGAAATCTGCACGGAATTGTTATTTCCGTTTAAAGAGAACACTGCAAACTGGCGGTCTTTCTGCGTATTTGCAATAATTGAATACGGAACGTTAAATGCAAATGTTTCAAAATCATAAGAAAAATACGAATCGCCTGAATAAATATATGACGAAAGAGCCTTTGCAAAACTTTCAAGTTTTCTGCCATTTTCTTTTGGCAATGCAAAAGCTGCATCTTTTAATATGCTGTCAAGATATAGATTTTCAGCATTAACGCTTGATTGAATGTAACGGCTGTCCGCCAGATAACTACCAGAAATTGTAATTCTGCCAGGCTCTTCTGCTTCAAGATGAGAATAATCAGAAGCTTCAAAACTAAAATCTATAGATTTATCAGAGCGGGGAATATAAGAAAACTGCAATGCGGTTAAAGACTGTTCGCCTAAAAAAAGCTGAGGCGCAAACGCCATAAACCCTTTCGGCAGAGGATCAAAATAAATCTCTGAAGACAAAACATTGCCATTTGCAAGCTGTACTTTATTTATTGCAGCCGTTCCCGAAAGATTCATGTTTTTAAATGAATACGAACCGGAATAGGAAATATCGTAATCGCGTCCATTAATTGCAAAATGAGGAACATTTATGTATTTTTGCGTTCCTGAAACGGAATATAAAACATCTGCACCACCTGCTAGAAACTGGTTAGGTAATTTAACTTTACCGGAAGAATTGTAGCTTACATTTTTTGTATTTAAATCATAAGAGCCTTTTAATTCAACAGAAGCAGAAAGTCTTGCAAGCTTTCTTATTATTGATTTAGGGCGGACAAAAACAATGCTTTGGAACGGCATAAAATCCGTACTGGAAAATGAAAAATCAACAGTTTTTGCATCCAGATCAGAATTTATTTCCATTGCAAACGGGAACGTATTACGCAATGTTTTTACATGAAGTTTTTTATCAGAAGAATATTCACACAAAAGGTTTAAAGAATTTATCCTTACATCCTTATTATAAATATTAGAAAGGAAAAGATTTGCCGTAACTTCGTCAAAATTTTCTGCAATCATTGAATGCGAATTAAAATTTACCGAACAATAATCTCCTGAAGAAAGTTTTACAGAAACAGAACCTTTCATATCCGCAGACATCGCAGAACTTTCGTCAGAAAGTTTTAAAAGCTGAATTTCTTTTGCGCGCAGGGTTGCTTCCTGTTTTTGCAATACCGAATGCAAATAAACATCGCGAATGCGTACAGTTTCCGGTAGAAAAGATGCTAAGTCAGCTGTAGTAAATTTGGAATCATTTTTAGAAGAGTGAACTATATCTTCATCCTGAAGAAGCTCAAGTGTTTTGCGGTGTTTAGCAGCATCTAAAAACGACTTTAATTTTTCTACAGATTTATAAGGATGATTTGAATCATATTCAAAACGAACACCGGTAATCGCTAGTCCTGTAAGTTTGTGCTGAACATCCTGTTGTTCAGAATCTTTTTTATTAAACAGATTTTGTAAATTATACGAAAGAACGATACTTCGTACCGAAAGTATTTTTTCTGAAGTTTCTAAATCAGAAACTACTATACCTTTTAATGAAATTGCTGATAAAATAGAAGGCGAAAGCGACGAATAGGAAAAAGTTAAACCTGTCTGCTGCTCAAGTTCTGAGCACAGAGAATCTACAGTAGTCCGTACAAAGACATTCAGCTTATTATACGCCGGTCTAACAACGGCAAAAGCTGCAAAAATGAGAAGAATAAAAATTGTACTACCGATTCCGGTTTTCAGGCTCTGTACTTTCATAACATGAGAGGTTTTTCTTAATTTTCCAAATTAAAACATTTAGGGAAACCTTAAAACCCGATGTTTAAGAACGTTAATTTTAACGTTCTTAAACTCGCAGGTAAGTAGCGAAAACTACAGATTGTTTTAGAAATTTGTAATTTTCGCTACTTACCCCTATCTTATAAGATTTTCGGAAAAAAAAGGATACATTATGATATTAAAAAATTTTATTGTTTTTGAAGGCATAGACGGTGCAGGAACCTCCTCTCAGTTAAAATTACTTGGCGAAAGCGCTGGAAAAAATAAATTTTATCTAACCGCAGAACCGTCAGAATTTGAAACTGGCCGTTTTTTGCGAAAAATGCTTAAAGGAGATTTTCCGATTGACCAGAAGACGGCTGCCTATTTATTTGCCGCAGACAGAAACGAGCATATTTACGGCAAAGACGGAATTAAAGCGCAGATTGACGAAGGTAAAATCGTAATCTGCGACCGCTATGTTTTTTCAAGCCTTGCCTATCAGGCTGTAAGCTGCGGCTGGAATCTGCCTTACAAACTTAACGAAGATTTTCCATTGCCTGAAATTCTTTTTTTCTTTCAGATTGAACCTGAAATTTCTTTAAAACGCATACAGGGACGCGGCGTAAAAGAAATTTACGAAAAACTTGATTACCTTAAAAAAACAGAAGAAGAATATCTTAAAGTAATTTCATTCTACGAAAAAAATGCACCGGAAATGAAAATTGTCCGTCTGGATGCAACGCAGTCAATAGAAAAAACAGCTGAAATAATATGGAGTTACATCCAGAATCTGCCGATAATGAAAGCGTGAAGTTTTCTAATTTTCATTTGTCATTGTATTTACACTTGCGCACGTTTTACCGTGGCGCGGCAATTTTTTTAATATCAATTTTACTCTCAACATTCAGTGCGCCGGCTGCAAATGCCTACATGGTAAAATACAAGGAAGATTTTTACAGGCTTTTTCATGTACATCATCAGCAGCTACCGGACGACTGCATAGAAAACATCTACTGGCTTGAAAAAGCAGTTCAGGCAGATTTTGCAAATCCACAATATGCAGACGCAAAAATCACGAACAAAAAAGAATGGGAAAAATACCGCTACATCTACATGATGCACTTGAATCTGAAGCTTATCGAACAGCATTTAAGACTTGGCCGCATTTACGATAAAAAAGTTGCATATTTTTACGATGCTCCGTGGAAAGAAGAATATCTGCGCGATTTAGAAAAAGCTAAAACCTGCTATCAGGCAGGACTAACTTACTGGGAAGAAGCAAAACTTTGGGCAGAAAAAGCAAGTACGGCAAATTTTAACTTTTTATTTCTTACAGATTTAGCAAACTGGGAAGACGAGCGGGAAAGAATTACTTCCGGCAAGTTGAATTATGAAAAGATTTTAAACCGCGAACTTAGCCGCCTTGAAGGCGTAATTTCTGACTTTATTGCAATGGATGATAAAACATACTAAAATGACCGCAGAAAATCGCCGGATACAGATGAATGTCGCATGCGGCGAGTCTTTTGAGGTCAAAATGTCGCATTCCTATACAGTAAAATATTCTTCAATTCATCCGGGAACAGATTCAACAGAAATTCTTTTTTTTGAAGGCCAACCGGATTTAGTTTCGCTGTTTTTTGGAAATGAAAAATGTGAAAATGCGGATTTTACGCATGATTGCGCGCGCCGACTTTTTGTAACAGACACAACTATAGCTCAACTGCCAGATGTAAAGCCTTTCATAAACGAATTTAATAACGGTAAACGCGGAAAAGACCTGCTTTTTATTTTAGGAGCCGGTGAAAAATACAAGACAATAGAAAGTGTTTTATCAATAGTGCGCATTGCTTTGGAAAACAATTTTAACCGCCGCGATATTTTTGTGGGAATCGGTGGCGGCGTCATAACAGACATGACAGCCTTTGCCGCTTCAATGTTTAAGCGTGGCGCAAAAGTTGAATTTGTTTCCACCACCCTTTTAGGCATGGTTGACGCCGCCGTCGGCGGAAAAACCGGCTGCGACTTTGAAAGCTTTAAAAACATGATTGGAGCTTTCTATCCAGCGCAAAAGCTTTATATTTTTCCGCAGTTCGTTCAGTCTTTAAGCGCAGATGAATACCGTTCAGGCTTTGCAGAAGCCATAAAAACAGCATTTTTGTATTCAAAAGATTTGTATGAATTCATAAAAGAAAACCGCCAGAAAATTCTGGAACGAAATCCTGAAGTTTTGCAGAAAATAATCACTGAATGTGTAAAGGCAAAGGCAAATGTAGTTGAAAAGGATTTTACCGAAAAAAATATCCGCATGCATTTGAACCTGGGACACACGTTTGGTCATGCATTGGAAAGTACCGCAGGACTTGGCAAAGTTTCTCATGGCGATGCCGTCGCCTGGGGGATGGCAAGAGCTGCATGCCTTAGCGCAGAACTTGGCCTTTGCAGTACAAGCTACCGCGATGAAATTATAGAAATTCTAAAATTTTTCGGCTGGGAAACAGGTGCTAATCATCCGGCACAAAAAAACTCAGGCCGTGCAGCTGCCACACTTCTTGATGCAATGAAAAAAGACAAGAAAAATTCTTCGGATAAAATCCGTTTTGTATTGCAGAAAGGAATTGCGCAAAACGTAATAACCGAAGTTGAAGACGAAATTATTCTGAAGGTTTTATAATAATGACAGAAAGCGATAAATTACATTATTTTGACTGGGCAGCAACAAGCCCTGCAGACACCGATATTTTAGAAAACGCATTGAAAGAAAGCCTTGCCGTCTGGGGAAATCCTTCAAGCATTCATGCGGCAGGAACAGAAGCAAAAGATTTTTTGAATAAGGCACGGAATAAGGCGGCCGCCGCATTGAATGTAAAGGCAGAAAACATTTACTTTACATCAGGCGGAACAGAAAGCGACCATATTCCGCTTCTTGCAATGCTTAATCGTCCTGCAAAAGGAACAATTCTTATAAGCTCAATCGAACACCCTGCTCTTCGCGAACAGGCGGCCGCCTTAAAAAATCTTGGCTGGAACATAGTTTCAATTCCTGCAAACGAAAACGGAATTATAACGCCAGAAGCCGTTGAAAGCTGCTACACAAGCGACACTGTTTTAGTCTGCGTAATGGCCGTAAACAATGAAACTGGCGCCATTCAGCCGATTTATAAGATTGCAGATAAAATAACGGAACTTTCCGGCGGAAAAAGAAGGGCAAAGTTTCATGTTGACTGTGTTCAGGCAGCAGGAAAAATTCCGCTTAATTTGAATTACAAAGGAATTGACAGCGCCGCTTTCAGCGCGCACAAAATCTGCGGACCTCGAGGGATCGGCATATTATACTGCAATTATGTTATTACACCATTTTTACGTGGCGGAGGACAGGAAAACAATATAAGAAGCGGAACCGAAAATTTATTCGGCGCAAAAGCCTTTGCAGATTGCCTTGAACGCTATTTTATTTCTGAAAAAAATCCTGCAATGCAAAATCGTTTTGAACAACAGAAACAGTTTACAGGCAATTTCATAGAAAAACTTCTTACGCTAAAAAACTGCAGCATAATTCCTCATAGCCGTGAAACCCCCGAAAATGAAGAAAACTTTTCACCATGGGTAATTCAGACTGCATTTAAAAACATACCAGGGCAAGTAATGGTGCGTGCGCTAAGCTCAAAAGGATTTTTCATTTCAACAGGAAGCGCATGTTCAGCCAAAAAACAGTCGCGCCCGATTCTTGAAGCAATGCACGTTACAAGCGAAGAAAGCGAAACAGCCGTAAGATTCAGTTTTGGCTCACACACAACAGAACAGGCAATGAATGAACTTTTTGAAGAAGTTAAAAAAATCTGCGCGGACTTCTGCTGATTTCTGAAGATTATTGTTGATTTTTGCTGATTCTTACAGCCAGCGCGAATCCGCCGACTGCAAAAAAAAGCTTCTAAAATTAGAAAATTTCAGTTGCACGGAAAAACGTTATAAACAAAAACAGCGTAAAACCAGAAAACAGCGTCGTCCACACAAGAATCTGGTTTGCAAGTTCTCCGTCATTATTCATCTGGTAGGCCATAATTGCCCCGGAAACTGCAGCCGGCGTTCCAAAAAGCGCAAGAAGCCCTGCAAACTCAGGTCCTGAAAATTCCGGGAACAGAAAATATGCAGCAGAAAGTCCTGCAACCGGAACAATCACAAGGCGCAAAAGTACACTGAAAAATATTTTTGTAAAAAGTTTTTTAACCGCTGAAAAATGAAACTGTCCGCCAAGAATTACAAGCGCAAACGGGGAAGCTATTTTGGAAAGATTTTCTATAGCCTTATATACAAACCTCAGCTGACCGTCTTTTAATGTCCAGCCGTTAACATGCGGCCTAAAAAACAGAACAACAGCTCCTGCAACAATTCCGTCTATTAAAGGATTTGTAATGATTTTGTATAAAATGGACTTAACAGAAATTTTATGATTTCCATCTTTTATAAAAGTAGTCATGGCAATTACAGCAAAAATATTAAACAGTGGAATTGCACAGGAAAGAATTACAGCCCCTGTTGCACCTCCCTTTTCTCCAAAAAGAGTTTGTGCAAGGGGGATTCCTATAATAGCAAAATTTGAACGGAAAAAATTCTGGGCGATTACGCCTTTCTGCTTTGGATCTTTAACAAAAAAAGCGCAGAATACAAAGGAAACAGCAATAATAGTTAAAATTGAAACAACCGTAAAAGCCATTATTTTTATGTAGGTAGAATTAAATTCCTTGATGCTGTACATGTTTATAAACATTAAAGAACTCAAGCAAATACGGAACAAAAACTTATTGCCAACCTTAATGAATTCTTCCGTTAAAAAATTTGAGCGGCGCAATAAATAACCGACTGCTGACAAAATAACAAGAGGTAGCACGGCATTCAGCGAAAATAGTAATGATTCAGAAATTCCCATAATAAATATTTCCCGGATTGTATGGAACTAACGGCTCAATCCCGCAATTGCCGCACCCAAAGTAATGTCATTTTCTACTTCAACAAGCTCAAAATAAATTCCGCGTTTTTTAAGCAGGGCTTCTTCAAGATATGCAAAAGTTCTGTCCTTAATTTTCGGAGTTTTATAAAAAGTAGTTCCGTTACAGACAATACAAATTGGTTTATCAGGAGTTTTTCCGCAGCCAGTTTTAATTGCACCGGCAGCAAGCATGGAAGCCGCATAACGCGCAGAACGTTCAGCAAGGGAATCAAGAATTTCAAACAAAACAGCGCGGTCACTTTCTGTACCAGATTCTGCACAGAGTTTTCCAAGTAAAGTTGATTCATCATGCGGGCCGTTAAGAAAAGCACTTACTTCGATTAAAGGAAGGCTTTCAAGAGCCATAATTTTTTTTGCAAAAGAATCGGAAAACAGAGCGGAATGCTTTGCCGAACCATTTCCTGCACTTTCAAGACTTTCAGAAGCGGCACCTTTTAAATGTTCAAGAGAAGCAGGTCCAAGGTAAGCGCCGGAACAGTTCTTTTCCATTATGTATGCACCAGGATGCATTGTTTTCTGGTCAAATGATTTATCAAAATCTGAAAGGCAGATTTTAGAAAAATTACCTGATTCGCAGACAATAATCTGTTTTTCAATTTTATTACCGCTTTCTGTTATCATTTCAGGCTGAAGATAGGCACTGTTCAAGCCTGTGCCCAGAATAAATCCGATATACGAAGAATACTGAACGCCTTTACGAGGAGAAGCCGCACCGGAAAGCAAGGCTGCAACCGTATCGTTTAATAATACAATGCTTTTCGGGCGGTTCCAGCCGCGACTAACCAGAGCATCGCAAAGCTCTTTTCCAACATAACTTCCAACTACTTCAGGAGCTTTTACTTCTTTTGAAAAACCTAAAAGGATTCCGTCACCATCTGGCGTAATTTCCATTGGATAAGAAAAACAGAAACCTATTTTATCTGCCATGTTTTTCAAATGGTCAAGATTTTTTGCCATCTGCTCAAAAAAATCTTTTTTGCCAAGTTCTTTTGCAACACCCGGCATAACAGTTTTTTCAAGTTCAGCAATACTTACATTGCCTTCGCCGTCAAAACTTACAAGAGACGAGCGGAAATTTGTTCCGCCGGCATCAATTACAATTACCTTTTCATTTTTTATGCGTTTTTCAGGCGGCGTACACCATGTGCGCAGCATCGGCTGGTCAGATTTTTTACCGTCAAGTCCTGCTTCCATATCAGCCAGAAGCGAAGCAATTGTTGTTTCTATATCAATATTTCTTACAAAATTATGTTTTGAAAAAAATGCACAAATTTCGTTATGTAAAGTCATAGTGGTTCTCCGATGGAACTAAAAAAATAAGAACATGGCAACCGCATTTTAAATAAAAACAGATTTATATCGGCTCCCAGTCGTGTAAACTGCTTGTCGAAAACGCAGGCTCGCCTGCTACACGCAGTTTGTGCTTGTAATTATATACGTTTGCCGCTTGAGCGGCAGCACAAACTGAGTGTTTTCGAAAGCATTTTCACTCCTTCGCGCCGATGCATTTTGAAATATTTATAATGCGCTTTCCCTGCTCTTATTATCCTAATAAGTTGAAAATTATTCAATACAATGCTACATTGTCTCACCATGTCTTTTGATCTGCAAACTTTAAAAAACGAACTTAATCCCGAGCAATTCCGTGCCGTAACTACAATCGACGGACCGATTTTAATAATCGCAGGAGCTGGTTCAGGCAAAACCCGCGTAATCACATACAGAATTGCCCACATGCTTGATTCAGGCATTCCGCAAAGTCAGATTCTTGCGCTCACCTTTACAAATAAAGCCGCAAAAGAAATGGAAGAGCGAATCAAGGAACTGACCGGCAAAAAATTGCAGAATCTTACAGTCTCAACTTTCCACGCTTTCGGCGTAAAAATCCTGAGGCAGAATATTTCCCGCCTTGGCTGGAGAGAAAATTTTTCGATTTATGATGAAACTGACAAGGTTGCATTAATCAAAGAAACCGGCCGTGAATTAAAATTTACAGCGGATGCCATGGACGTTTATAAAATCGTCAATTTATTTTCGAATATAAAAACCGGCCGCAAACAGTGGGAAAGTTCCACAGACATGTACAAGGAACTGTACGAAGAATATCAGAAAGGGCTTAAACTTTTCAACGCAGTTGATTTTGACGATTTGATTCAACTGCCTCTCAGGCTTTTCCGCGAATGTCCTGACGTTCTTGAAAGCTACAGAAAAACCTATAAATACATAATGGTCGATGAATTTCAGGATACAAGCCACCAGCAGTACGAAATGATGCATTTATTAGCCGACAAAAACGTTGCTGTCGTTGGCGATGACGACCAGTCGATATACAGTTGGCGCGGTGCCGACTATCAGAACATAATCAATTTTGAAAAAGATTTTCCGGGCGTTACGGAAATCCGTCTTGAACAGAATTACCGTTCAACAGGAACGATTCTTGCAGCCGCAAACGGCGTAATTTCGCATAACACAAACCGCAAGGACAAAAAGCTCTGGAGCGGCAAAGGCAACGGAAAGCCGATTGAAATTTTCATGCCGCAAAATGAAACAGACGAAGCAAATTTTATAGCCGAATCAATTCAGGGAATCGCCGCCGAGGAAAAGATTAAATACGACCAGTTCGGCGTTTTGATGCGCGCAAATACGCAGAGCCGTGCAATAGAAGAAGCCTTCCTTGAATCAAACATTCCGTACACGATGAGCGGCGGAACAAGTTTTTTCCAGCGAAAAGAAATTAAAGACGTAATAAGTTATCTTCGCGTAATAGCAAATCATAACGATGACGTAAACCTGCTTAGAATAATCAACACACCGCGCCGCGGAATCGGACGCAGCACAATCGAAGTAATAAGCAACACGGCGCGAGACATGGATGCTTCGCTTTGGACCGCAATCGACACAATTTTAAAAATGGAAGGTGAAAACTGCCCTGTAAGTGAAAAAATAAAGGCCGATTTGGAAAGCTTTGTTTCTTTGATAGAAAATAACACAGCCCTAATCGGCGGAAAAAATCTTGCAAAAAAAACACGCGCATTAGTTGAAGAAATCAATTATTGGGATTATCTGATTACCGAATATTCAAAAAACGAAAAAGCTGCAAGATTTAAATATCTTAATATCGAAAGTCTGATTCATTCCATGGAAACTTGGGAAAACAATCCTGACAATTACGATGCAAATCTTTACACCTATCTTAATAGGATTACGCTTTTAAGCCGTGATGATTTGGATGAAGAAGAGGATAAGGGAAAAGTAAACCTTATGACAATTCACGCGTCAAAGGGACTTGAATTTCCTGTCGTTTTTATTGCAGGAGTTGAAGAAGGACTTATTCCGCATGCCCGTTCAGTTGAAGAAAATGGCGGCGATGTGGAAGAAGAGCGCCGTTTATTTTACGTTGCACTTACACGCGCCCAGCAGAAGCTTTTTTTATCTTCCTGCCTTAAACGTAGAAAAATGCAGAATGTAGTAGATTG
>JAEEWW010000085.1 GCA_016287815.1 Treponema sp. | reverse complement strand
TGACTTTGATTCCAAGACAGGAATGATATGCACCTAAACGTAGCGACAACTGAATGTAAAGAGTGCATATTGTTTTTTCTTCCGATATAAAGAAGATAAAGCAGAATATATTCAGGCTCTTATTGATGCACGAGAAAAAGGTCGATAAATGGTCGATAAAAACATCTTTAGCCGAGAAACTGGTCGATATTTTGATTTTTATGAGTGATAATACAAATGTTACGACAGAAGAGATTGTACAGCATTTTAATTTTACCCCTAGAACAGCGAAACGTTATCTTCGTCAACTCACCGAATTCGGATATCTTGAAGCACTCGGTGGAAATAAGAACAGAAGTTATAAAATAAATAAATGGGTAAAAAATGATGACTTATAAGGGATTCGTTGGAGTTGTAGAATTAGAATGAATTCCCTCTTTTCTATCCTCCCCAACACTATCGTTTTCTTGACAAATCGGAATTCCTCTCTTAGGCTGATTGTATAAAAAGAGAAAAAAGATGGTCGATTTATCAAAACTTTCAACTGAAAAACGAAACCCACGTACAATGGATTTGGACAAAATGTCCCCTCTGGAAATTGCTACGGCAATGAATACTGATGATTATGAAGTTCCTAAAGCGGTTGGTTTAGTTCTGCCGAAGATTGCAACTGCAATAACCTGGGGAACAGAAGCCTTAAAAAACAATGGCCGCATAATCTATATGGGGGCAGGAACCAGCGGCAGGCTTGGTCTTTTGGATGCCGTTGAATGTCCGCCAACCTTTGGAGTAGAGCCTGAACGCGTTGTAGGGCTTATCGCCGGCGGACACAAGGCTTTTATAAAGGCTGTAGAAGGAGCTGAAGACAGTACAACTCTTGGATCTGATGACCTTAAAGCTATAAATGTTACAAAAAATGATTTAGTTGTCGGAATAGCTGCAAGCGGCCGTACACCTTATGTTATACACGGCTTGCGTTATGCAACAGAGCTTGGCTGTAAAACTGTAGCAATTGCCTGCACACAGGATTCTTTAATTGGAAAAGAAGCATTGCTTTCAATAGAACCTATTGTTGGGCCTGAAATCCTTACCGGCTCTACCCGCCTGAAATCCGGTACTGCACAGAAAATGATTTTAAATATGATTTCCACAGGCAGTATGATTGGAATTGGTAAAGCATACCAAAACCTTATGGTAGATTTAATGCAGACAAATGAAAAGCTTCATTCTCGTGCTGAAAAAATCGTAATTGAAGCTACCGGATGTACAGCCGAAATTGCTCATCAGGCACTTGAAGATGCAAACGGCAGTGCAAAAGTTGCAATCGTTATGATTTTGCTTGATTGCAATGAAAAAGAAGCTGTTCAAAAGCTTAAAAAAGCTGGTGGCAAAATAAGAAACGCAATTGAATAATGTCAAGATAAAACTAAATTAAAAAGGGGGTAATTATCATGACAAATGAAGAATTGGCTGCAAAAATTGTAGAGTTGGTTGGTGGCAAAGATAATATTCTTACCGCTGAAAATTGTATGACTCGTCTGAGAGTACAGTTAAAAGATTCTGCAAAAGCAGATTGCAAAGCAATTAAGGAAACAGATGGAATTCTGGGTGTAATTGAAGACAATCCGCTGCAGATTGTTCTTGGACCAGGTAAAGCAAAAAAGGTTTGCGAACTGTTTATTGAAGCCGCAGGTGTTAAAACCACAGGAATTTCTACAGGAAATGACTGGCAGCAGAATAAAGCTTCTGTAAAAGCCGGACAAAAAGATAATGCCCTGAAACAAGGTCTGCGTACTATTGCAAATATTTTTATTCCTATGATTCCTGCAATTATTGCCGCAGGTTTATTTAACGGTCTTGCAAGTTTACTTGGACAGCTGTTCCCGAACGCTACAGGCTTTATTCTTATTTTGAAAAACCTGTTCTCTTTGTTTGGCGGTGCATTCCTTGGCTACTTTGCTATTTATACAGGTATCAATGCTGCCCGCCAGTTTGGAGCAACACCAGCTCTTGGCGGTATGATTGGCGGTGCTTCTGTCGGAGCTCAGATTGTTGCTATTTCAAAGCAGCTTGGCTTATACAATGCCGACGTTCCTCTTAATTCAATTTTAACTACAGGAAAAGGCGGTATTATAGGCGTAATCATCGGTGTATGGATTTTAGCTAAAGTAGAAAAGGCTGTTAGAAAAAGAATTCCAGATGTTCTTGATCTTATTGTTACTCCATTAGTTTCTATTTTTGTAGTTGGAGTTGCATACGTTTTTGTATTAATGCCTGTTACTGGTTTTGTTTCTGATATTCTTGTAAAGGTATTAAGCCTTCTTATTTATTCTCCAAACGCAGTTGTAAGCGTTATTTCAGGTTATGTATTGTCTGCACTGTTTTTGCCGATGGTACTTCTTGGTTTACATCACGGATTAATTCCTATTTATGCAATTCAGCTGGAATCTCTCGGTGGTGTTACATTATTCCCGGTTCTTGCGATGGCTGGAGCAGGACAGGTAGGAGCAGCCCTTGCTATTTATATCAAGGCTAAACGCGTACAGAATACCCGCATGCAGAAAACTATAGTAGGAGCCTTGCCTGCAGGCCTGCTTGGGGTTGGAGAACCTCTTATTTACGGTGTTACATTACCAATGGGTAAACCATTTGTAACTGCAGGTTTAGGAGCAGGATTTGGCGGTGCCTTTGTAATGCTTATGCATGTTATGGCAATTGCATGGGGACCTTCCGGACTTGTTGCAATTCCTCTTATGCGTACACCAGCTATGATGCTGCACTATCTGATTGGTCTGATTGTAGCTTATATCATGGGCTTTATAATCACTTCAATTGGTATTAAAGATCAGGATGTTGCAAACGCTTAATTCACTTTGTTTTTCAGTATATCTGTCAACATTTGAAGAGCAGAAAAAAATGCTTGAGGAACATGCAGGAAACGATACTCCGCTGTTCCTCTCGCTGCACATCAGCGAGGAAATGGATGCATCTTATTGCCGGAAGGTAGAAGAAATCTGCCTTTGGCTGTATGACAAGCACTATAAAATCATTGCTGATGTGTCACCTGCTACCCTAAAACAGTTCAATGCAGACAGCATAACTGAGCTATCTAAAAAACTTCATATTTGGGCAGTCAGGCTAGATTATGGTTTTACAGATGAACAGACCATAGAAATTGGTCGTGCAATGCCTGTAGTTCTTAATGCTTCTACGCTTTCTGCCCAACGAGGAAAAAAAATTGCAGAAGCCTGCCCTCTTGTTATGGCCATGCATAATTTCTACCCAAGGCCAGAAACCGGCTTAGATGATGAATTTCTTTATGATTCTACGAAACAGTTACAGCAGGTAGGAATAAAAGTATTAGCATTTATTCCAGGAGACACAATTCTTAGAGGACCTCTTTTTGAACATCTTCCAACCCTTGAGCGGCACAGAAATATGTTACCGTCTGTTGCCTTTGCAGAACTTGCGCTGTCTTTTGGTGTAGATGGAATCTTTTTAGGGGACAGCGGGATTTCCTCTGGTGAATACAATATAATTTCTAAATTCTGCACAGAAGAAATTATATCTGTTCCTTGTAAATTAAATCCGTCCTACAAAAGTTTGTATGAAAGGATTTTTACGTGCCGTGTAGATTCTCCAAAAAGACTTGTACGATTTGCAGAATCAAGGGAATATTCCTGCTTCGGCCAGGACGTAGAGCCTGAAAACTGTATAGAACGCAGCCGCGGCTGTATTACTATTGATAACAGGAAATACAAACGCTATACAGGAGAAATACAGCTGATACGCTCTTCTTTGCCAGCGAATGAACGGGTAAATGTTATAGGAACTGTTGATGTCAATCACATTGGGTTAATTGATTGTATTCAGAACGGAAAACAGTTTATGCTAATTCCAGATTAATTTGACCAGCCACTACCTAATCTTCTGCCCGTACATTTTTCTGTATTCGGTCGGGCTTAAGCCGGTGCATTTTTTAAAGATGCGCGAAAAATGGAACTGATTTTCAAAGGACATTTTTTTTGCTATGTCATTTACCAAAAGATTCGTGTTGCTTATCATTGCGGCGGCAGTTTTGATTTTCAGCCTGTAAAAATATTGCAGCGGCGTAATATTCATCTTCTGGCGGAAAATCCGTATAAAATGCTCAGCAGAAAGGCCAAGTTCTGCAGCAAGCTCTTCAACCTTCAGATTTTCATAGATTTTTTCTTCCATAATATGAATTGATCGGCTTACGTGATTTGAACTAACCTCTTCACTTTTATGCTGAAAATCCTGTGCAGCCCCGGAAGGCTCGGCATTGCTTATAAAAAGCCTGTAAATTAATCCTTGTGTCAAAAGCTCGGCGGATTTTTTCAGCTGCGCATCCTTTGAATTAGAAAGTTTAAAAATCTCTTCAAAAATAAACTGAATTGAACTTTCTTCTATTGTCTGGCGTTTTTTATTGCTTTCTGCAATGCGGCAAAGACTTTCAAACATTTCTCCTTCTGCTTTTTTATCAAGAGAAAAAAGAATTGCGTAATAAGTTATCGGCTTTTCAATTTTATCCGGCAGAATTGAATGAAATTCCCTTGGTGACGTTATAAAAAGATTTTTGTTGTGAATCGGAATCCTTTTTTTATTTGACAGAAAAACTCCCGAACCTTCTATAAAAAAGTGAATTTCAAATTCATTTTCTTTGTGAGAATGATAGCGTCCGTTCCACGAAGCTTTATCGCCTAAAAACATTCGATATACATAAACTGAATCAATTATTTGCATGGTCTTATTATACAATATCAATTATAGATATATAAAATCAATTTTGTCTATGTCTAGACTGCATTTTCACGCTGATAATAAGGTCAGTTTAAGAGCGGGAATTGTTGCATGGGCGCAAAAAAGTATGCGTAAAGTTGCCTGCTCTCAGATGCCGGAACATCTGATTTAATATCGGAGGAAATATGAAAACTGTTGCAGGAATTGATTTAGGAACACAAAGCCTTAAAATCGTCATCTATGATTATGAAAATAAAAAAGAAGTAACTAAAACTTCTGAAAAGATTGATTTAATTGCAGAAAACGACGGAACGCGCGAACAGAAAGCCGAATGGTTTAAAAACGCGCTTTATTCCTGCTTTAAACGCATTCCGCAGGATATCCGTAATACAATTCAGGCTCTTGGCGTTTCAGGACATCAGCACGGCTTTGTTCCTCTGGATAAAGACGGAAACGCAGTTTACAACGTTAAGCTCTGGAACGATACTTCTACAGTTGAAGAATGCAAAGCGATTACAGAAAAAATCGGCGGAGAAAAAGTTGCCGTAAGTGAAGTTGGAAACCTTATTATGCCGGGCTTTACCGCAGGCAAAATCCTCTGGCTTAAAAACCACAAACCTGATGCCTTTGCAAAATTAAAATATATTATGCTTCCGCATGATTACATAAACTTTCTTTTGACCGGAAATTATGTGATGGAATCAGGCGATGCATCGGGAACAGCCTTATTTAATCCTTCAAAACGCGAATGGTCAAAGAAAGTTTGCGATGCAATAGATTCTTCTATATATAGTATGCTTCCACCGCTTGTTTCAAGCGACAAACCGTGCGGAAAGGTAAGTAAACAAGCCGCCGCCGATTTGGGAATTCCTGAAAACGCTGTCGTTTCTTCCGGCGGCGGCGACAACATGATGGGCGCAATCGGAACAGGAACAGTAGCTCCAGGCGTTCTAACTATGAGCATGGGAACTTCCGGAACTTTATATGGCTATTCAGACAGCTTTGTTGCAGATCCTGTAAAAGGAATTTCAGGCTTCTGTTCTTCTTCCGGCGGATATCTGCCGCTTCTTTGTACGATGAACTGTACGGTTGTTACAGAATACACAAGGGATTTATTCGGATTTGATATTGCTCAGTTTAATCAGGCTGCAGAAAAAGCCGTTCCCGGCTGTGACGGAGTTTTCATTCTTCCGTATTTAAATGGAGAGCGCACGCCGAATTTCCCGCACGGAAGATGCAGCATTGAAGGTCTTACAGCCGGAAATTATACAAAAGAAAATATTTGCCGTGCCGCAATGGAAAGTGCAGTTTTTGCAATGAAAGGCGGTCTTGAACTTTTTACAAAGCTCGGCTTTAAGGCAAAAGAAATCCGCCTGATTGGCGGCGGCGCAAAAAGCAAATTGTGGCGGCAGATTGCAGCAGATATTATGAATCTTCCGATTGTGCTTCCGCTTTACGATGAAGCAGCTGCTTTGGGCGGAGCTTTGCAGGCTCTTTATGTGCTTTCAAAATCAGAAGGAAAAAATGTTTCTTTTGCGGATTTGTGTGCAGAGCATGTACTGTTAGATGATTCAGCAGCAACACTTCCAAATCCTGCAAATAAGAGCGTTTACGAGGAACGTTATAAAGAATACCAGACGATGGTTAATCATCTGAAGGATTTATACGAATAGGGATTAGATTCGGCGGAACGGGCGAAAATTGCAGTAGTGCAGCAAGCCTTAGTGCGCCGGATTATATAATAAAATAAATGAAAGGAGCGTATGAGGTATGTCATTTTTTAAAGGTTCAAAAGAATTTTTCCCAGGAATAGGGGAAATCAAGTACGAAGGTTCATCTTCTAAAAATCCACTTGCATTTAAGTATTACGATGCAGATAAAGTAGTTGGCGGAAAAAAGATGAAAGATTGGCTGCGCTTTGCAATTGCCTACTGGCATTCATTCTGCGCAGACGGTACAGACCAGTTCGGTTCAGGAACAAGAGTTTTTTCATGGAAAAATCCAGAAGAAAAAGTTGATGCTGCATTTGAATTCTTTACAAAGCTTGGTGCAGAATTTTACTGCTGGCACGACCGCGACATCTGTCCGGAAGCAGGAAGCCCGGAAGAAAGCGTAAAGGCATTGAATCATATTACTGACCTTTTGCTTGAACGCCAGAAAGCAACAGGCGTAAAACTTCTTTGGGGAACAGCAAACGTTTTCAATAATCCGCGCTACATGAACGGTGCTGCAACAAACCCGGAATTCCAGCTTGTAGCTCAGGCTGCTTCTCAGGTAAAAGCAGCAATTGATGCAACAATCAAGCTTGGCGGACAGGGATACACATTCTGGGGCGGCCGCGAAGGTTACATGTCTCTTCTTAACACAGATATGAAGGCAGAAAAAGAACATCTTGCACGCTTTTTAACAATGGCTCGCGATTACGGACGCAAGAACGGCTTCAAAGGATGCTTCTATATTGAACCAAAACCAATGGAACCGACAAAACATCAGTACGATTTTGACAGCGAAACAGTAATCGGCTTCCTTCGCACATACGGTCTGGACAAAGACTTTAAGCTGAACATTGAAGCAAACCATGCAGAACTTGCAGGCCATGACTTTGCACACGAACTTACAGTTTGTGTAGACAACGGACTTTTAGGTTCAGTTGATGCAAACCGCGGCGATGCAATGAACGGATGGGATACAGACCAGTTCCCGGCAAGCATTTACGAAACAACAAAAGCAATGCTTCAGATTATCCGCATGGGTGGATTTAAGACTGGCGGTCTTAACTTTGATGCAAAAGTTCGCCGCAATTCAAATACTCCGGAAGATTTGTTCATCGCTCATATCGGCGGTATGGACACATTTGCACGCGGACTTGTAAAAGCATTTGAAATTATCGAAGACGGAAGAATTCCTAACATGGTAAAAGAACGCTATGCAAGTTTTGAAAGCGGTAACGGAAAGAAATTTGCTGACGGAAAGATGACAATGGAAGAACTTGCAGCTCTTGCAGAACCATACGGCAACGTTGTTCCAAAGTCTGGACAGCAGGAACTTTACGAAAATATCCTGAACGAAATTTTGTTTAAGTAAGTAAATAAATTGCCGGCTCTATTCGCAACAAAGTTACAAGCACGCCGGCAATGACAATTCTAACAACAAAAAACGCGGGCTGCCTCGAATGAGGCAGCCCGCGTCGTTATCTTTTTTCATTTACGATTTCCAGGCATCACAAAGTTCTTTTGCCGCCTGATAAGGATTCTCTGCTCCTGCAACCGCAGAAACAACAAAAAATCCTCCTGCACCTGTTTTTTTTATATTTTCGATATCACATGTTTTTACACCACCACCAACTACAACAGGAACACTGCTTATTTTTGCAAGCTCCGTAAGTTCTTCAATTGTTCTTGTCCTTCGGTGGCCGTTTTCGTCCATTCCGCTATCCGGTTTTGTATCTGTCTTATGCAACGGACCTGCGCCAAAATAGTCTATTAAAGAAAGGTCTGCGTTATGTACATAGTTAATTAAATCCTTTATCGGAGCTGAAACACCTACAACAGCATCTTTTCCAAGGAATTTACGACAAACAGAAAAAGGAATGTCTTTTTGTCCTACATGAACGCCATCAACCTTTATGCCTTCTTCGCGTGCCGCAAGCGCAATATCCAAACGGTCATTCACAAGAAGCGCAACCGTTTCAGATTTTCCAAGATTTGCAATAATTGAGGCACACTTCCGGCAGTCTTCAAGAATCTCAACTGCACTGGCAGTTTTTGAGCGGATTTGAATACAGGTAAAACCAGCTTTTACCGCATCTTCCACAACCCGCTCAATCGGACGTCCCTGTGTATTTTCTCTTCCTACAACAAGATAAGCACTGATGTCAACATTCATTTTAGATGTATTTTACCTGCTCTTCCAAAGATTTTCTATTTGAATGATTTGCCAGAGGGCCAGCACCTTCTGCAGCATAGCCTAAATCCAAAAGCATAAGGATTTCTTCGTTTTCAGGCAGACCAAGGATTTCTTTCAATTTGTCAGGATCAAAGAAATTTATCCAGCAGCTGTCTACACCTTCATTGGCAGCGGCAAGCATAAGATGTGTTGCCACAATAGTTGCATCTTCAATTCCAGAATCACGTTTTCCACCTGGATAAGTAAACACATTATTCTTATCAAAAGCCACAACAAGCATTACAGGAGCACCATAACGGCATGGACTTACAGAATCAATTTTAGCAAGATTTTCTTCAGACTGAACTACATAAATCTTCTGTTCCTGAAGATTTTTTGCGGTTGGAGCAACCCTTCCGGCTTCCAGAATAGCAGTAATTTTTTCTGCTTCTACTTTTTTTCCGCTGTACTTTTTGCACGAATAACGATTTTTAACCAGTTCCTTGAATTCCATATTGAACCTCCTTATTCTTATAAATGCTTACAAGAACTTGTGTTTTCTTACAGAGATTCTAAACGGTAAATTCAAATTTGCCAATATCTTTGCTTTATTCGTTGCGCTTTATTCACTGCAAAGAAGACTAATCAATTCGTGGAAGCTTTTTTCATAAAGCGATGCAAAGTTTTCTATGCTTTCTATTTTATATTTTGCAGAATCATACAGCAGGATAAACGAAAGGGTTCTATAGTCATCAAAAATGCGTACGTTAAAGTAATCTTCAAAATCCGGCTGCATGTCAAAAACATTATTAACAGAATACTTACTTCCAAAAAAGCTCAGCTTTTCGTTAAAGTTGAACTGATACACAATTTCTGCAATCCCTTCTGCAATGGAAATGTCGAAATTACCTTTTGCCCGCCGCTGCTGGTATTGCTGTAAAAGCTCTTCATATATCTGTTTTAAGTTTTTACCGCCTGTATCAATCTGCATAATCAGAATATCAAGGAAATTACCAAAAGAATTCAAAAAGCTTTCAGAAGCTAAATTATCATCTACATGAGAAAAACGGATTTTACTGTTTTTATTAAACACCGAAGCAGCGGCGGCATATGCTGTATCGCACGCAATCGCTGCAAGAATTTTCTTTTCCTTTACAGCACTATAAAATTTTTCACTTATATCATTGCAGACAAATCTATATTCAGCCCTGGCTTTTTTTGTTGAAGAAGAATTGTCATAAACCGGCAATGAAAAATATGAACTGTCATTCAGAATATTTTTATAGAATTCCGTATTCCGTACAAAATCCCCGGATTCCCATTTACGGTCATTTTCGTTTAAAAGCTTCATGTAGGGATCAGTTTCAGGTAATTTTCCTGAATAAACTTCTTCAAACTGACGGCTTAACAGTTTTAATGAAAAACCACTGAATAGAACATGGTTTATGCATAAAAAGAAATATATTTTTTCATTCTTTCTATATAAACGGGCACGATAAAGGTGTTTACCAAATAATTCAAAAGGTGCTTTTAATTCTTCATCCGAAACTTCTTCTTCCAAAGTTATTTTCTTATACAGATCCGGAGTATACTTTTGCAAAATATTTCCGTCTTCATCCTGAATGAAAGTCATAAAAAATCCCGGGTGGCTTGTAAAAACTAAATCCAGAGTATGCTCAAATCTTGGAATTTCAATTTCGCAGGGAAGTTCAAATTCAAACGAATAATTATAAAAAGTTGAACCCGGACTAAAAAGCTGTTCCATAAAAATGGCACGCTGGGCAGGTAAAAGCTGATGAACTTTATAATCAATGTTATGATTAAAATCTGAACGTTTTTCTTCTATTGCTTTTTCAAGCCTTAACTGCTGAATGTTTTCAGCAATCAATTTTGGAGTCCTGAAATTAATAAAATCTTTATAGCTCAATTTGAATTCTTTCAGGTAGACAAGAAGTTCCATAATTGCAACAGAATCAGCGCCTAAAAGTACAATATCATCGTCAATTCCAACATTTGGAATTTGCATGACTTCAGAAAAGGCATTACATATTTTCTGCTGAATTTCATTTTCCGGAGCTTTATAAGATGCCCTGATTTTTGAAAAATCCGGAGCACTTATTGCCTTCCGGTCTATTTTTCCGCTTGGAAGCAATGAAAACTTTTCCACACAGATAAAAAACTGCGGAAT
>JAEEWW010000084.1 GCA_016287815.1 Treponema sp. | reverse complement strand
TTCTCTTTCTGACTCTTCATGGGACAAATCTTTAGGCTCTGTAGGTTCATTTGAAGAAATTAAACTTGGCGAAAATGAATATTTTGTTTTAAGCGATAACAGAACTTCTTCCCTTGATTCAAGACTTTGGGGTTCTATAAAAGGTTCTGACATTATCGGAAAAGCAGAATTTCAGTATTTTCCATTTAATTCGTTCAGATTTCTTTAAAACGCTCTATTCTGCATGGCACGTTCTGTTTCACTTTATATCCATATTCCGGTTTGCAAAAGCAAATGCGCATACTGCGATTTTTTCAGCCAGCCCTGCAGTAAAAATACTGACGGTAAAATAATTCCAGATTCTTATATTACCGCCCTCTGCATAGAAGCTGAGTTCTACGCAAAAAAATACGATATTACTTCGTGGAAAACAGTTTATATAGGAGGCGGAACTCCAAGTCTTTTAACACCGGAACAGTTATTATCTTTAATGCAAGGACTTCAAAAAGCCGCTCCTTTTGCAAAAAACGCAGAAGTTACTATAGAAATGAATCCTGACGACATAACAGAAGAATTACTTTCTGCTGCAAAAGACGGCGGAATTAACAGGCTTTCTGTCGGAATCCAGTCACTTTCTGATGAAGTCCTTAAAGCATGCGGCCGCCGCTGTACACGTAAAACATCCTTACAAGCACTTAATCTTATTCACAAAAACTGGAAGGGAAGGTTTTCCTGCGATTTAATTTCTGCCCTTCCCTTGGACAGCAGAAACCAGCTTATACAAAGCATTCAGGAAGTTATTTCCTTTAATCCAGACCACATTTCACTTTATTCACTTACACTTGAAGAAGAAACTCCTCTTGGAAAAGATGTATTTAACGGTAAAATACCATACGACTATGAAAAAGCCGATGAATACTGGATAGCAGGCAGAGACTATCTTGAACAAAACGGATATAAGCAGTACGAAGTATCTAATTTTGCAAAGCCTGGTTTTGAAAGCGAACATAACAAAACTTACTGGCATCTTGAAGACTATATAGGCCTTGGGGCAGGTGCTGCAGGAACGGTTTATTCTGATTGTTCCGCACCACAAGAAGCTAGCAGCGGCATCCGCTGGAATAACAGCCATGATATTAATTCATATATAGATTTCTGGAATAGTCAAAAATTTTTGGAAACCGACATGTATAACATTCCTGCAGAAATTGAAACACTCAATTTTAAAACTCAGGAATTTGAATACTTAATGATGGGCTTCCGCCTTCTGGAAGGGATTAATGAGAGCAAATACCGGCTTCGCTTTGGAAAAAACTTAAAAAGCCGGCTTGGTGCAGATAAAGATTCAGGCCTTTTTAACCAGTGGCAGAAAAAAGGACTAGCACATTCCTATACAAAAAACGGCGATATATATTACGGACTTACCAAAAAAGGCATTCTGCTTTTAAATCAGTTTTTAGAAGATCTGATTTTGTAGATAATTTTCTTTACGAATACACAACAAGCGATATAGACACAAACTTTGTAATAATACAAAATCAAAATTAACTATGGGAAACATAAACTTTAACGAATTAAAAGCGACATTAGAAAAACTTGGTTACACGGTCTCTCTTTTTGAAAATAAAGAAAAGGCTGCTGATTATCTTAATGCTCAGATTGACGGAACTTCTGTCGGCTTTGGCGGTTCAGTCACTCTAAAAGAAATGAACCTGTATGAACGGCTTGCTTCTCATAATAAAGTTTTCTGGCACAATTACCCGATTCCAGAAGGAATGACTGCAGCAGATGTAATAAAAGGCGCTTCACAGGCTGAACTTTACATTGCCAGCGTAAACGGTCTTGCGATGACCGGAGAGCTTATCAACATTGACGGCCGCTGCAACCGTATTTCAGAAACTCTTTACGGTCACAAAAAAGTTTATTTTGTTTTAGGAAAGAATAAAATTGTACCTGATTATGATTCTGCTCTTTTCCGTGCACGAAATATTGCCGCTCCCAAAAATGCACAGAGATTAAAACTAAAAACTCCCTGTGCACTAAAGGGTGATAAATGTTACAACTGTAAAAGCCCGGACAGAATCTGTAATGCACTTACGGTTTTCTGGTCAAAACCTTATGGCAGTGAATACGAAATCCTTCTTATAGATGAAAATCTTGGATATTAAAGAATTTCATCGTATATTACTTTTAAATGAACGGGAGGCGATAAAATGCCTCCCGCCTTTTTTTACACTACGCTAATTACCATAAGGAACAGGCCGCTTCCTTGAAAACCATCCGTTTATATCTTATATTATACGCGATGAGTGAAGACAAAAAGATGATTGCCGTAAATAAAAAGGCAAGATTTAATTACAGTATTGAAGAATCCATTGAATGCGGCGTTGCACTTGAAGGAACAGAAGTAAAATCTGTTAAAGCAGGAAACATTTCATTTCCTGATGCATTTGCCGAAATTATAGATAACGAAGTCTGGGTTAAAGGACTGCATATTTCAGAATATTCGTATTCTTCTGTTTTTAACCACAACCCGGACAGACCTAAAAAACTTCTCCTGCACAAGGAAGAAATCAAAAGGCTGTTACGAAAGACTGAAGAAAAAGGTTTTACTCTTGTACCGCTTGATTTCTACCTTAAAAACGGCCGTCTAAAAATCAATCTTGGTCTTTGTAAAGGTAAAAAGATGTTTGATAAACGTGCCGATATAAAAGACAGGGACATTAAACGGGATTTACAAAGGGAGTTCAGGCAGAACCAGAAATGAAAAAGCGTTTATTTGCTTTCATTTTTATAATTTCTCTTGCAAATATTGCAACGCGGTATGCTGCAGCACAGAATGCAGCTCAGGTTTCTGCTGCACAAAATGCTTCCGGTCAAAAACTGAACGTAAATTTTTACGGAGTTTATTCAAATTCCGGTGATAAAAGTATGCTGGAAATGACAAGAAACCTGTATTTTGCCCAGCTTAAAGAAATGGAAAACGTTACTGTTGCAGATAAAAGTTCCGCTGCATTTTTTTCAACAGAAAATGGTGAACTGCAGATAATGCTGCCGGAAACGCCTTCTGAAAATTCAACAGTTTCCTTTTTTGTTGAAATAGAAACTTCCGGTAACGGAAAATGGCAGAGCATTCTGCATGCAAATTCAGAAAATTCTGAAAAGAAAATAAAGCTGAAAAAAGATTATACTTCTTACTATAAAATTTTAACTGAGGCAAAAACTGCAATTTCAGAAACTCTTGCACTGTATACGTCTCAGACAGAATACTCAGAACTGGCAAAACCTGCTTCCGGAACTTCTGCAGCTTCTTCTGCATCCGCTTCCGCTGCGGCCATAGAACAGAATCAAACCGCCGCTAAAACAGCACATACAACAACAGAAGCCATAGCCGGCACCTGGCACGGCGAAGATTTTATAGACAAGATAGTTATTCTGCGCGGCGGTCGTGGATTTATCATCTACAAAAACGGCGCAACAATGAATATAAATATTTCAATCACTTCAGATTCCAGGGAAGGTTCTACAATTAACATTACTCAGGCAGGCAAACCAAACGCCTCGTTTTTCCCGGAACTTTCAAGAAAAACCGCATTGGAAAATGCTCCTAATGCAGAACCTCTTGAATGGCAGCTTACCTTAACTGATTCAAACACAATGCAGGGAAGTAAAAAGACTCTTATAGAAGATGAAAATTCTCCAAGCGGAGCAAGTCAGGGAACCGCTTCCGTCACCTGGGTAAGAAAATAAACTGTTAAATCTTTAAAGCGAAATTTTTACAGCGCCCTGTCTTATTACCGTAACTTTTCCGTCTAAAACACTTACAATAGTCGATGGCAAAGCATTTGCTGTATCACCGGAATCAACGATTAAACTGCATTCGTCTTCAAATTCGTTTACAATTTCTTTTATTGAAGAAAGAACAGGACAGCCGCTTCTGTTAACGCTTGTCGAATAAACAGGAGAGCCGCATAGACTTATTACCTGTCTAAGCCATTCATCACCGGGACAGCGGAAAGCCGTTGTTGCTTCACTGTTTTTATTCTTTACGATTATTGTAAGCGCACCCGGCCATTTGCAAAGTAAATCAGAAGGAATCTGTGTATCAGTATATTTATAAACATCATCAGGAGCTGCAAGCAGCTGAATTAAAGGTTTTGTTTCTGCCCTGCCCTTTATCTGTCTGATTACGGCATCAGTTTTATAAGAAAAACCATTGGTTTCTGTATCAACTATACCGGAAAATCCATAAACTGTATCCGTAGGAATAATTACAACTTTTCCGGCTTTTAAAAGAGCAGCTGTACGTTCAGCTGAATCTTTTTCAGACTTGCGGCAAATCATAAATAGGAATTCCTTTTACAACTTCAACTTTTACGGTATCTGGATTTTCCATGCCGTGACTTACATCCCATAACAGGAAAATCATGAAGGCAAGAAAAAATACAACAAGAGCACAGGCTTTACAAACCCATTCAGAAATATAAAAAACAGGCTGTCTTTTTAAGACTGTACCTGGATTGTACAAAGTAACCGGAGCAGCCTGTAATCCTGTAATTTTTACCAGCTTTTCATTCTCGCCTACGTAGCCAAGGCGTTTGGCATAAGAAGCTATTACATCTTTATCTTTTTGCAGCGCGATGCATTCGAGAGAAAGTTCATCATTAATTTTCTGGATTTCAGCTGTATGCATACTCAATATCTGTTTCTGCTCATTCAGCTGGGTTTCCGACCACAAGCCGTCTTTGCCGCCAACCAGAGAAAGAATTACATACGTTAAAATACCTAAAAAAGAAGCAACAAGAAAAGAGAAACGTTTCATTATGTGTTGATTATCGACATAAAGTTAGAAATTCTAGATTATTTTTTTATTGTTTTTTTTAGAATATGGTATACTGAAAGAAAGTCAGAAAACATACCGCAAAAGTGTCAGCACACAGACACTGTAACTGGCATTGTTACTGAAACCATAGCGGGAAAAATGGAGCAGCAAAATTTAATTTAACTTAATTTACTTTAAAGTTTCTGTAAAAAAATGCCGAAAAATTAAAAGTGATAATAGTGAATAATTTTGCAATTATTAATCATAAATCTAAATAAAGAAGGGGATTTTTATGATAGATTCTGAAAACACTGGCGCTCTTGATAATTATGGGGTATGGGTAAAAAAGAGTCCTAAAGAGATTTCTCAGGAAGAAAACAACCTTGAAGAAAATAAAACTGATTCATTCGATATAACCTCTGATCTTCCGGATTTTTCAAATATAGAAAATTCTGCAGAAAGCTCTGAAGGCGATTTTGATTCAGGAGAAACTTCTTTAACAAGTGAAGAACTTTTAAATATAACAGGCAACATAGATTCATCTGCAATAGAAAATGCTCCGGAAAACTCTGAAGACGAAGGCTTTATAGATGTTCCGGAAATGACTTCTACAGAATCAAGCTTACCTGAAATGGATGTTCCGGAAATGAATGCTGACACGGAATTATCTGAATCAGCTGCACCGGAAATCGATATTCCAGAAACTGGTGCACCAGAAATCGACATGCCGCTCACAGAAACAGACACATCTGCTTCCGATTTCGATATGCCGGTTATGGAAGAACCTGTTATGGAAAACTCAGAAATCAGCGAATCCCCGGTTGAAAACGAAACAGCTTTTGACGTACAGGAATCCCCTGCTCCTGCAGACGATACAATTGCTGTAGATAATGGCATAACAGACGAAGCAGCACAGGATGAAACATCTCCAATTGATTCAATGGATGATATTTCAGACATACTGAAACAGAATACACCGACAGATCCAGAAGCTCCTCTTGTAATGTCTTTTGATGACACAGAAGATATTACAGACGAACCTCAGATGAATGAAGAAATATCAGATAATCTTGATATTCCGGCAGAAAACGAAGAACCAGCAGCCGATTTTGGCGGTGTTGAAGAAGAAATTATTTCTGAAGAAGAAAATTCAATAGAAAATGAACCTGCTCAGACAGAAATTACACAGGATATTCCTGAAAGCAATTCTTTTGAAGACAATTCAATACCTGATACATTTGAAGAAGAAACTTCTATGTTTACCGATGAAAATGAACAGGAAAACAACGCTGCACCAGAATCAGTTCCAATGACAGAGACAGTTGCAATGCCTGAGCCGGAAGTACAATCTGAACCTGCCGGAATTGCAGAAAAAGCACAGAACGATATTATTTCTCAGAGCAATGCAATTCTCCTGCAGATTCAAAAAGAATTGTCTTCTTTACAGTCAGAAATCACATCACTTAAAAATGATTTTAACAAGTTCAAGGAAGGACAGAATGCAGCCGCAGAAATTCCACCGCAGGAAGAGGCTACAGGATTCTTCTCTGATGATGACAATGACGATACAATTTCTCTTTCTGGCGATGAACTTTCAAACATTATGACAAATGCAGATTCTACAGAAGAAATTACTTCTGAAGGCGAAACATTTGCAGAAGATGATTCTGAACCAACTGAAGAAAGTGCCGCTACAGATGAATCTCTTACAGAAGAATCTGTTACAGACTCTATTGCAGATGACAACTTCTACAGCGAAAGTGAAAAATCTGACAGCGACTTTGACATTAACTTTAACGACGAAAAACTTGAAGAACCAAATCTTGATGAAATCCAGCTGAACGAGGATGAATCGGAAGAAGAAACTGATATTCCTTCTGAAATGTTCGTTCCAAAAGTTGAAGATGTTCTTGTAGAATCTTCAGATTCAGACAACATGGTAAACATGCAGGAAGAAACTCCAATCAGTGAAACAGATGATTTTGCTGCTGAAGAAATTGCAGAAGAGACTGTTGAAACACCTGCAATTGAAGAAACTCCTGTTATGGAAGAAACGCCTGCAGAACCAGAATCCGAAGAACTTACTCTTGAAGAACAGAGTGCTCCTGCCGGAGACTCCCCTTTCATGGACGAAGTTCCTGCCGAAGAAGATTCAATGTTCGGAGACTTATCTTCTGCAATGGGCGATGAATCAGATTCATTTGCAGAAACACCTGCTGATACACCGGCTGCCGAAACAGAAAACACAGCAGACGCAGGACTAGAATCTGACACAGAATCTGATGTTGTACCATCGGCAGGTCTTGACGATGCAACTATTGATGATTTCTACCCGCAGGGTAATGAAACAGAACCTGAACTTACTCAGGACAATCTTGATTATCTTGCTACAGATGAAAATAAAGATGTAGGAAATGAAGCACCTGCTGCTTCAGCTTCTGACTTACCAGGCGATTTAACAAAGGATATTAAAGCAGTTCTTTCTTACATGGATCAGCTGCTTGAAAATCTTCCTGATGAAAAAATCGCTGAATTCGCTCAATCTGAACAGTTCATTACATATAAAAAATTATTTACTGAACTGGGATTAGCATAATAATGGGTTTGTTAAACAAAATTGAAAACGCTGCATACAATTCCAAGACATTTTACAACTGGGCCTTTACAAACGGAATTGAACATGCAGCTGTTTTTCAATGCATTTCAAACAAATACGTAATAACTCATGCAAAAGGAATTGATGCACAGACTGTTCTGTCATCAATTTCTTCTTTTGATTTCTTTAACGGAACAATTCTTCCTTTTAAAAAATGGCTTTGTACTTCTGCACAGACAAAAGCAATTGAGCCATATTACCAGCTTCTTTCTGGAAATTATAAAGACACAGTACAAAAAATATGCTTTTTACCGCTTACTGATTCAGAAAAAACACCTGTACTTATGCTTCTTTCTTTGGAAAATGAAGAATTAAAACTTCCGGACGATAACAGCGAAAACAAAGAAAAAATTCTTTCTTATATTGAAAAAACTCAGGATAAAACTGTCGAAATACCTGCACAAAAGATTAACAGCCTTCTGCCAAATCAGGCAAATCTTTTTATAATTTCTTTAAAACTTGCTTTTCAGCAAATATATAAAAACACTATCATAAATGAAGAATTAAAATCGATTACAGAAAAAACTCTTTACAACGAATTTTTTAATCAATTATACAGTTGTCTTTCTGAACACAATTTATGCCAGAGAGGAAGCGATTTTGAAATAAAAGCCGCAGTTTTTTCAAATGCAGAATTAGAACTGAACCTTTTTCAGGCATTTATTTCAGAACTATTTATGCCTTTAACAGGTGAAACTTACGCTGAAAAAATCGTGACCATAAGCGCCGGAAAATCTGAAAACTCTGAATCAATTCAAAAATTCCTTACACAAAGTTAAAAGCAGGGACGTCTAAGAACACCTTAAGGATATCGATTGATGGAAGTCAGTTTTTATACAGCAAAAAATGGAAGTGAAACCTGCTCAGTTCTAACTGAAAATTCCAGGATAAACCTTCATTCCTCTTATAATCCGGAAAAAGAAGCAGAACGGTTTGCAGAATCCGTAACAACTCCGTTTAATTTTAAATATATTCTTGTAACGGAACCTGCCCTATCCTATTGTGCAGATTATTTACGCAAAAAATTTCCGGACACAAAATTGCTTGCCGTTCGTTA
The DNA here is from genome assembly GCA_016287815.1 of Treponema sp. Lineage (GTDB taxonomy): Bacteria > Spirochaetota > Spirochaetia > Treponematales > Treponemataceae > Treponema_D. The sequence goes on along the minus strand of JAEEWW010000084.1, from coordinate 2,325 downwards.
CACAAAGGATTTTTCTAAAACAGATAAACTTTGGGATAAGGTTTTTTATTTTTCCAAAAACAAATCGCTTGAAAACGAAATTTTTAATTACTTAGGCGAAGATGAAATTTTAACCTGCCTTTTTTTGCAATGGCAGGCAAGTTCAAGCGCATTTGTTGAAGAAAATCAAACTGCATGGAATGAAATTAAGGCTGCTGTTTCAAAAGCCTCGGCAGTTTTAAATACAAAAACCTACTTTGCAAAACGATGGCTAAATAATTCCATAAACTTTTTTTCACGGATAAAAAAAACATGTACAATAAAACATGTAAACAGCCCTGTTCTTGTAGCAGCTTCCGGAAGAAGCCTTCAAAACTCAATTCGTTTTATAAAAAAATATAGAAATGATTTTTTATTGATTGCAGTTTCTTCTGCCATAAAACCATTACTTGCAAACGGTGTTATCCCTGATATTTGTATTTCAACTGATGGCGGTTACTGGGCAAAAAAACATCTGGAAATTCTTCTAAAACCGGAATATAAAGATATTCCTCTGGCATTAACAGGCGAAGCTGCGTGTCCTTCAAAGATTCTTGAAACAAGAAAAATTTTGCCACTCACATACAGCGATTTTCTTGAAAATGCTTTTTTTGTTGAATTAAAAATTCAATCCGAGAAAGTGTATCGAAACGGAAGCGTAAGCGGAACAGCAGCCCTTTTTGCCTTAAGCCTTACAGATTCCTCTGTATATTTTTGCGGACTTGACATGGCAGAAAATAAGGGCTTTCAGCATACTATGCCAAATGCTCTGGAAGAGATTGACAGCCTGAATGATTTCAGACTTTCTACAAAGCATACAAGATTAAAAAGCCGTGAACTTCATTCTGATTCCATGGAAATATACAGAAACTGGTTTTCAACTTTGGAAGAAAGTCTTTCCAATCGTATTTTTAGAATTGCAGATAATTTTAAATATACTAACAGGCTTGGGAAAATTAAGGATTTAACCTGGAGCGAGTATCAAAAGAATAAAGAAAAAGACTCAGAAAATAAGGCAGAAAATATTTCTACAGGATTTTTATTTCAGCAAAGTCCGGAAAGTGTCGAAAATAGGAAAAAGACAGTCTGGAATGTGTTAAAGAAAATCAGCACAACTGATGAATGGCTTAAAAACGCTTTTCCGAATGACTATCTTACTTTTACCAGAGCTTTAAAAAATAAAGAGACTTTATGGAAAATTCTGCTTAAAAAGAATGATGACTTTTTAGGCGAAATAAAAGCAAGAGTTTTTTCAGACTAAAATTCTTCAGAGTAAAAATGAATAAATTATACAAAGATATTATACAGGCAAAAAACTCTTCTCTTATTCCATTATTTACAGACGGAAAGCCGATGCATTCAAAATATAATCCCGAACAGGAAGGCTCTGTTTTTGCCTCTACCCTTCCGGAAGACACAAAAGCCGTTGTGGTTCTTGGACTTGGCGGCGGATATCACATACAGGCAATTGCAGAGCGTTTTTCTGATGCAAAAATTCTTATCTTTGAAAATTCAAACGACGATATTGAATTATTAAGCAGGATTCCGTGCGTAAAAAAACTTTTAAATAATGAAAATATAATTATTTCTGCACAGTCGGGCGAAGATGCAGTTTTTAAAATCTTAGCGGATTTTTATGTGCCGGCTCTGTATGGAAATTTAAATATTTTATCCCAAAGAGTATGGGCAGAAGAAAATAAAGAAAAATGCCAGAGCCTTACAGAACAGTTAAAGAAATCGATAAAACTGATTTCACAGGATTATTCCGTACAAAGCCATTTTGGGAAAATCTGGCAGCACAACATAATTTCAAACCTGATTTTTTATGATAAAAAAATAAATTGCAGCAACGACTTAAAAACAAACAGCAGGTTCTGCACAAAACTGAAATTTCCTGTTGAAAAAACAGCCGCTATAATTGCAGCAGGACCAACTCTTGATAAATCCGTTATTGAATTAAAAAATAAACGTAATTCGTTTTATATAATTGCAACCGATACAACCTACGGCACTCTTTTAAAGCATGGAATAAATCCTGATGCAGTTGTTTCAATTGACGGGCAGAATGTTTCCCATACACATTTTATGCATTCAAGAAAAGATTCTATATCCGCCAAACCCCTGTTTGTATTTGACCTTTGCGCAAACACGAGTGCCGTAAGAAGCGTTTATTCAAAAGGCGGTAAAATATTATTCGTAAAAAATGCACACCCGCTTTCTGCACTGGCCGGAGATTTTTTACAGCTTGATTCCGGTGCCGGCACTGTTACGATTGCAGCATGCGATTTTGCATTAAAAGCAGGATTT
>JAEEWW010000083.1 GCA_016287815.1 Treponema sp. | reverse complement strand
CCCGGAGAGCGCAGCCCATGTTAATTGCAAGTGAGCGGAAAATCATCGGCAGGCTGATTATAAAAAAGTATTTTGAAGCCTGCGCTGCTACGTCTTTTTCTGCACCCATCCATAAAGGAATGAACGGACTTAAGGCGATTGCAGCTATTCCGATTATTGAGCCTAATATAATAGAAAATAAAACTGCGTGTCTGGAAAGTTTTTTTATCTTGCAGAAATCCTGGCTGCCGAAATTTCTTGAAATTAAGGCGACAATTGAAGTTCCGCAGGCGAAAAAGACGCTGCCGATAAGCCAGTTTACCGTTTGTGTTACGCTTACAGCAGCTATTGCTTTTTCGCTGAGCCTGCCTACCATTGCCGTATCTACATATTGCAATAATGTAGAAAGCACCTGTTCTAAAATGGCAGGGAATGCGAGAGTAAGAAGACTTTTTACAATGCCGCAGGATTTTGCTGTTTTCTGCGGCATAGTTTCAGACGCGTACATACGAGATTATTCTTTTGGAACTATTCTTTGCGTGTAATGTCGCTTCCAAAATATTTTTTAGAAATTGCGGACAATGTTCCGTCACCGTGCAAGGCTTTTATAGCAGCATCAATTTCTTTCTTTAAAGATTCTGTTGTTCCGTCCTTGCGGAGCGGGATTGAAACCTGAGAAGAATCTTTTGTGAGGGCCACGATTTTTAGGTTTGCTTCCGGATGAACTTTCATATAGTCATAGAAAGAAACATCGGCGTTAAGGGTTGCATCTACGCGGCCGGCAAGAACAAGCTGAAGAGTCTGATTTAAATCATCAACACCAACCGCCGTTGCTCCGTAACTTTCAGCCAGAAGGGCGTAAGTGCTTGCAAGGGTATTGGCTGTTTTTTTGCCTTTAAGGTCTTCAAAAGAATGAATTGAATCATTATCGCCGCGTACGATAATTGCCGTGCGGATATAGCCGTAAGGTTCTGTGAAATCGTATTTCTGCGAGCGTTCTTCGGTAATTTCAACTCCGTTGGCCGTTAAATCGTAGCGTTTTGAATCGATTCCGGCAAAGATACCGTCCCATTCAACTTCTACGAAATTTGCCTTTACGCCTAATTTTTCTGCGATTTTCTGTGCAACTTCAATGTCAAAACCAACAAGCCTGTCGCTTTCGTCATGGAAAGTCCACGGAGCCCAGGTTCCTTCTGTTGCAATTGTAAGTTCTCCTTTTGCTTTTATCTGACTGAGTAAATCATCTGATGTTTTTTTTGCACATGAACTGAATCCGCATAATAAAACAAATGCGGAAATTCCTAAAATAATTGATTTTTTCATACTGCCTCCTGATGCGGTATTTTGTTTTTATCGTTTTCCTATAAATTCCTTTGTACGTTCGTTTGCAGGATTTTCAAAGATTTGCTGTGGCGTTCCTTCTTCAACTATTACGCCGTTTTCCATAAAAACAACTTTTGAAGAAACTTCCCTTGCAAAATTCATTTCGTGGGTAACGACAATCATCGTTAAACCTTCTTCTGCAAGTTTTTTTATTACGGCAAGAACTTCGCCGATAAGTTCCGGGTCGAGCGCACTTGTCGGTTCGTCAAAATAAATGATTTCCGGCTTTGGTGCAAGGGCGCGGGCAATAGCAACGCGCTGCTGCTGTCCGCCTGAAAGCTGGTGCGGATATGCATCTGCCTTATCGGCAAGTCCTACTTTTGCCAGTGCTTCGCGGGCAATAATTTCTGCCTGTTTTTTAGGAATTTTGCGTCCGATGACAAGACCTTCCATAACATTGCCCAATGCTGTTTTATTTCTGAAAAGATTATAGTTTTGAAAAACAAATCCTGTTTTTTTGCGAAGACGCAGAATGTCTTTTTTTGCCATTTTGCTAAGGTCAAATTCTTCGCCGTCAAAATTGAGGCTTCCGCTGTCCGCTGTTTCCAGAAAATTGATGCAGCGTAAAAGCGTTGTCTTTCCTGAACCGCTCGGACCGATTATTGAAGCAACTTCGCCTTTGTTTATGTTAAGGCTGACGTTTTTTAGAACTTTAAGAGTACCGAAGGTCTTGTTTATATTTTTAACGGTTAGCATAATGCAGACTCCCTGATATTTTCTTAATAACCTGTTTTTGTAAGTAGCCGGTCTTAAAGTCACCTGCTTTAGTATCCGGCCCTGTTAAGCCTTTTTTCGCCTGCTGCCTGTAATTTTGTAAGCACAGTTGAAAAGAACAGATAAATAAGGCCTACTTCGCAGTATAAAGCCAAAGGTTCATAAGTGCGTGCAACAATGCGCTGGGTTGTCATAAACATTTCTACAACAGTAATGTTTGCCGCAAGAGAAGTTTCTTTTACAAGAGCAATCAGCGAATTAGAAAGCGGCGGAAAAGCCGTTCTGAATGCCTGAGGCAAAACTATGCGGCGGATTATCTGCAAATAAGAAAGTCCCGTGCAGTATCCGGCTTCAATCTGCCCTTTAGGAATTGATTCTAAGGCAGAGCGCATTGTTTCTGCTGCGTAGGCACCTTCATTTATAGAAAAAACTATAACAGCTGCCGGAAAAGGATTTAAAATTATGCCGAGGCTCGGAAGTCCGTAAAAAAGCATGTAAAGCTGTACGAGAATCGGTGTTCCGCGGATTATCCAGATGTAAAACCGGGCTAAGTCCTTTAGAACAGGAATTTTTGCATATTGAATTAAAGCAACAATTACCGCAATAATCAGCGCAAAAGAAAAAGAAAGAACTGTAAGCGGAATTGTCATTGTCAATCCGGGAATAAGAATCTTTGTAAAAGAATCAGCAAGAATATTTGCAAGCCGTTGAGAAATCATACTTAAAAATATAATATAAATTGTGTACAACGGAAATAAAAAAGCACCGAATTCTGCAAAAATAGTGTAGAATAGTGTTCGACTGGAGGAATTATGAGAAAAAATTTAGGAGCTAAGGAAATTCTTTATCCGATGCCGGTTTTAATTATTGCAACTTATGATGAAAATGGAAATGCAGATGCGATGAATGCTGCCTGGGGTTCAATCGGTGATACGGCACAGGTATTTATATGTCTTTCGCCGGAACATAAAACCGTAAAAAATATTATGGCAAAAAAAGCATTTACCGTAAGCGTAGGAACAAAAAATCAGCTTGCAGCCTGTGATTATGTTGGAATTGTTTCCGGCAATACGGAAAGCAAAAAAATTGAAAAATCAGGTTTTACAGTTACAAAGTCAGAGTTTGTTGATGCTCCTGTAATTAATGAACTGCCATACACATTGGAATGTAAACTTATCAGCTATGATGAAAAATCATGCCACCTTTTTGGCGAAATTGTAAACATTAGTGCTGATGAGTCAATTCTTACAGACGGAAAAATTGACTATAAAAAATTACAGCCGATTACATACGATCCTGTAAACCATTATTACATAGAGCTGGGTGAAGTTGCAGGGCATGCATTTAAAGACGGTCAGAAATTGAAATAAAGGCTGGGGACTGCCTTAAAAGTTCTGTCCTGCCACTGCCAGCGCGGAATAATCCATGCAGAAAAATGGGGGCAATCCCCTGCCCTGGCTGAATAATTCTAAAACGGCGGAGGACAGTTAAATTCCATTTTTTTGCCTGTTACAGGATGTGCAAACGAAAGAAAGCTTGCATGTAGCAAAAGCCGCTCGCCTTCCTGGCAGGAGCCGTACAAGGTATCACCTATAATCGGAATGCCAAAACCGTGGCTGTCCGCGCTGGCAAGACGAAGCTGGTGCGTGCGCCCAGTAAGCGGCGTAAATTCCACACGTGTTACAGTGCGTTTTCTGCCTTGCGAAGGCCCGGCAGAATCTTTGGAGGCAGCCCCGGCAGAAAGACCGGCCGCCGGGGGGCTGTATTTTTCAAGATTTAAAATACGCCATCGGGTTATTGCCTTTTTGCCGTTTACTGAATCCCAAATCTGATGCGGCCGGTTTTCTACATCAAGGCGGAAATACAATTCCATCTGGCCGCACTCCTTTATGCCGGCCGCGGCCATGTTGCCATCCAGGACTGCAATATATTTTTTTTGTATTTCACTTTTTTCAAACTGAATGCGAAGGTTTCTCTGACTTTCTGCATTTAAGGCTAAAACCATTAATCCGCTTGTTTCCATATCAAGGCGGTGAACAGAAGGCTGTTCTATACATTCAGGAAAAAGGCGTCGAAGTCTGTTTACGATGCAGTCCTGTTTGTCAGGGCCGCGGCCGGGTACGCTTAAAACACCCGACTGTTTGTTTACAACTACAATATCACTGTCGCGGTAAACAATGTTAAGCCCTAAAATTTCAGGCAGAATCAGGGCACAGCGTTCATCGCACGGCGGATATGCTGTTCCGGAAACCTTTGTTGAACTGTTTTTTCCATAGAAAATTTCGCACATACTTAGCGGTGTAAGTCCGTTTTTATATGCATAGTTTAAAAGTTTTGGCGCACAGCAGTCGCCGGTTCCTGTTGGCGGAAGTTTTTTGCCGTTTGTCTGAGAACCGTAAAAGTTTCGGCAGATTTCATTAAGGCTGCGCTTGTTTCCGTCGGCGCAGTAAAACGAATATAAATCAAAAACTTTTTTCTGTGATTCAAGACATAAAGCATTGCGTTTTTTTGTAAGCACTTCAGCATCTGCGCCGGGCTCAGCATCTATACCAGACATACCAGACTGCTTATTTTTTGCCGCATTTTGCTTTAATAAATTGATTTTGTCCGTAAGTTCGTGAATCTGCTTATCATTTTTTGAAAGAGCCTTTTCAATTTCTTCTGCACTGACAACGGGTTCAACATAAACAATAGAACAGTTTTCCTGTTCCGCAACAAGCTGTGCTGCAATTCCTGAAAGAGTGCGCAGCCGGATTATAGTTCCGTCAGAGTTTTTGCAAACCATTGCACCGAGCATAACGCCGTGCCCGGCGCGCTCCTGACTTACTTTGCCGGTTGGCTTAATACAGAGTTTTCCTGATTCAATTTCTTTTATCATTGCCTGACATTCGGCAAAGGCTTTTTCTGTTGAAAACGGCGGAAACATAATTTTGCACGCTTTGTTCAGGTTGTTTTAACCCAGTTTAGCTTAACGCCTTGTATTTTGAAAGTTCTGCTATGTATTCTTTTCCGATTGAACTTATTATTGCGTCGCGGCGGGCAATGTAGCCGATTGTCATTTTTTCATTGCTTTTCAGCGGAACTGAGCAATAGTCGCTTCCGTTTAATTCTTCGCAGATTATTCCGCAGCATAGTGTGTAGCCGTTTAACCCTTTCATCAGGTTAAGCAAAGTTGCACGGTCGCTTGCGTGAATCAACTGGCGGTAATTCCATGTGGATAAAACTTCTTCTGCAAAATAAAAACTGTTGTGGTCGCCCTGGTCAAAGGCAAGGCAAGGATAATCCTGTAAATCTTCCATTGTAATTTCGGCTTTAGCGGCAAGCGGATTTGATTTTGCAAGATAAACATAAATCTTACATTCAAGAAGCGGAGTAAAAACAATTTCGTCATGCTTGAATAGTTTTTCCAGAACTTCGCGGTTAAAGTCATTCAGGTAAATTACGCCAAGTTCACTTTTGTAATTTTTTACGTTTTGAATTACATCGTAGGTTTTTGTTTCGTAAACGGCAAATTCGTATTCATCCATGCCGAAGCGTTTTACAACCTGAACAAAGGCGTTTACCGCAAATGTATAGTGCTGCATTGAAACGCTGAATTTCTTTTTAGCGTCTTTTTTCTGAATGTATTTTGCATCAATTAAAGCGTACTGTTCCAGAACCTGCCGCGCATAGCCGATAAATTCAGCGCCCTCCGGCGTAAGTTTGATTCCGCTTTTGGAGCGGATAAAAAGTTCAAGACCGATTTCGTCTTCAAGCTGATGAATAGAAGCGGTTAAGCTTGGCTGGGAAATGTAAAGTTTTTTGGAAGCATCGTTTAAGGAATTTTCGCCAGCAACAGTAACTGCGTATTTTAATTGAATTAAAGTCATAGAAACTCCCATATCATTACGGATTGCCACAAGAGTTTGAACAATTGCACTCGACGGGGCACCGGAATAACAACTATAGGCTTAGACTATAACATAAAATAAAAAAATAGTATAGATAACCTATTGCATTACTGGGTTAGAAATTTTAATCTTTTCGTCAGTAAAACTGCAAAACTGGAGAAGTTATGATAAGACTTGAAAATATTACGAAAAGTTTTTTAGTAGACGGGAAAAACTTTTGTGCAGTAAATGATGTTAATCTTGAAATAAAAAAAGGTGAAATTTTCGGGATAATCGGATTTTCTGGCGCAGGAAAATCAACTTTAGTGCGTTGTATAAACCTTTTGGAACGCCCGGACAGTGGAAAAGTTTTTGTAAATGACAGGGAACTTACGGCTTTATCTGCAAAAGATTTGCGCCTTGCAAGAAGAAAAATAAGCATGATTTTTCAGCATTTTAACCTGTTAAAAACTTTGACGGTTGAACAGAATGTTGCTTTTCCTTTAAAAGGAACTGGTCTTTCTAAGGCACAGATAGCTGCCCGTGTTAAGGAACTTCTGGAGCTCGTTGAACTTTCAGAAAAGGCAAAGGCCTATCCAAGTGAACTTTCTGGCGGACAGAAACAGCGCGTTGCTATTGCCCGCGCACTGGCTACAAATCCTGAAATTATTTTGAGCGATGAATCTACAAGTGCGCTTGATCCGCAGACAACAAAATCAATCCTTCATCTATTAAAAAAGCTGAATCAGGAGCTTGGCATTACGGTTGTAGCAATTACGCATGAAATGGCTGTAATTAAGGAAATTTGTAACCGCGTTGCCGTTATGGAAAACGGAGAAATTATTGAGCAGGGACCTGTTTTTGAAATATTTGCGAATCCCAAAAAAGATATAACCAGACGTTTTATAAAGTCTACTTCCAACCTTCAGAAAATAGATGAACTTGTAGCTGAAAATTCTGAAGTTACGGCTCTTAAACCTGGTGAAGTTATCCTGCGGTTAAGTTATCTTGCAAAAAACGTTTCTGAACCGTTAATTTCTACAGTTTCCAGAACGTTTAATATTGATTTGAATATTATTTTTGCTGACATCGAAATTATTCAGGATGCTCCGGTAGGCGGAACAGTTGCAATTGTAAGCGGAGATAAGAAGAACATAGAAGATGCAATTGCATGGCTTAAAAATAAAAACGTAGGCGTGGAGGTTATTAAAAATGGCTGAATTTTTAACAAAGATTATTCCTAATGTTATCAAATATTCTGGTACATTTTATTCTGCTATTGCAGAGACTTTTATAATGAGCATCTGGGCCGGTTCAATTGCTTTTGTGCTCGGTCTTATTTTTGGAGTTGCAATTACTGTAACAAAAAAAGGTTCGATTCTTCCTAATAATGCGATTTATCAGTCGCTTGATAAAACAATTAACTTTTTCCGCAGTATTCCGTTTATTATTCTGCTTACAGGCGTTATGCCGCTCAGCCGTCTTTTAATGGGTACTGCAATCGGTGTAAAAGGAGCAATTGTGCCGCTTGTTTTTGGAACTACCCCTTTCTTTACTCGTCAGATAGAAAGTGCGCTTGCAGAAGTTGACAGGGGAATTATTGAAGCGGCACTCAGCATGGGTTTAAGTCCTTTCCAGATTATTTTCCGTGTTTACCTTAAAGAAAGTGTTGCTGCCATTACAAGAGCAACAACAATAACTGCCATAAGCCTTTTGGGTTTAACTGCGATGGCAGGTGCTGTAGGTGCCGGCGGACTTGGAAATTACGCAATTATGTACGGCCACGACAGGAACATGCTTGATATTACCTGGATAACAATAATCGTTATGGTAATTCTTGTTTCACTTATTCAGCTTGCAGGAAATTCCATAGCCAAAAAGAATATGCATTAAAAATTGCGAAAAATGTGGCGGGTGTCGAAATGGCGAGGCGGACGCAGTAAAGATGTACGGATGGTGTAACAATGGCAATAAACAGAGATAAAATTTTAGAAATTGTAAAAGACAGTGAACGCGTTGTTTTTTCAGAACAAATAAAAGATATTTATTTAAGCGATAAACTTGGCCGCATTAAAGGCAAGGCAGATGCACTTGTTTTTGTAAAGTCTACTCAGGAAGTAAGTTCGATTCTAAAATATGCGAATCAGGAAGGTATTCCTGTAACACCCCGTGGAGCCGGTACAAATCTTGTTGGTTCTACAGTTCCTCTTTATGGCGGAATAATAATTGATTTATCAAAAATGGACAGAGTTCTTGAACTGGATAAAGAAACTTTTACGGTTACGGTAGAACCGGGAATTCTTTTAAAAGACCTTCAATCTTATGTTGAATCTCAGGGACTTTTCTATCCGCCGGATCCGGGCGAAAAAGAATCTTCTATCGGCGGTAACATCAGTACGAACGCCGGCGGAATGCGTGCGGTAAAATATGGCGTTACCCGCGATTATGTGCGCGGCCTTGAAATTGTTCTTGCAGACGGAACAATTGTACAGGCCGGCGGAAAAAACGTAAAAGATGCATCCGGACTTTCAATAAAAAATCTTATAACAGGCTCAGAAGGAACACTTGCTGTAATTACAAAATGTCTTTTAAAACTTGTGCCGAAACCACAGAAAACTCAGAGTGTTTTAATTCCGTATAAGGATTTAGAAACAGGAATAAATTCAATTTTACAGATTCTTCAGGCAAATGCTAATCCGACCGCTATAGAATTTATTCAGCGCAAGGTTGTAGCCATGGGCGAAGAATTCTGTAAAATAAAATACCCGTGCCCAGAAGCCGGCAGTTACATTCTTTTGACTTTTGACGGTTATGAAACTGAGGTTTCTGCAAATATTCAGAGGATTAAGCAGGTTGCAACTGCAACCGGAGCGATTGATTATATTGTTCTTGAAGATGCACAATATGCAGCCGATATCTGGAAAGTCAGAGGAGCGCTTGTAACTGCCGTTGAATCCTTTAGCGAGCAGGAACCAGTAGACATTGTTGTTCCGATTAATAAAACCGCAGAATTCATAGAATATGTTAATCAGGTTGAAAAACAGAGTGGCATGCAGATGGTAGCCTTTGGGCATGCAGGCGACGGCAATGTTCACCTTTGCGTTGTACGCGGAAAACGTACGCAGGAGCAGTGGGAAAAAGAGCTGCATGAAAACATGGCTAAAATTTACGGCAAAGCCTATGCATTTGGCGGTTTAACTTCAGGCGAACATGGAATAGGAATTACAAAACGCCCGTATTTTTTAACTGAAACAAAAAAAGAAAATCTTGCTATAATGAATTCTATAAAAGAAGCTTTTGACCCGAAGCATATTTTAAATGAAGGAAAGTCATATTTAAAAGAACGGAAATAAAACATTACCCGGAGGAAAGAATGAAAGCATTATCAACCAGGAGTTCAAATTTTACAGATTCAGTGATTCGCAGAATGACCCGCATAGCAAACCAGTATGGTGCTGTAAATCTTTCACAGGGATTTCCTGATTTTGATCCTCCAAAAGAAATTACTGACAGACTAAAAACAATTGCAGATAATGGTCCGCATCAGTATGCGCTTACCTGGGGTGCAAAAAACTTCCGTGACGCACTTTCAAAAAAATATGAACATTTTTCCGGAATAAAAGCAGATCCTGAAAAAGAAATTGTTGTTACCTGCGGAAGCACGGAAGCAATGATGGCTGCAATGATGAGTATAGTAAATCCCGGAGAAAAAGTTGCGATTTTTTCTCCGTTCTACGAAAATTACGGAGCAGATACAATTTTAAGCGGAGCAGAACCAGTTTATATTCCGCTTGTTCCGCCAGAATTTAACTTCAGTCTTGAAGTTCTTGAACAGGCTTTTAAAGCCGGATGTAAAGCACTGATTTTGTGTAATCCTTCTAATCCATGCGGAAAAGTCTTTACTCTTGAAGAACTTACAGAAATTTCAAAACTTGCAGTTAAATACGATGTTTATGTAATTACTGATGAAGTTTACGAACATATTATCTACGCTCCAAACAGGCATGTTTACATTCAGTCACTGCCGGGGATGCGCGAACGAACAGTTGTCTGTAATTCACTTTCCAAGACATATTCAATTACAGGATGGCGCTTAGGCTATACAATTGCAAATCCAGAAATAACTGACCGCATAAAAAAGGTACACGACTTTTTGACGGTTGGAGCGGCAGCTCCTTTGATGGAAGCCGCTGTAACAGGTCTTGAAGAAGATGATTCCTATTATAAAGAACTGCAGGCACATTATACACATATGAAAGAACTTTTTTGCGGCGGACTTAAAAAACTTGGATTTACATTTACAGAGCCGCAGGGTGCATATTATGTTCTTTTGGACGTAAGTGAATTCAAAGTAGAAGATGATTATGAATTCTGCGAATGGATGGCAAAAGAAGTCGGAGTTGCAGCCGTTCCCGGTTCAAGTTTTTTCAGGGAAGACGTTCATAATCTTGTCCGGTTTCATTTTGCAAAAAAAGATGAAACTTTAAACGAAGCGTTAAACCGGCTGTCTCACCTTCGCGAAAAGGCAAAAAGCCGGTAATGTGATTGCTTTTATTGCCGGCGTTATAGTCTGAATCTATAACTTAAAATAAAAAAAAAGTATTTTTCACGATTTTAAAAATATTGTACTCTGCCTGCATCAGCTAACCTATTTAGTAAATAGGTTATAAACAGTTGAACGTTAGGAGACAATTTATGAAAAAAACATTTCTTACAGGAACAGCAATTCTTGCACTTGTTTTAAGCCTCGCAGGCTGTTCAAAAAAAGCTTCAAAAACAATCACTTTAAAACTTGGAACTTGCGGCACACTCGTTGAAGAAATTTTCCAGCCTGCAAAAGAAACTTTGAAAAAAGAAGGCATCAATCTGGAAATCGTACAGTTTTCAGACTTTGTAACACCAAACCGAGCTTTAAATAGCGGCGACATTG
>JAEEWW010000013.1 GCA_016287815.1 Treponema sp. | reverse complement strand
ACACGATTAGCTACTTTGACGTGACACGATTAAGTGCTTTGACGTGACACGATTAAGCGCTTTGACGTGACACGATTAAGTGCTTTGATGCGACACGATTAGCTACTTTGATGTGACACGATTAAGCGTTTCTCCACATAAAATCGCTGAATATGACAATTGCGAGGGTGAAAGAAATAGTAAATAACACTGTATCGGTTGTTTAAAGCCTGATATTATCGGTCGCAGCATAATCAAAAAAAAGTACACTGTTGAATGATTACATATTTCCGCTTGAAAAAGTACTTGAATTACAAAAAGAAATTGCCGATTAATTTAGCCTGTCTTTATCTTGAATGGTCAACAGCCGGTGCTTGCTCTTTTTTCCTCTTATTTTTATTTGTCGATTAACTGATTTGTATGTATATTTAAATTATGAGCAATAAAAATAACGAATTTGACACAAATACAGATGAACTTTTAGAAAGCCTGGATGAAATGGCTCAACTCGACGGCGCTGAAAATACAGAAGATGCGCTTGATATAATCAATAAAGAAAAAAAGGAAAATGTAGAACAGCTCCTTGCAAAGGCAATAAATTCTACAATTGATGAAATAAAAAAGGAACTGACAGGAGCTGCCTCAAAAGATTCTGCTGAACCAGGTGAAAGCGGCGGGGAAAGTCCAAAGACCGGCAATGTGCAGGATAACGCAGTTATTGACGATAACGGCAGTGGAAGCCATGGAAATGGCAGCGGCCATCACGATGACAGTGGAAATTCAAATGATAATCCTGCGATTATTCCGGTTGACCAGACATTGCCTGCAAAACTTACGATTATTCCGTTGCAGGGACGCCCGATTTTTCCGGGGATTTTTACACCGCTTGTAATAAATTCTGCAGAAGATACTGCGGCAATTGAAGAAGCAGCTAATTCCGACGGTTTTATCGGGCTTGTAATGATAAAAAATGACGGGAACAATATTGATATTACAGATCTTGCAGAAGTTGGAACTGTTGCCCGTATTATTAAAAAAATCAATCTTCCAGACGGCGGACTGAATGTTTTTATTTCTACGATAAAACGTTTTAAAATCCGCAAGGCATTAAAATCTAAAAAGCCTATTATTGCGGCTGTTGATTATCTTGAAGACGAAGAAGATGATACTTTTGAAGTTAAGGCATTAACGCGTGCTCTTATCAGCGAAATGAAAGAGATTTCTGAAAACAATCCTCTGTTTACGGAAGAAATGCGCCTTAATATGGTAAATATCGACCAGCCCGGAAAGATTGCAGATTTTATAGCTTCTATATTAAATGTAGATAAACTTGAACAGCAGAAAGTTCTTGAATTATTGAATGTGCGACAGCGTATGGAGCAGGTTTTAGTCTTTATAAAGAAAGAACAGGAACTGCTTCGCATTCAGAAAAAAATTCAGAATGAATTGAATGAACGGGTAGAAAAAAATCAGCGTGAATACTTCCTTCGGGAAGAGTTAAAATCAATTCAGGAAGAACTTGGAACTGATGCTGAAGGCAACGGAACAGACTATCAGAAATTCAAGGAAAAGATTGCTAAATTCAATTTTGAAGGTGAAATAAAGGAAACTGTAGAAGATGAACTTGAAAAATTTCATCTTATGGATCCAAACTCTTCTGAATATATCGGTACAAGAAATTTCCTTGATTTAGTTTGTAACCTTCCGTGGAACGATAACGGTACAGAATCCTATAATCTGGCCGATGCAAAGAAGATTCTTGAAAAAGGACACTATGGTCTTGATGACGTTAAAAAGCGCATAATGGAATATCTTTCTGTCCGCAAATTAAAGCAGGATAATAAAGGTTCTATTCTGCTTTTTGTAGGCCCGCCGGGAGTAGGTAAGACAAGTGTAGGCCGTTCAATTGCAGATGCAATGAATAAACCGTTCTATCGTTTTTCTGTGGGCGGAATCCGTGATGAAGCAGAAATCCGCGGACACAGGCGTACATATATCGGCGCAATGCCTGGAAAGATTCTTCAGGGCTTAAAGATTACAAAATCAAAGTCTCCGGTATTTATGATTGATGAAGTTGACAAGATGGGCCAAAGTCATAACGGAGATCCTGCAAGTGCCTTGCTTGAAGTATTAGATCCTGAGCAGAATGTTTCGTTCCGCGACAGTTATCTTGATCTGCCGTTTGATATTTCAAACGTGTTCTTTATTTTAACTGCAAATACGCTTGATACTGTTCCTGAGCCGCTTTTGGACAGGGCAGAAATAATTCAGCTTTCAGGCTATATTGACCAGGAAAAGATTGAAATTGCAAAGAAATATCTTATTCCGAAAAATCTTGCTAAAAACGGACTTGCAAAAAAACAGGTAACTTATACAAAAGAAGCTCTTGTTCAGATTGCAGAAGAATATGCCCGCGAAGCAGGCGTACGCAATTTTGAAAAGTGCCTTGATAAGATTAACCGCAAGATTGTAACAGAGCTTTTAAGCGAAGTTGAAAAGAAAGAGGCAGAAGAAAAGCAGAAAGCTAAAGCAAGTCAGACTGCTAAAGCAGAAAATAAAACCGAAGAAGCTGTTGAAAAAACTTCTGAAAAAGCAGGTGACGTTGATGCAGGTAATGTAAGTACGGCAGATAAAATAAAGGATAAGCAGATTACGGTTGATGCTGCGGATCTTGATAAATATCTTGGTAAGCCTGTTTTTGATGAAAGTGAAATAAAGCGTGCTTCTGTTCCGGGAACGGCAATTGGTCTTGCCTGGACAAGTATGGGAGGCGATACGCTTCTTATTGAATCAATTTCGTTCCCGGGAAAAGGTGAACTTGAGCTTACAGGTCAGATGGGCGATGTAATGAAAGAATCAGCCGAGATTGCCTTGAACTGGGTAAAACGTGATTTAATAGAAAAGAAGATTAAAGATGCTGAATGGTTTGAAAAAAATGTGATCCATCTGCATATTCCAGAAGGTGCTACGCCTAAAGACGGACCTAGCGCAGGAATTACGATGGCAACAACCTTTACGTCTTTGCTTACAGGAAAAGTTATTAAGCCTAATCTTGCAATGACAGGAGAACTTTCTTTAACAGGACAGGTTCTGCCGATTGGCGGTTTGAGGGAAAAGACGGTTGCAGCGCGACGTAATGGAATTAAGACAATTTTGATTCCTAAAGGAAATGTGCGGGACTTAGATGAAATTCCAAGCCATGTAAAAGCCGGAATTAAATTTGTTCCGGTTTCGCGTGTGGAAGAAGTAATTGATTTTGTTTTTCCGAAAGCGTCAAAAGGTAAGAAATAAAATATTATTTTTCTAAGTTTTCAAGGAGATTTGCAATTTTGCCGGAATTTTCCTGCAAGGTTTCCATATCCATTTTTGCAAAACCGCTTTCCAGAATTGCAAGGTTTTCTTTAAGTTTTGTAAGGTGTCCTTGACGGTCAACGCTGTAAAAAATCTTTGTTCCTTCTTTGCGTGCGCTGATTAGTCCGCTGTCTTTTAAAACTTTAAGATGATGAGAAACCGCAGGGCGGGAAAGGTGGGACAAAGACGAAACTTCTTTTACGCTGATTCCGTGTGTGCCGTTCTGCATTATGTGAAGAAACAGCCTTAGCCGTTCATTGTCTGAAAATGCCATGAAAAGCGGAATCTCTTCCTTAAAGGCTGTATACATGTTTTCTATGTCATCCTTTGTAAGCGAAGTTTGCTGCATTCTCTGCCACCTCCTTTGTGGTTTTGCTGTCTGCCCCTTTCGATTGATTATTGATGTTTCAACCGCCAGTGGGGCAGACCGGCCTAACTTTTCTAGAATGTATACTTAATTCCTATCTGGGCAAAACTGTTGTTTTTCCATGAATGGAATTCCCCGTTTTCATCGTTACTGCGGATGTATAAGCCCTGTCCGTATAGTTCTAAGTCTGTTTTAATTGTATATGTAACCTTCGGCATTACGGCAAGGTCTTTGCGTTCAAATCCGTAAAGAATTGTGCAGTCCAGAAGCAGTTTTTCGTGCAGGAAAGTGTCTGAAATTGCTATTGCAATTTTGTTGTTTGTGTAGCAGTCATCAGAATCTGCATCTACATCGAAATTCTTTCCTGACTGGATTTTGCCTGCGTTGTCCTTGATTTTTCCGTTTTTAAGAATGTATGTTCCGATTTCCTGTACATTCAATGTCATGTTGTGAATCGGAAGCGGAATATCAAAACCCGGTACCCAGGAAATGCTGTTGTTGCGGATTTCAGGATCATCTCCGGCTGTATCTCCTGTAAGATTATAGGCAAGTTCGAATCGTGTGTTTAAAGGCCCGAATGCTTTAGCTCCTTCTAAGCCGAATACCTGAAGTCTGTCGTATTCAATTCCTGTTGATTTAGAAGATGAGCCGCCGTTTGTTATGTAGTCCTGAACGTAGGCTAAAGTTTTAGGCACGTAAACGCTTACTTTCTTGTTTCTTCCATAATAATATGAAAGTCCCCAGTCAAAGCTTCCGATTGTTCCTGTAAAGCGGATTCCTGCCTGACCGTATTTTAGTTTGTTTGTGTCAGGATAAAGTGAATCTTCGTTTAGGGAAGAAGCGGCCATGAGTTTTGCCGTGTAGTACGGATTTTGTGTATTATCAGGTGCGCCAATTGTATTAGCAGCTTTTTCTTTTACAGCTTTCGAAAGAGAGGCAACCTGTCCAGGAACCCATACGCCTTTTTTTGCGTAGCGTTCACCTGTCATTGTTGGCGTATAGATTGCTTCCATGCGCCAGCCGTTTGGTGAATTGTAAATGGCGCGCAGCATTGGTTCAGCAAGGCGGCGGTCAATGTATTCTGGAATCAGGAAGTTTGTATAGTCTGTTGCATTAAAATTGTCTACAACATGGAGCTTTAAGCCTTTGCCCCATACGACCTTCATTTTTCCGCCTTCAAGGATCCAGTTGCCTAAATAAGCGCGTGCCGTAAGTTCGTTGATAACATCTTCCTTGTAGGTTTCAATTGAATCTTTGCTGAAATTCAGTTTAACTTCAAGTTCTGTAGAAGTACCTGAATAATTAGCTGTAAGATTAAAATCCGGCTTTATTGAAGTTGGGCTGTCTTTTGTGTCTGTATCTTTCTGGTCGAGATAGGCACGGGATTCAAGCAGTGCATTTCCGTTGAAGCTTATAGAAGAAAGTGCGGAAGAAAATCCGGAATTTTCTGGTTCAAAGTCCGACTCATCGCCAAAACTTTCGAATTCAGAGTCTTCTCCAAACATCGATTCGTCAAAATCTGCATCCTGAATTGTATTTTGTGCTGTGATCACAAAAAAAGTAGAAATCAGAAAAAAAACAGCTGTTATTTTAAGTTTAATATTCATTGTCGTATCCTTTAGCCAGATTTATGTAGTTTGATTTAGGAGTTTCAAAAAGCATATTGATTTTGAAACTCCATTAAAAAGTCTACTGTGCGATTTTTCCTGTATCAAGGAAGTTTGTTGTGAATACGCCGGCTGGAATCTTTTTATCAACATCAAGCTTAAGAATTTTAAGGTTGGTAGCTCTTCCGTTCTGTACATTTTTCATGTGGCTTTCTGTAGGAATGTCATAAACAATATTGTTTACGCCTGTAGGGTGCTGAATGCTTGTAATTTCATTTACTTTTAAAAGCTGACCCTTTTTGTCGTATAATTCAATGTAAACAGGAATCCATGTTTTTTTATCTACCCATGAGATTCTGTACATATACTGGCTGCTTTTTGGATCTTTTGGAGTAGATTTTACCTTTGCACAGTCAAAATTTCCTTTTTTTTCAGATTCTGCAAGAAGTTCATGTGTATCTTCGTCAACTTCACGGGTACTCATATCGTCGTATGTAAATTCTGTTCCAACGAATGATTTATCTCCGTCAGAAGAAGCAATTCTTGTTGTCTGCTTGAGTTTTGGAAGGTAAATCCATTTATCATCATCTTTGTCCTTGTTTTCTTTCTGTAAAAAGCGTGTGTTTGCAACGCTTGCCGGTGTACGGAAAACAAAAACTGCATCTTTGATATTGTTTTTGCTGCGTCCGTATTCTTCAACCTGACGGCTTTCAACTGCACCATCTTTGCTTACAAGGTCCATCTGTACAAGTGCGTGTGAAAAATATGGTTCTTTTACATCGTAAGCATTCTGCATTACTTCTCTGCCGTCAAGAGCAAAGGCTGTTCCGGCAATTGTAAAAATTGAAAGAATTGTAAAAAGTTTTGTAAGTTTCATAGAAAATCTCCTATATTGTGTAAAAGTTTTGCTGTATAAGTGTTCGACCGGACTTTCTGTAAAAAGTCCGGACATCCTTCTTTATTATTAATCTATTGTTACTCTTTATCTTCAGCCTTTTTTTTGCCGGCTTTTTTCTTTGGCTGTGGTTCCATGAACTTCGGTTTGAAAGTATTCAAAAGTCCCGGAATAATCGTTAAAGCCAGAGTAGAACTTGAGAACATTACGATTGCTACAAGTACTCCCATATAGCGAAGGATTACAAAGTTCGAAAGCAGAAGAACTGCAAATCCTAATCCTACCGCAAGTGCATTTGTAATAATTCCCTGTCCGCTTATTTTGAACGTGTTTTTGGTTACGATGGTTAAATCATCTGTGTTGGCACGTTCTGTCTTGTAGGCTTCCATAAAGTGAATTGTATAGTCAATTCCGATACCTATTGCAACCGATGCGATGATACTTGTAATAAGGTCAAGGTGAATGTCTACAAAACCCATAACCATAAAGTTCAGCATGATTGTAAAAATCAATGGAAGAACGCCGATTATTCCCGCCAATGGTGATTTGAAAGAAATCGTAAGAATCAGAAATACCATAAAAATTGAGAAAGCGATACTTGTCATCTGGCTTGTTACAACCATATGTGCCATTGTGTACTGCATTTCTGCATTTCCTGTAGCTTCAATTGTATAGCCTTCCGGGAAATATTTAGCAGCATAGCGTTTTGCATCTTCAATAATTCTTCCTGTAAGGACTGTGCTCTGACCGCGAATCTGAACCTGCATACGAATCTGTTTTGGAGCAAGCTGTTCATCGGCAAATTTGTCAAGAGAACCGCTGTACAAAAGCAGATACTGTGAAACAAGGTCGGCAAGTTCGTCGCGGCTTGTAACAGGATATTTTTCTACATCGTAAGGAACTTCGTAATAGTCTGTACCGTTATAGTTGAGTGATTTTTCAAGTTCATTTACAACAGCTTCAACGCTTGCGTTTTTTCCGCCGGCTGCAACAAAGGCAGACTGGAGCATTGCCATAAAGTCAGCTGTAGTCATTTTTTCGCCAAGTGTTTTTGAATATGCAATGTTCGGGTCAACAAATTCACTCTCTGAAGAATCGGTTGAAGTTTCTGTGCCTGATGCTGAAGCAGAATCGTCTGCAAAACTTGAGAACTCTCCTGAATCAAATGAATCGAAAGAATCAAAACTTTCAAAATCTGCAAAGCCGTCGTCATCACCAAAACCGTCAAAATCATCAAATTCATCGTTAGAATTCTGTTCTGCTTCTGCCGGGCGTGTAATTGCCGGAACGTGCATAACCTGATTCATTCGCTTAATGAAAGTTGTAAATGAAACAATTTTTCCGATTTCAGGATTATTTTTTTCCAGGTATTTCTGAAGACCATCTACGCTTTTTAAGATTTCAGGTTTTGTTAAATCTCCTTTTTCCTGTCCTGTAATAAGGAGGAAAAGGCTGTTTGTACCTGTTAATTTTTCGTCAACAAAATCAACATCTTTGCGGAACTGAGCTTCTTTCGGGAAGTAATTGATCATTGCTGTATCAATTACCATTTTTTTGATTCCGACTACTGAAAAAATAGTAATTGCCAGAATGAATAAGGTGATTCTTGCAGGACTGCCGGCAAGAATTTTGTAGATTATGTATGAATAATCTTCATCTTCATTCCTTTTTAAATTGATACCGCGTTTTGCAAGTTTTGCCTTGATTTTTGTTTTAAAGCGGGTTGCAATTTCCAGAGACTCTTTAGAAGTAATTCCAACTTTCTTTATTGGTGTAAGGTAAAGAAGGGCTGGAATAAGGAAGATAGAAAGCAAAAGTGCAAAGCCTACGCCCAAAGCTGTAAAGGCTGCAAAAGACTGAAGCGGAACGAGCGGACTTGTTACAAGTGAAACAAAGCCTGCAATTGTTGTAAGACCTGCAAGAATAACTGCTGCCCGGACATTTTTTAGGCCAGCCATAATAGCATCCAGGTGCTTTTCTTTTGTCATAGTACCTTTTACCTGAACAAGAGCTTCATAGTAATGGCTTATAATGTGAATGCCGTATGCAGAACCGCAGGCAATAAGGGCTACAGGAATTACACTTGCAATAAGAGTGAACGTTACTTTGAAAATAGCCATGAGCCCTACAGACCATATTGTACTGATAAGTACTGTCAGGAGAGGCATGAAAGTTCCCGCTATTGAATGGAATGAAAGATAAAGTGTTACTATTACTACTAAAATTACAAGAGGAATCAGGCACAGTAAGTCTTTCATCATCATGGAGCGCATTTCATAACTTTGAACAGGGTCTCCATAGAAGCGGACTGTAAGGTCTGAACCTTTTATATCTTCTTCTACGATTTTGTGGATTTTCCGTAAAAGCTCAACCTGCTGGCCTGAAGTTGCTTCCGGATTTATTGTCATCATAATCTGTGTAATTTTTCCATCGTCAGAAAGAATTACGTTATGATACATATCCTGCCAGTCAATTATTTTTTCTTTTATTGATTTAATGTCTTTTGCAGAGCCTGTATAATCGTCGCCGCCTAAAAGGTTGCCTGTATTCAAACTTCCGTCAAGACCATAAATAAAATCAACATTTGTAAGTGAATCAACATCTTCAATCAAATCAAGCATTTCACAGTCTTCTGTGATTTTCTGAATGATTTTTATATTCTGCGGAGTAATTACTGACTCGTCCTGTGTTGTTTCAAGTGAAATTCCAAGAAGTATCATACTGCCGAACTGGTCTTCTGTTTTGTGAAGCCGTGTATAGGATTCTCCTTTCTGCGGCATAAAAAGTCTGATAGTGTTCTGAATTTCAATTACCCTTAGCTGCATTGTAAAAAATGCGGTTATTGCACTTATGAGGATAATTATAATCCACGGATGCCTTAAGATTTTTCTCATAATCTCTCCCATAAAAAGTCAATATTGCGCGTGGTATTTTGATGTTCCTGCGCTGTATCGGTTTAAGTGATTAAAGGTTTAAGTATTTGAACCAATACAGATAGAAATATAATGCGGTTAAAAAAAAACGTCAAGCGTTTAGGGAATTTTCGTTTCAGGTACTGTTGGAAAATCTACCTTTATAAAATCTTAATTCTGATTGAAGAGATTTATGCTCTATGTTAGAATAGGAAAAAGTTCAAACAAAAAAGGGTAATAAATACCCCCTGTACGTGCGTATAGTATTGGTACGGTGGTTTCGGGAAAAGGTTTATGATATATACTTCGCTGGCTGCATTTATTATTTCGTTAGGTCTCATACCGTTAATTTTCATCTTCTGCAAAAAATTTAATGTTTATGATTCAATAAATGCGCGTAAGATTCATACAGGCAAAGTTCCAAGACTTGGCGGGGTTGCAATATTTATTTCTTTTTCAATTTCTTTTTTTGTATATATTTTTGCATTTTCTACATCGCACATGCTTTTCCCGGTTTTTATGTGGATTGGCGCATTTATGATTTTTGTAATGGGCGTGCTTGATGATTTTATCAATTTAAGGGCCAGACTTAAATTTTTGATTCAGTGCACGGCAGCCTTTATTGTTGTTTCCGGCGGATACAGGTTTAAACAGATTTTGTTTATTCAGGTTCCTCCGCTGGTAGGACAGATTTTTACGTTTTTCTGGATTGTTGGCGTAATAAATGCGTTTAATTTAATAGACGGGCTTGACTGGCTGTGCTCAGGAATTTCTTTTCTGATTTTTGCAACCCTTCATATTGTTTTTGCACGCTCTGCTGTTGATTATTCTGCAATATGTCTTATTCTTTCCTGTTCAATAGCAGGTTTTATGGTTTACAACAAGCCTCCTGCAAAAATTTTCCTTGGTGACGGCGGAAGTCAGTTTTTAGGTTATTTTGCTGCTGTCTGTCCTTTGTTTTATTCAACCTTGAATTATGAATATAATAAGTTTTTAATCATGCTTGTTCTTGCTTCTATTCCTCTTACAGATACAATTGCTGCCATATGGAGAAGAACACGGGAACACCGCTCTATTTTTTCACCTGATAAATCCCATGTTCATCATAAACTCATGAATATCGGACTTTCTAAAAAAGGTGCTCTCGGTGTTTTGCTTGGAATTCAGGTTTTAATCTGTCTTTCTGTAGGGCTTGCCATGTATTTGAAAACTTTTGAAGGTACAGTTCTTCTGCTTCTTTCTTTTGCCTTTATTCTGCTGATTTTTTCTACTTTGCATTATATAAACAGGGCGGTAAACCGTCGCATTAATAAAGAACAAAAAAACATTACCAGAAGACTTACAAGAAAATTTGAAAAAGGACAGCGTTAAACACAGTTTTAAAAACTGCTTTAAATTTTAAGGATATTTTTTATAATATTCGTTATTGAATGGTGGCATAGGTTAATGCCGGCGGAGATTACTTTTGTTTACTATTTTTAGCCTTGCAATAAAAAATATTGTTTCCAGAAAATCATCTTTTGCTATTGTTTTATTTATTTCATTTTCTATTGCGCTGCTTGTAGTATCTAATTCAGTTTTTGACCGCACTGAATTCGGTATAGAAGAGGTTTTTGAAAACAGTTTTACAGGTGATTTTGTAATCCGGCCTAAAGCAAATGTACAGCTTTCGCTTTTTGGCGATGAAACTCCTGTCACAGGTCAGCTTTCTAAAATTGAAACTCTCGTTCCTTATGAAGAAATAAAAAAACTCCTTTTGCAGAATCCTCGGATAAAATCCATAATCCCGCAGATTACCGGGACTGGTTTTGCTGAAAACAACGGGGCAGGAACACCTCTTTATATTTTTGGTGTAGATTCTTCCGAATATGTAAAATTAATGCCTTCGATTAGGATTGTTGACGGTTCTGCTTTTGCTTCTGGCGAAAAAGGTGCTTTGCTTTGCAAACAGATTGCTTCAAACCTTTCAGTTTCAGCAGGTGATACAATTCAGTTTACGGTTGTAGACGGACCAACATTTAGAATTCGGGCAGTTCCTGTTACCGGTATTTATGAATGGAAAGTTCCCCACGATATTATGATGAAATTCTGTATTGTTAATCCTGAAACTGTCCGCTCAATTATGAATATTACACAGACTGTTTCTGATTCAGATATAGAAGAAAGTGAAACTGATTTATTGGTTGATTCAACGGATGATTTTGACAGTCTTTTTGAAGATGCATTTGATACGGATGCTGTTGTTGAAGACATAGCTGATTCTGTAACATCGGCAGAAGAAGTTGATTTTGTTGCAGATGCTCCTGTAATTGAAGATTCAGCTTCGTGGAATTTTATCATCTGTTCTGCTAAAGAAAACACGAAGACTGGAAAGATAATAAAGTCCCTTAATAAACAGTTTAAAAAGAATGGCTGGCAGATAGAAGCTGTTTCATGGCGCTATGCGGCAGGCCGCAATGCAATGTATCTTTATTGGATGCGTATAATTTTTAATGCCGGGATTTTAATAATTTTATTTGCAGGCTTTATCGTTGTAAACAATGCACTTGTAATTAATGTCCTTGACCGGATAAATGAAATAGGTACAATGCGCGCAATTGGTTCTTCCAAACTGTTTGTTGCCCTCCTTTTTATGTGCGAAACCATTATTATTACCGGTTTATCAGGTGTTTTAGGTGATATTCTTGGAACTCTGATTTCATCAGCTATATCTGCATTTAATATTTCATTTAACAACAGTTTCCTTATTCAGCTATTTGGTGGGAATCATCTTATTACGCAGATTACATTTTCTAATTTAAGAAATTCACTTATGCTTGCGCTGTTCCTTGGAATAATCGGATGGATTTACCCGTTAAAAACTGCATTAAATGTAAGTCCTGTTTCTGCAATGAACGGAGCTAAAAAATGACGCATTTTATACTTGGATTACGTTCACTTTTACTTAGAAAACGCCAGTATCTTTCGCTTTTTCTGGTTTGCGCAATTGGTGTCGGCATTTCTCTTTTCAGTGTTTTTGTAATAAACGGAATGCTTGATTCGCTGCGCATGAAAGCAAAAATTTATTATGGCGGAGACTTGCAGTTTATAGGCGGAAATAATGAATTGTATTTTCCAGATGCCGAAGGAATGATTGAAAAACTTAAAGATGTTTTTCCGAAACAGGCTGTTATTTCCCAGCGCTTTGATTTTGACGCACAGTATGCGGCCTTATATTTTGAAGGCCTTGGAGTCCGTCAGAGAGTTATAAAAGGCGTTGATTTTAAAAGAGAAAAGAACCTTTTTGAATATTTTACATTTGTTTCAGGCTCTGCGCAAAATATGGCAGATACAAATGGAATTTTACTTTCTAAACCGATTGCAGAAATGCTTGAGTGCAATACCGGTGATACCGTAATCCTTATGCTTAGAGACAGACACGATTATATAAATACTGTTGAACTTGAAGTAAAAGGAATATTTTCAGATTCAAGTCTTTTTGGCATGTATACTTCCTATATGGATGTTAATGTGCTGAAGGATGCATTCGGAATGGAAAGGGAAGCCTGTAACCGTATTGTAATTTCTTTTCCTGAACATGATAAAGATGCTTTGAATGTTGATTATTATCAATCGATGCTTGAACAAAAGTTTAATATGTTTGAGCAGGTAGATGACAAGAATATTTTTTACAGAAAACTTATTGATGAAAGAGTATTGCCGACTCCAACTTATGCGCTTATTCCTTTAAAATCAAATCTAAAAGAAGTTGAAATTTTGATTGATGCTATGAACGGAATTTCTGGTTTTATAATCTATACTCTTGTTCTTATTATTATAATAGGTATCAGTTCAACTTACCGCGTGCTTGTTATGAAACGAAGCAACGAGATAGGAATATATATGGCAATCGGCATGAATCGCAATGGAATCCGCAAAATACTTCTTTCTGAAAATTTTGTTCTGCTTGTTACCGGATGTTTTGCAGGTTTTTTGCTTTCCCTTTTGTTGTGTTATTTTACAAAATTTGTTAATTTTTCTTTTATACCGGCTTTTGATATTTTTCTTTCAAAAGGTGTAATTATACCTGTAATAGATATTTTTTCGATTTTTGCGATTTGCCTGATTGTAATAGTAACCACAACCATTGCAGTTTTGTTTGCTGTACAGAAAACCGTAAAAATGACACCCTGCCAGGCTCTAGCCGTAACAGGTTAAATTGTAACTGGCAAAATGGAGATTTTATGAAAAAACGAATTATTTGCAGACTGTCCTGTGCTTTACTGTATTTGTTTGCTTCCACTGCTGTTTTTTCACAGGCTTTTTCTAGAGCTGAAGCGGAAAAACTTTTAAAAACTGCTGAAGAAAGTACGGCTTTTTACAATATAGATTTTACAGGTCATTATACAGTTGTTCAGGTAAAACCAGGTAACGGAAAGTATAAGACTGAAGCAACAATGTACCGTAGGGATTCCCAGTCAAAATGGACAATCCTTGTAAATTCTCCTGCAGCTGATAAAGGTAAAGGATACCTTCAGGTAGACGGTAAAATATGGTTTTTTGATCCTGCTGACAAGCGTTTTACTTTTACCAGTGCCCGTGAAAAATTTCAGGGAACAAATGCAAATAATTCAGACTTTATGCCGCAGAAGTATTATTCAAGTTATTCGATTGAAAGTGCAGAGGAAGTTACTTTATCAAAATTCAAATGCATTCTTTATAATTTAAAGGCTAAAGAAAATGATGTTGACTATCCCGTTGTAAAACTTTGGGTTACTAAAGAAGACGGTCTTGTACGCAAAAAAGAAGATTATTCAAGTTCAGGTCAGCTTTTGCGTACAACAGGAATTCCTTCTTATCAGGCGGTTGAAGGCAACGGAAAAAAATATTCTATTCCGGTTTCTATGGTGATTCTTGATAATCTTCGCGGTAAAAAAATTGATGGGAAGGTTCAGTATGAACAGACACAGGTTACAATTACAAATCCGGTGTTTAAAAATGTAGATGACAATGTTTATTCCAAACCTTTCCTTGAAATGATGAGCGTTCAATAGTTTTTTCTGTTATGAATAAAAAAGTTTTTGCCGGCCGCTCGGCTGTGATAGTGTTTTTTTTACTTTTCTCATCAATGTTGATTTTTGCAGAACAAACAGGTTCTGAGTTGAAAAGTGAAAATTCCTCTGACGTATCCGCAAGTACAGTTGTATCCGCTGGTGCAGACGTAACAGTAACAGATGAGTTTGATTTGCTTTTTGTAGATGCCGAAGATATTGAAACTCCTGTAGTTTCTGAGGAAAAAACTGAAAAAAACACAATTACAATTTCAGGTAATAATTTTACTGTTCCTTTGCATTTTTCAGGACACCTTGAATCGGAGCTTGGTGCAGGTTATGTAAACGAAGACGGGAACAGCGGTGCTACAAGCGGAGTAAAATTTTTAAATGATTTATCTTTCAGTACACGAATAGATCAGACTTTCAGCTTAAAAGGAACTTTAAGAACGAAATTCCCCGAGAAAAAAGAAAATAAACAGTGGCAGATTGAATTATATGAAATGTATTTTGATTATGCTCCTTTTTCTCATCTTTATATAACTGCCGGAAAAAAAGAAACTGTCTGGGGAAATATAAGGCTTTTTTCTGATACGGAAATGTTTGAAGAAGATGATGATGCCTTGTGTACAAATATTTTAACTGACAGCAGAAAAGGCACTTCTATGCAGTTAAGAATTCCTGCCGGTATTTTTAATTTTACAGCTTTTGCCCTTTATAAAGGAAACGGAGAAAATCCTACACAGAATGATTTGTCTTATGCAGGTTCTGTTGAAGTCATAATAGGACAGACATCGTTTAATTTTTTTGGAAGAAAATATCCGTCTGCATCATCGGCTGTAGTTTTAGCAGGCGAAGATACGCATATGGATCCTGTAATAGGTGCAGAAGTAAAACGTACAATACTTGGGTTTGATTTATATGCCCAGGAACTTGTGTGTCTTCATGATAAGGAACTTCTTAAAGAATTTGGAAAACGCCTTGCCAAAAATGAGCAGATTCATAATTCGGATTTGAACGGTTTTTCCAGGATGGCATTTACAGGTGGAACCTATCGTTTATGGGAAACTTCTGGTCCAGCTTTTGGTTTTAATGTTGAATTTCAGGATGTTTATAAGCCTGAAACGACTTCGCATTCAAGCAAGGTTGCAATGTATGCCGGTATTTCAAGACTTGGCAGAAATCGGAACATTACGGTTGGTTCAACATGGAAGCATTACTGTCAGGAAAGAAAAGGTGTTGCTGAACCTGGAATTATTCTTTCAGGGATTTTCCCGCATGCAAAATGGAAAAATGGTGTAAAAATTGAATACGGAGAGCCTTTCGATACTGCAAAAGTAACGGTAGGAACTTCTTTACTTCTGAATGTAAATTACTGATAAAATTTACAGAACCTGTCCGTCTTTAATTTTTATTACATGATTTGACATAGAAACAATTTTTGCATCATGTGTAGAAAAAATAAAAGTTGTTCCCAAATCGGTGTTCAGTTTTTTCATCAAATCAAGAATCTGGTCTCCGTTTTTAGAGTCAAGATTTGCCGTGGGTTCGTCGGCAAGAATTACCGGAGCCTTTGTTACTAAAGCACGGGCAATGGCAACTCTCTGGCGTTGGCCGCCTGAAAGCTCAAATGGTTTATGGGTTTTCCAGTTTGTAAGTCCGGCTGTTTCAATTAAATAGGAAATCCATTCTTTTTCCTGAGACTTTCTCATTGTCTGCTCTGGCGGAAGTTTTCCGAGTTTTAATGGAAGTTCTATATTTTCCCATACATTAAGAACTGGAATCAGGTTAAATGTCTGAAAAATAAATCCTATGTTCTGATGCCTCAGAAGTGTAAGTTTTTTATCAAGTTTAGAAGATATTTTTGAAGTAATTGAAAAGTCAAAATCTTTGTAAACATCAGTTCCATTTAGAAATAGCGTACCATTCGTAGGAGTATCAATTAAACCGATAATATTCAGCAGTGTAGATTTACCGGAACCGGAAGGCCCTGAAATTGCGGCAAAATCACCTTTTTCAATGGAAAAAGAAGCTCTGTCAACAGCTTTTACTTCGATTTTACCCATTTGATATGTTTTGCAGATATTTCTAAGCTCAATAACAGACATATGAAATAGTATACTTTAAAAACAAGTTTTCGTATACTGTTTGAGATGTTTTTTAAGTTACTGTTAACGGTTGCTTGTTTTTTGTTTTTGTCCTGTGCAACGCTTTCCGGAAAATATGAAAGACGGGATGACTGGCCGGTTTATGAAATTCCAGATGATGCGTCCGTAATAGAAACAAAGCTTGAAAATGGCTGCGATTATGTAAAAGTTATAGATGCTGAATTTCCTTTGATTTTTCATCTGGTGAAAATTCCTCTTGAAAATTTTTCTGTACTTACCTGTATGCCTGAAAAAATATATGAAGACGGATTTGTAAAAGCGCAGAAAACAAAAAAGTTCAGCAGACGGACAGATTCTTATATTGCAATTAATACAAGTCCGTACAGTTTTTATAAAGGACTTAATCCTATAAAACGTAAAGACTTAAGGCGTATAAGCGGAGTTTATAGAGAAAATAATATAACTTTTTCTGAACCTGTTGCAAAATATGCATCGGTAGCTTTTTATAAAAATCACAGTGCAAGAATTTATTTCAGTCAGACAGACGAAGTTGAAGAAGCCTCTGCAGAAGAATCGGCTGTTTTAACTGTGGGCGGATTTTTTCCGCTGGTAAAAGAAGGAAAGAAAACTGGAAAATATATTGATAATAAAGAACAACAGACGGCTTTGGGAATTTCAAAGGACGGAAAAACAGTTTTTATCCTTGTTGTTGAAGGTACAGATTTTGAGAAAAGCAGAGGATTAAATTATTCAGAAACTTCAGATATTTTAATTCATTACGGAGTCTGGAATGCCTTGATGTTTGACGGCGGGCATTCAACTGCCTTGTGTATAGACAAAAAAAATGTTCTTTCTTCTGCGTTCCAGAGAAAAGTTCCGCTTAGCCTTGGGTTTATAAAATAACCTGTGAGGCGCAAATACTCGGTAAACGAAAGCCATTGATTTGAGCCGCACTGTCTTCGCGGCGCAGTTAAGTATTTAACTGCGCCGCGACTTCTTCTTTA
Source organism: Treponema sp. (assembly GCA_016287815.1). Taxonomy (GTDB): domain Bacteria; phylum Spirochaetota; class Spirochaetia; order Treponematales; family Treponemataceae; genus Treponema_D. Next base: position 25,603 of record JAEEWW010000013.1, on the reverse strand, counting down.
TTAGATAGTAATTCTTAACTTAAATGACACAGAAAGTGTTTTCTGATATAATAATTTTATGTTTAACAGTTTGACCGGTACGATTACCGGAAAAATGCCGAATACGCTTTATCTTGAAACAAACGGAATTGAATGGGATTTATTTGTTCCGGACAGTACGCTTGATGCGCTTCCTCCGATAGGGCAGGTCGCAAAAGTTTATACCTGGCTTTTGCACCGTGAAGATTCCATGAAGCTTTTTGGATTTGCATCTGCAAAAGAACGTATGCTTTTTCTGGATTTGTTAAAAGTTGACGGTGTTGGTGCTAAAGGTGCTGTAAAAATTCTTTCTAATATTTCTGGTTCTCAGCTGGTTTCTGCTTTGGATGAAGGAAATCTTGCTGCCCTTGAAAAAATTCCAGGAGTCGGTAAAAAAACGGCAGGAAAAATGCTTCTTGCACTTAAAGGTAAAATTTCTTTGGATTATACGGTTACAGTTCGTACTGTAAAAACTAATGCATATGCAGATGTTATTGATTCTCTGGTTAACATGGGATACGAAAAGAAAAACTGTGAACTTGTAATAGATGAAATTGTTTCTGGTTTGTCTTCAGATGAAGGTTTTAAGGCAAAGGACAGAAAAGAAAAAGAAGATTTAATTTTTAAGCGTGCACTGGTTGCACTTGCGAGGTAAGTTATGCAGGATTCTTCTATGAGCGAATCTTCCATAGTGCGTTCAGATATTCCTTCTGCAGATGATGCTCAGGAATCTTTGCGCCCTCAGCTTTTAAATGAATTTCTCGGACAGAATACAGTAAAAAAGAATCTATCTGTTTTTATAGAAGCAGCCAGAGCTCGGCAGGAAAGTCTTGATCATCTTTTTTTAATAGGGCCGCCTGGTCTTGGTAAAACAACTCTTGCACAGATTACTGCGCATGAATTGGGAGCAGATTTTAAGGTAACAAGTGCGCCTGCTTTGGAAAAGCCTAAAGATCTTGCAGGAATTCTTTCTACAATTACTCCAAGGACAGTTTTTTTTATAGATGAAATTCACCGTTTAAAACCTGCCATTGAAGAAATGCTTTATATTGCAATGGAAGATTTTGAGCTTGATTGGATTATAGGGCAGGGCGCGGCAGCCCGTACTGTTAGAATTCCAATTCCTAATTTTACGCTGGTTGGTGCTACAACAAAAGCCGGAATGGTTTCAAGTCCTTTAATCAGCCGCTTTGGAATTATTCAGCGCTTCAGCTATTATCCTGCAGAAGAACTTGCACTTATAATTCACAGGTCGGCAGGAATTTTAAATGTTGCTGTAGATGAGGATGCAGCGCTTGCAATGGCTTCATGTTCCCGGGGAACGCCGCGCGTTGCAAACCGGGTTCTTCGCCGTATGCGGGATTTTGCCCAGATTTTTGGCGGCGGCAGAATTACCAAAAAAATAGTTGATGAAGGCCTTGAGCGTCTTGGAATTGATTCTTTAGGACTTGAAAAATACGACAGGGAAATTTTACTTTCCATTATTCAAAGCTATGGCGGCGGACCTGTAGGAGCAGAAACGCTTGCAATTTCTATCGGTGAATCTATTGATACTCTGGAAGATTATTACGAGCCATATCTGATTCAGTGCGGGTTGTTGCAAAGAACGCCGCGCGGTCGTATTGTAACGGAAAAAGCCTACAGACATTTGGGCTTACCTTTTAGGCCGTCTGATTCTTCACCAGAAAGTTCTGGCGGACAAGCGCGGCTGCTTTTTTAAATTTTATTTGAATAAAAACTTAGGAAGAAAAATGAATTTAACCGATTTTGATTTTGATTTACCTGAAGAACTTATTGCCCAGCATCCTTCCGGCATTCGCGGACAGGATAAGCTTATGCAGATGAACCGTTTTACCGGCAAAGTTACTCATCATTTAATGGATGAACTTCCTGATTTAATTGCACCTGAAACCCTTATGGTTTTTAATGATTCACGTGTAAGACGTGCCCGCTGTTACGGAATAAAACAGACTACCGGGCGTGAACAGGAATTTATGTTCCTTAATCAGATTGATAAAGACGGATGTGTCTGGAATGTAATGGTAAAAAATGCAAAAAAGCAAAAACCGGGCATGAATTACACTTTCTCTGATGGTTCTACAGGCACAATAATAGAAAATGAAAAGAACAATGGAACAGAATTCCGTTCCCTAAAATTTGATTTTGCACTTGATGAATCCTGGTTTGAAAAGAACGGGCATATTCCGCTTCCTCCTTATATAAAACGCGAAGACACCGAAGAAGACAGCGAACGTTACCAGAATGTCTATTCAAAAAATATAGGAAGTTCTGCGTGCCCTACAGCAGGACTTCATTTTACCGAAGATATGCTTAAAAAACTTGATGCAAAAGGAATAGAAAGGGAATTCGTTACGCTTCATGTTGGATTAGGAACATTCCTTCCTGTGCGCGAAGACGTAATAGAAAATCACAAGATGCACGAAGAATGGTTTTCTGTTTCTGAAAGTACGGCTGAAAAAATTAATCAGGCAAAAAAGGATGGCAGGCCGATTCTTGCCGTCGGTACAACTTCTGTGCGTACACTTGAATCCTGTTCAACAGCAGATGGAATTGTACAAGCCGGAACTCAAAAAACAAGCATTTTTATTTACCCTGGATATAAATTTAAAGTAGTTGATAAAATGTTTACTAATTTTCATACGCCTGAATCAACATTGCTGATGCTTGTAAGTGCCTTTTCAAGCCGGGAAAACATTCTTGCAGCTTATAAAAATGCGGTAGAAAATAAATATCACTTTTTCTCTTATGGCGATGCGATGCTTATAGATTAGTGTTGCACCATTTGGGATAGATAAGTATCAGCTTATTTTATTTAGCGAATAGGTTATAAGGCGTAAAAATTCTTCTTTCATAAACGGATTGTTTTTTGAATAGGAAAAATATTTATCGTATTCAAAACCTGCATCGGTTATTATTGAAGAAATGTTTTTCTTTTCCAGAGGAAGTCTTGAACCAACAATCCTGTTTTCAAAATTCGTAAAACGCGCACCCTGTAAATTCGCAAATGCAAGCCGGACTCTCGTTAAGACACTGTTTTCTACGCTTGCAAGAAAAACATAGGATGCAGATTTTTCTGTAAGGTGATGACTTTCTCCAAGCCTGCAAAATTCTGCAATGTCCCATTCATCAGTTGGAATCCGAACCTTTGTTAGAAGCCTGAATCCTTTATCTAACGAAAACTTACTTATTGGAATTGCCGTTGTTTCTGTTTCTGTCTGGAAAATCAGCCTTGCATCTAAAGCCAAAAGCGGTGCATATAAAGTTCCTTTTATATCTTCACTACAGATATTACCGCCAATTGTTGCAAGATTTCTGATTTGTGAAGTTGCTATGCTGTTTAATGCTTCGTAAAAAAAAGCAGGAAGCTTTGTTTTTCCCTGAAGCATGAGTTTTGTAATAGTAACGGCTGAGCCAGCTTCTATATAATTTTCATTTCTTGTGATTTCAGAAAGTTCTTTTAATCCCCGGACAGAAAGCATTTTCTTAGGAAATTCTTTAAGATTTGTACATGCTCCTGTAATTTTTAATCCGGGCATTGTTTTTAAGTAATAAAAAACATCTGTTAAACTGTCTGCTATGCTTACCTGAATATTATCTGTGTCCATTCCTGAAACTTCCTGTTCGTCTTGTTCTGAATGCTATGGCACTGCGTACGCCCGCAATAAATGCCTTTTTGCTTGTACAACAATAGCTTATTGATGAATTATCTTCGATTTCCTGAATAGTCGGCCGCTGGTATGTTTTTATTATATCATAGGCTGTGAAAATCATTCCGGAATTACAGTAACCGCATAAATTTATTCCTGCCTGTTCAAAACCGTTTTCTATATCCTTGTAATCTTCTGTTGTTTTAAAATATTCGAGTGTGACAATATCTGCGTTGTTTATTATTGCAAATGGAATGATATCGCTTGGAACAGGTTTTCCGTCGAGCAGAATTGTGCACGAAAGTGCAAGTCCGTTTTTACCGGAGTTTTTTACTGAAGTAAAGCCTAAATCTCTTAAAACCTGACATAGAGAAGTTTGTGGCTCTGCTTCAAGAATCTGCTTCTGACCGTTCAACGTTACAGAAAGTTTCATTTGCTTTCCTCCAGAGTTTTCTCTGCTTCGTCCGCTGTAATTTCTTCTTCAGCATCCAGGAATTCGTCTGGCTTAAATGCACCTTTTTCAAATAACAATTCCGAATTAACAGGAAATTCAGAAATAGATTCGGAAATTGCCTGGGAAATTGCCGAAAGAAATGCCGAAGGCAGGGTACTTAGCACAAGCCCTTGAATCGGTTTTGCTTCGCTTTGGGAGTTAATAAAGCTTACAGAAATTTTTGCGCATTCAATTTCGTCATTTTGAAAAAAAGTTTCTAATGTTCTGTTTATTTCAAAATAAACCCTGTTTTGAGCTTCGTTTTCAATAAGAAGTTTTCCAGCGTCAATTACAATCCATATTCCGCGTAATTTGCATTTGAATGTACTTGGCTCAATTTCAAGTTCTACTGCGGCTGCTGCAAAAGATGAACAGCTGTATGGACTTCCTTTTAAAGTCTCAGAATTCCACAAATCTTTTACTGTTTTTGGAACAGATTTCTTTATCGTTATAGGAAATATGTTTTTATTTTTTTTAGCCTGAATAGCCGTGCAGCATTTTTTTAAAAGCTGAGTCATTACACTGATATTTGAATAAAAATCTTCAGGTAACAGAGGTTCTTCATCAGCTTCAAAATTTGTATTGATCTTAACATCTGACGGTCTTATTCCTAAGATTGACGAGGCCGTTTCTTTCCATATAGAAAGAATTGAAGGAGAAGGTTGAAGGGTTTTTATATAGAATGTACCGTTTTTTTCAAGAGTGGCTTCTATTTTTGGAATTTCTATTTTTAAATCCGTTCCATAATAATCTGATGCAATCGGACTGCATGCAAGACCTATACCACGCATCGGAAAAACTTCCAGATTGTCGCTGTTTTTCTGGCGCTCAATATAGTCAAGCCGGTAAGTTGTAAATTTTCTTTTAAAATCACAGAGTTTTGTAAGTGCTTCAATTGTATTCTGAGGATTTTCAAAAGGAATTACAAACGGCATGTGGTTATCTTTTAAATTTGCGCGTATGTTTTTATATCTTAATTCATAGGGAGCAAAATCTGTTATTTCTGCAATTTTATTCATCTGACTTTCTATTGAAAAAGATGCCTGTGTAACTAATAAATCAATATTTTGATTTGTAGGCGGAAGCCGTGATGTTTTTGCTTTTGCATGAATTCTTAAATTCGGGAAATTATAAATTCCGCAGCTTGAAATCATCAGACGCTCGATAATTTTATCTGTGAACGGATCGCAAGAGCCTATGTTTGCTTCGATATCTATATCCATTGCGATGATTTTTCCGTCTTCATCAATGGCGCTTTTGTAAGAAATTTCAACCGGCATCGGACAGGTAATAAATTTTTTCTGTTCTTCTTCTGAAAAGCATAGTTTTACAGGCTTTCCGGTTTTAAAAGCCGCAAGAGCTGTCTGCGCACAGATGAGTGAATTTTTCCAGTCACCGTTTCTTGTATATGGCTGGCAGCAGGTTTTTGTTACGCTGATATTTTCGCTTTCTGTTGCAAGTACAGTTGAAACTACATTTTTTAAATTAAAAATCCATCTTGTAGGAGTTGAAATTTTAACAGTTCCGTTTTTTATCTGACAGATTGCACCTTCTGTTTCTGTAAAAGAAGGAACTGCCAGATTTGATTTCCATGTTCCTTTAATTACTTTCTTTGTTTTTGTAAAAAGCTCATTAAATTCAAGTTCATTTTTGTCTGCAAGACCTGTTTTAATTTCTTTTTCCCTGGTTTGTTGTTCAACCTGTTCATCTTCGTTTACGTCATGCAGAATAACATGAATTTTATCTTTTAGCTGATTAAGGACATTTTTATCAGGACCTGTAAGAATTGCAACAGGTTCGCCTTCGTACTGAACACGTCTTTCACAAAATACCGGAACTTTTATATTTCGGATTGAAACAAGGTTTTTACCTGGAACATCTTTTGCCGTAAAGATTGAATAGCCTTCAGGAAAATCCGGCGGTATTTGAATACCTGCAAAAAGACCTGCTTTTCTGGGTGAACGGATTAAAACAGCATGCAGCATATCCGGTAATGTTAAATCGCTGTAAAAATCGTCAGAGAGAATTGTTCTGTTTTTTTTAGTTTTTTCTGATTTTTTTTCAGGCATGAAATTCTTCTCCAATTTCTTTTACTGCTTTTATAACTTGGTCAGCATCATCTTTTGTCATGTCCGGCCACAATGGAATAGAAATTGTCGTAACATACTGTCGTTCCGCATTTGGAAAATTTTCTGAAGTAAATTGCGGATAAAGATTTTTCCAGTAGGTAAAACGAAAAAGCGGAATAAAATGAACTGAAATTCCAATTCCTTTTGCCTGCAATTTTTTTGCAAATTCATCTCTGTTGATTTTTAGCTTTTCAGGAATTATGCGCATAAGATAAAGATGCCATGCATTTCCTTTACCGTCGGGCGGAAGCTTTATATAATCCAGATTCTTAAAAGATCTGTTATACATTTCAACAATTTTAATTCTATTTTCAAAAAACAGCCGGGCTTTTTTCAGCTGTTCAATTCCTATTGCTGCAAGAATGTCCGGCAGATTGAACTTATAGCCTTCGGCAACAATGTCATATTCCCAAGAAGCTCTTGGAGATGTATAGCGGTTCCATGTTGTTCTGTCCATTCCATGCATACGCATAACTGTCATTCTTTGTGCAAGTTCTTTATCTGTAGTCGTTACCATTCCGCCTTCCGCAGTTGTAATGGTCTTTGTAACATAGAATGAAAATACTCCGATATCACCGATAATTCCTGCATAACCAAGTTCTGTAAGAGAAGGAAATGAATGAGCTGCATCTTCTATTACGCGGATTGTATTTTCTTTTGTAGAATATTTTTTTGCAAGTTCAAGAATTTTTTTCATATTGCAGACGTTGCCTGCTATGTGGACTGGTACAATTGCCTTTATTTTGTGCTCGCCATGCTCTGCATCTTTTTTTAAAATTTCTTCTATTTTGCTGCAATCAATTGAATAGGAATCTTTTTCGACATCTGCAAAAAAAACATCTGCGCCAAGATGTCTTGCGCACATCGCTGTAGAAACAAAAGTATATGGTGTTGTGATTACTGCTGTTCCTTTTGTAACGCCGCAGGCTTCCATTGCAAGAATCATTCCGCTTGTGTTGCTGTTTACGGCAAGGGCTGTAACTTCCTTTTTTTGTCCGTTTGAAGAGCAGCCTTTTGCTAGAAAATCAGCAAAATCTTTTTCAAATTGAAGGGCGTATTTACCTGTTGTAAGCCAGCCTGAACGCATTACATTTAAAACTGCGTTTTCTTCTTCTATTCCAAGAGAAGGGCGGGAAAAAGGAACTTTTAAGCTGTCGGCATCAGACATTATTTTGTACCTCGGTTTTTGAACTGCGGAATTGCCTCGTCAAGAATTTCTATAAGTTTTTCCTGATTTCGGAAATAGTCTTTTTTGCTTTCATCGTAAATGCAAATTGGAGAAAGTTTCTGCAGAAAAACTTCTAAAGGCATTGTAATTGTATTTGTATTTGTCAGTTCAAGTATTTTTTTATATTTTGTAAAAGAAGGTTTTTCTTCCGGGAGCCATAATGGCTCATAATCGCGTTCACCTTTTCGTGCACCTATAATTTTTATGTCTATATCCTTATATGGTTCAAGTCCGCTAAAACGAATTATCTGTTCTGCAAGAGTCAGAATTTTTACCGGTTCACCCATGTCTAAAAGATAGGAATGTCCGTTTTCGCCAACGCCGCCTGTCTGCAAAACAAGCGAGCATGCTTCCGGAATTGTCATAAAATAGCGTTCCATTGAAGGTGTTGTAACCGTAAGCGGACCGCCGTTTTTTAACTGTTCAATGAAAAGAGGAAGAATTGAACCACGAGAGCCCAGAACATTACCAAAACGAACGAACATAAATGAAGTTTTAGCCGAAGCTTTTAGTGCTGCGTCAAGAACAAGTTTTTCGCAAATCATTTTTGAGCAGCCGTAAACAGAAACTGGCATTACAGCTTTGTCTGTAGAAATGAGGACGAAACGCTGAACCTTGTTTTCAAGTGCCGCATCAAGGATGTTTTTTGTTCCAAAAACGTTATTTTCTATTGCGGCCACAGGATTTTCTTCCATCATTGGAACATGTTTGTATGCTGCACAATGAAAAATTACATCGCATCGGGTTTTTTTGATTATATAATCCATGTATTCGCGGTTTTTTAGTTCGCCGATAATCGGAACAATTGTTGCTTTTTCACCTACGCCTTCTGCCTGCAAAAGGCGTAGTTCCCTGTCTATCTGATAAATTGAATTTTCGCCGTGACCAAAAAGATAAAGGCGTTCACAGCCGCCAGAAAGAAGCTGTCTTGCAAGTTCTGAACCTATTGAACCGCCTGCTCCTGTTATAAGTACACGTTTGCCGCGAAGATAAGCAAGACTTTTAGAAAGCGGAATTGTTACAGGAGTTCTTCCAAGAATATCAAGAATATTAAATTCCCTTGCCTGAACAAGATGGGCTGTTCCGTCGACAATCTGGCTGATTGCAGGAAGAATTTTTATATTGCCGAATCCGTTTAAGGTAAGTGTTTCATAAATCTTTTTTATGCGTTCAACCGGAGCTGCGGGAATTGCAATAATTGCCGTATCGTCTCTGGAGCAGCGGAGCAGGGAAGCCATGTTGTCAATCGGCCCTAAAACCGGAACGCCGTCTATCTGTTTTCCTATAAGGTTTTCGTCATCGTCAAGAAAAGCCGCAACATGTCCGAATATTTTTTTTCGTTTTATGTCGTCTGCAATCATCTGGCCTGCAAATCCGGCGCCAATTATATATAATCTGGAATCCCCTTTTGAGCGGTTCATTTTATTCCCTTCTTTTTTATATTGGGTGCAGAATAATCTTACGCACTTTCTTAACTATACCATATTTGTATAAATATGGCTAATCTGTTTAGTTTTTTTTTCCGAAAATATAGCTGAAGGAAAATAAGGTAAAACTGCCTTAATTGGGGAATGTAGAATGAAAAAACATATTTTTTTAACACTTTTATTGTTGTGTTTTTTGCCGTTGAGCATGGCAAATGCGTCTTCCATAGTGTTTCAGTTTTTTCAGAATGATAAAAGCGCAGAAAATATTCTGGAAACAACAAAATTGTTGAATCAGGATATTCTTTCTGAATTTTTTGAGTATGGAGATATTGCCTGCGATGCTCCTGCTGCAATTTTTCTGGATGAAGAAAGTTGTGATGAAGTTACTGATAAAACTTTAAAGGAAGCTGCAGACAGTTATATGGATTATCTTGTTATAATAAAAATCAATTATGACAGAACAAATCTTTTAAATCCGGATAGTGTACAGCTTGCAGGAATTACTTCTGTAGACTGGTCTTCTATAAAAGTCAGAGTCAATGAATCTGTTGGAAGCGGACGTATAAAACCTGTTCCACAGGCAAAATTAAAAGTTGATTCTGCAAAGGAAGTTGAACAATTTGTTGCTCAAATGGCTAAAGAAATAAAGATTGGGTTAAAAAAATGAGAGTGTGTATGAAAAGAATCTTTGCTGTTGCTGGTATCTTATTATTTGCCGGTTTGTTTTTTACAGGATTCAGTCCTTCTGTTGACGGCAGGGCTGTTGTAGCTGCAAAAGGAGAACTTCCTGAAGGTCTTTTTGGAAAAACTGTAGGTTATCTGCCTGGAGACAGCGTTACTGTAATAAATCCTGCAAATGGAAACGCAGTTGATATTCTTGTACTTGGTTCGCTTGATCCTTCTGAAGGTGTTGCAATTCTTCTTTCTTCAGAAGCAGCAGACGAATTAAAGATAGAAAAAGATGCAAATAATCTTGTAAAACTTACAAAGCGCACTGGAAAACTTGACGAACAGGTTTATGGAAGTGCAACAATAGCAAAAGGTTCTGAACCTGAAGAAAACGCCGTTAATTCTGGAACAGATTCTGTTATAGAAGAAGTTCCACAGGAAAGCAGCCTTGTTTCTCCTGCTGCTGAAAGTGCAGTTGTTGCAGAAACAGCTGGTGCTTCTTATGCTTCCCAAGAAGAAAAACTGGAAGAAACTGATTCTGAAACAAAAATTGAATATCCTGATGAAAATCCGGTTGAAGAAATAGTTGCTGTTGACGATGTTCCTACTGCTGCAGAAACTGCCGTACAGGAAGAAGTTGTTGAATCTGAAGAAATACCTGAACATCCGGCTACGGTTACTGAAACTGCAGAGGTTGCAGTTGCTGAAACTCCTGCACAGGAATCTGTTGAGGCTGAAGAAACTCCGGCTCAAGAAAGTGTTGCTGAATCAGCTCCTGCAGAACCAGTTGAACAAGTTGAAGTAAAAGATGAAGTTGTTGCAGAAGCTGTTGAACATGAAGTCCCTCCGACTGAAAGTGCAGCTTCTATTGTGACAGATGAACCTGAAGTTCAGGTTGTTGAAGCAGAAACAGAAGAAATTCCTAGAGAAGAAAATAGTGAAGATTCTTATGCTCCTATAGTTCTTGTTCCTGCTTCAGAAAATCCGCCTGTAGCCTTGGAAAATGAGACTTCAGACGTTATCCAGCTTGAAGTTCAGGATACAGAGATTGCAAAAACTTATGAGGAAGAAGCTCCTATAGCATCCGTTGCTGAAAGTTCTGAACCTAAAGAAATGAGCGATTTTATTGTTCCAAGCTTAAAAGATTTGAAAAATGGAAAATATTATGTTCAGATTTCTGTTCTAAAAGATACAGAAAATATTGAAAATCTTGTGAATAGTTATAAGGACAATTATCCTTTGGCACTTGTTCCATCTAAAAGCGGTAATGCCTATCAAATTATGGTTGGTCCGCTTGAAAAAGATGAATACGGAAGTGTTATGCAGAAGTTTAAGTCAAAAGGCTTTAAAGACTGTTTCTTAAGGAAAATAAAATAGAAACTTTGTTGTAATTTATTTTGACTTTTATAAAAAGTGCCGGATTTAGCAAAAAATACTTGCATATCCGGCCTTTTTTTTATTACATTATAGTAGTTGAATTTCGGGGATGCACCGGTTTCGACGGATACGATGAAGCCTGTACTGCAGGTAAGGCCGCCTGTCCTTTGAACAGACAAAAAAATTAACTGCAGAAGACAATTCTCAGTTAGCTCTCGCTGCTTAATCAGCGTTAGCCGGAAACCTGTTTGCGCCGTTCTGAACATTCGGGATTTCTGTCGCCAATCAGGACTTGCTGTATAGTGTGTCTGGTCGCTATGCGGGACTTTTAATCAGAATACGGAGACGATGCTTGCGATGCTGCTACCGTTTCCCGACAATCACCTCGCATCGATAAACTTGTAGAGGTGCTGGTATCACGTATTCGGACGGGGGTTCAAATCCCCCCATCTCCAAAATTAACTTTATATAATATAAAAAGTTAAAAATAAAATTTTAGCACTGTTAGCAAAAATGTTAGCAATTCAATGCTATTAAATGATTTTTTTAGCTTAATTTGAACCTCGTGGAGTGAACGCCGACTTACGGGTGAAAAAATTACCGTGACATAAAAGGTGACATAAAAAATTGTCTTTATATCGGCATAAAAGACATTTCTTCCTGAAATTTTACAACGGCTTCGTCAATTGAATCATATATAGGAAAATAAAAGCCAAGCTTTGTAAGTTCTATTACGGTTTGTACAATTCCATGAACATTTACTATAGCCAGCTGCAAATCTTCTTTTGAAATTTTCTCGCAGATATAAATTAAGGCTCCGATTCCTGCTGAGTCGATATAGTCAACATTCTGCATGTTTATAATGAATGAACGTACGTTTTTAGAAAGCATTTTGGAAAAAAGCGACCGTAACTGAGAGACATTGTAAATGTCCATTTCTCCGAGTATGTCGATAATATACGTTTCATTAATTTTGTGTACGTTTAATTCCATACACAAAATTCTAACTCAACACAATTAAAAATCCATTAAAATTTTGGTTATTTTATTTTTTATTCGCCTGAAAAAGCGAACTCCATATCTTTCTGTAAAATCTTCGATTGTGTCATCTATGCTGTAGCTTTCACCGAATTTTGTCTTAATTTCATCCCAGTATTTTATGAACCATACGTATAAATCAGAAGGGGTGCGGCCCGGAAATCGCCTTAAAATTTTCCTGTTTGTAATGTGCTTTATTACAGGAAGATAAACAGTTTCAAACCAGGACGTAATAGCTTCCTGCATGCTTATTTCTTCTGTTTTGTTTTGGTTGATATAATATTTGTGGGTCAAAATGTGATTGTAAATTACATCATATTGTCCGGTTGCTGAAAAATCCAGACACCAGTAGTCTGTTATATCACCGAAATTTGTTTCAGAGTAAAAAACTCTTTTTTCGTAATTTATAACCTGTTTTTTCATCTTTTTGTAAGAAAGACCGGGTTTCAGTTTTATTTCTGTTTTCAGGCTTACAACTTCCGCGTCTATGAATTCAATTCCCTGGGCTTTTGCAACAGAAACCCTGTGATTTCCGTCTCGTACAAAATAAAGTCCACCTAATTCATAAAGAGAAATTGGCGGAAGAATTATATCTTTTTGATGAGCATCATCTATACTTTGCCAGCGGCTTCTTAAATGCAGGTTTTTTGGAAAAAATTCTTTGTCAAAATCGTTGTATCGGTCTTCACTGCCAACGATTGAAGAAATTGGAATTGTTTTTATGCCTATGTAACTTTCATTTTTTGGTTTTAATAGTTTTTTTATATCTGAAAAAGAAATAAGCGAAGCTTCTTCCGGATTAAAAAGATGCTGAATTTCGTGAACAAGAGCTTTGTTGTAGGCTTTGTTAAAATCTGCTTCTGAATTATTAATCATTTTTACCTCAAACTTAATCCTTAAATTTTAATTTTTAAATGCAAATTATTTGTTTTCTATAAATATTTGATTTTCTGTAAGTTCAATTACCGTATAGCCGAACGCATTTACAACTTTTGTTCCTTCGTATTCGGTTACGCGTTCAGCACGGCTGTCATACAAATGAATATGGCCGTGAACAAAATAAACCGGTTTGAATTTTTTAATGAACCAGTTGTAGCACGAAAATCCCTTGTGACAGTTATCTTCCAGGTCGTGAACTTTTCTTGGTGTTGCATGGGCTAAAAAGATATCAACGTAGCGTCCGTAAAGAATTTTATTTATAAGAAGTTTTGGAATCATTAGCAGAAGCTTTATAAACATCTGCGTGTCAGTATACTGATTCATTCCGTTGTTGTAGCGGATTGAACCTGATGCCCCTGTAATAAGCAGTGGAGTTTTTTTGCCTGTTTCAGGATTTGTAAAAAAAATATTTGTTCTTATAGATTTAAAACCTGTATATTCAGCACCGTGGCCAAAACCATTAAAAGCTGCGGAATTTCCTATTTCTGCCATGTTTAAATGACCAGCTGTAATGGCGGAATTTTGTCTGTGATAAAGGTGAAAATCTTCCAGATTATGGTTGCCAAAAATAAAAAAGGTCGGCTTGTTAAGGGAAGAAACTATAAAATCCACATAATCAAGCGGCAAATCCCCGGCACAAAGAACGGCATCAACATCTTTGAACCGTTCTTTTATCCCGGGACTGTAAATCAGAGGATCTATCTGATCTGAAACACATAAAAATTTCATTGAAACTATAGAACCTAAAAACTATATTGCCGCCGCTGAAAGTAATTTTTCAAGTTTTGATTTGTCAAAAAGTTCAACAGGTCTGTTTTCTGCAAATTTCTTTGCACTGCCGGTATAGCCTGAACTTGAAACTATAATAGATTTTATACAGTTTGAAGATTTTGCCTTGTCAAGACATTCACGGACAACAGAATCTTCAAGTACTGCAGAAGAACGGCTGAAGCGGATTAAAGAAAGTTGTTTTCTTACATTGCGCCAGCTTTCGCTGTTGTTGTCCGTGGCAATAATTATGCATCCGTCCTTAATGCCTGAAAGCTGCTGAGTGCTCATTTTCATTGCCGTTACAATTTTCTGACATAAGTCTTTAAAATCTGAATCGTTGCAGGTAAGGTATTCTTTCATAGAATCATTGTTCTGAACATCCTGATATTCAGAAAGCTTTGCAGCAACATCGCGGAAATTTCTTTCTTTTTCAAAAATGATTTTCCACTGTTCGATTGCTTTTTCAATTTTACGCTGTTTTTCAAAAACTGAAGCCAAAAAATAGCGGGCAAAAAGGGTATCTCTGGAAGGTGTTGTTTCTTTTGCTCCTGCTGCTATTGCGCGCTCAAAATCTGTGGCTGCATTATCAAGGCTTTCGCCCAAAAGAAAGCAGGTTCCTTTTTCAATTAAGGATTTCTGGCGGTATTCAGGATCGCGCAAAGATTTTTCAAAAGCTTTTACGGCTGCACCGTAATCTTTGTTTCCTTTAAGAATTTTTCCAAGGTAATAATAATTTGAAGCAATATCCGGACTAAGTTGAATTGCAAGGTCAATTTCTTTTTTTGCTTCTCCAAGCTGTTTGGTGCGGAACAAAACAAGACCTAATGCGGCGTGAGCTTTTGCATGCCGTTTGTTAAGTGCTATCGCTTTCTGATAAAACCCTAAAGCAATTTCAGGATGATTCTGGTTGTCGTAAATATTGCCTGCATTGTAAAAATTTTCTGCATTGCCAGGTTCCATTTTTGTAAGCAGAAGATATTCTTTTAATGCGGCATCATTTAAATGATATTTTGAATATAATGCTGATAGTTCTTTTCTGAATTCAAGTTCAGGAAGGTCAACGCCAAAAACTGCCGTCTGATTTACAGTTTTATATTCCATTAAGGCAAGTTCACTGCGATTATCTGCAAGGTATGCTTTTCCAAGATAGTAATGAGCCATGTAATCATCTGGTGTTTTTGCAAGCATCGATTTTGCAAGTTTTATAGCCTGTGCATTTTTTCCCTGAGAAATAAGTTTTTTTATTCCTTCAATGTGTTTTGGAACTGCAATAGATTTTATTATAACGATAATTAAAATAGTTACAGCAAAGGCAAGTCCGATAATAAAAATTAGCTGAGCAAAAGGCATGATTCCTCCGAAAATTAAGAGTAGTAGATTTACCTGAAAACTGCAATATTATAGGCTACTTTCTTACTAATTTTATATTATAATATATTATAAGGACTTTTTAATGAAAAAGATACATATTTTTTGCCTGGTTTTAATTTCTTTTTCAGCAGGAATTTTTGCACAGGTTCAAAGTTCTCAAAGTAACGGCGAAAAACTTTTCAGATTAAACAGACCGGAAGCTGCCATTCCTGTTCTGGAAAAAGAAATTGCCCAGCCGGGTTCAGATCCTGTTTTGTATAACTATCTTGGGCTAAGCTATTATCAGATAAAAAAATATCCGCAGGCACTTTCTGCTTTTCAGCGCGGACTTGAAGTTCCTTATTCTGATACTTATACATTGAATTTAAATGCAGGTAATGCTGCTTTTGCCTTAAATGATTTTTCAAAGGCTCTCGAATACTATTCTGCAGCCGAAGCCGCAAATCCTGAAAAAACAAGCCCGATTTTAAATAAAGCGAATACGTATTTAAAGCTTAAACGCTGGGGCGATGCAAAAGCGTATTATGAAAAATTCATAGAAAAAGACAGTGATAATGCGCAGACACCTAAGATAAAAATTCTAATCGGGCTTCTGGATACTCAAATAGAAAATGACAGGCTTGCGCAGGAAGCACTTCTGGCTCAAACCGAACAATTGCCGGATAATGTTGCAAATCTTTCTGCTAAACAGGGAATGCAGGCAGAATCAGAACTTGTAGATGGAAAATATGTTGCGCCGCCGCTTCCTGTTCCTTTAAGTGAAAAAGTTGATGAATCTCTGCCTGTAAAATCTCAGGCACAGATAGAAAGCGAAATTGTTTCTGACTCTTTACCTGCCAAAACTCCGGCTCAGATTGAAAGTGAAAAAGTTGCAGAGCAGCTTGCTCAGGAAAAAAAGCGTCAGGCAGCAAGTGAATTTGTAGAACAGGATAATTTTCCTGCAAGGGAAAGACCGGATTCAAAACCTGCGGTACAGAAAGTTACCAAACCAGAAACTAATATTGATATAAGTGAAGAACCTGTGGGAATTGAAGAGCTTTTACAGGATCAGAAGAAAATCATTATGGCTCATGCAGAAGAAGCAGAATTAAAATCAAAGAATGCCATTGATGATTCTGAGGCCATGCGCATCGAAGTAAATGAACTTGATAAAATTCCCAATGCAGAACGGCTTAGCTGTTCTATAAAAGTTTTAACTGAAGATTTTTCTCCTGACAGAGATGGCGTTGATGATATTGCTAAAATCGCCCTAAGCTATGAAAATTCAATTTCTTATCCTGAAAACTGGAAAGTAGAAATAAAGGATCAGGGTGGAAGCGTAATAAAAACTTTTAATGGCAAGGGGAAAGTTCCTGAACAAGTTGAATGGGACGGACTTAGTGACCGCGGTGAAGAAGTCGTTTATTCTGCTGAAAAATACGAGGTTGACTTTGAAATTATTCCGAATGCTGCAGATAAAAAAAGAACAGGTATAACATATTTGTCTGCAAAAGATGAAATCCATTCAGGAATTCTTATGATTCGTAAAGGTGAAGCTGAATGGAAAATTGTTGTAATGTCTTTCAGGTTTGATGCAGATCAGGAAACCTTTGATGATTTAACAATAGAACAGCAGCTTGAACTTGAACAGACTTTCCGAGCCATTGTGCGTCAGCTTAAAAAGCATGAAGACTGTATAGTTACCGTTGAAGGTTATGGAAATAATATTTCTGGAACTGAAAAAGAAAACCGGGAAGAAGTTCTTCCTCTTTCTGAAAAACGTGCAAAAGTAATTATGGAAGAACTTATTAGGCATGGAGTAAAAAAAGAACAGCTTGCTTATGTAGGAAGAGGTGATAAAAATCCTATAGATACAAGTTCAGATCCAAAGAACTGGTGGAAAAACCGCCGCGTAGAATTTTCGATTAAGAAGAAAAAATAGAAAGTAAAACGGCGGAAGTTCAAAAAGGTTGTTGCTATATCAGACGGTTGCCTTTGAAATCCCTGAAAAAACTACCCTAAAGAGTTTTTTGTTTTAAAGAGTTTCAGTTCTTCGCACAAGACCAAAAAGTTCTGCTTTTGTTATAGCCGTATAAACAGGTCTTCCGTGCGGACAGTGCGGGTCTTTTAATTCCAGTGCTTTTTTAGCAAGTTTTTCTGCGGTTTGTGAATCAAGAATATAGCCGTCTTTTACGGCCGCTTTACATGCCGTCATCGCAGCGAGTTTAGAAATTATTTCACTTGAGTCAAGGCGTTCCGTAAGAATTGCATTTTGTAGTTCTTTTTCTGTGCCTTTCCAGCGTTCCGGAACACTTGTTATTTCCCAGCGGCCATTTCCGCAGTTTTTAATTGAAAAGCCGATTTCTTCGAGCGAAGCACTTATGCTTTCTATGTATGAATCATCATTTGCAGAATCAGTTTCAATTACATAGGGAATTAAAAGCTGCTGTCTTTTTCCCTGATTTTCCATGATTTTGTCATATAAAATTCGTTCGTGCGCCGCATGCTGGTCTATAAGGTAGAGCGTGTTGTTTTTTTCTGCCAGAAGAAAAACTCCTAAGGTGGTTCCAAAATATTTAAAGTCATGGTCAATGAAATTTTGATTAGCTTCGTTTTCTGCGGATTTGTCTTCAGTTGAAGCTGAATCTGAAGCCGCTAAGGCATCCATTGCAAGCTGGTTTGCAGACTGACTAGCAATTTTATATTGAGTTTCCAAAGATTCTTTTTCAAACGGGTGTGCTTTTGTTGCCCTGGAACTTGCGTAAGAAGGAGAAAAAAATCTTGAGCGAAGGTCAGATTCTGTTTTGTATGAATTACCTGCGCTGATATTGCTTTTTGAAGCAACCGGTGAAAAAGATTCTTTCCACATCCATTCATCTGACAGCGCAGGTTCATTTTCTTTATTAAAATTTTCATCTTTTAAATAAAGGTTTTCATTTTTGTCTTCGGAAGATTCGAACTGGTCGTCTTTCATTGCAGAGATTGTGTACTGCTTAAAGAAATTTCTTACACCTGAACTTACTGCATGATGAAGTGCAGAAATATCTTGAAAACGGGCCTCTTTTTTTGCAGGGTGAATATTGAAGTCTACAACTTCGCTGTTCATCTGAACAAACAGGGCTGCAACAGGATGAGTCCCGTTAGGAAAAAATCCCTGACAGCCGTATTCAATAGCCTGAACAAGTGAATATTCCGTAATTTTTCTGCCGTTTACATAGATTAAAATGAGTTTTTTATCAGTACGGCGCACAGAAGGTTCGCCGATTACAAGGCTGAATGTAAAATCTGTACCGCTTCCTTTTATTTCATAAAATAATTTTTCATTTTCCAAAAGAGAATTTGCCTGTACAAACCGGCTTACAAGACTTTTCCCGGCTGGAAGATTTAATTTCATCTGTCCGTCTACATTCAGTCGGAAAGAAATTTCTGGTTTTGGCAGAACTTTTTCAATAAAAGTATTTTTGCATAAAAGCATTTCTGAAGCAGGACGTTTTAAAAAAATACGTCTTGCAGGAAAATTTTCGAACAGGGCTTCAGATTGAACAATAGAACCTTCCACTGGCTGGACATTCTCTACAATATGATCTTCTGTAACCGAAGCTTTTAACCTTTTTGAACCGGAGGTTATAGAAAGTCTGCTTACCGCAGCAATGGAAGCCAGAGCTTCGCCTCTGAATCCTAAGGTTGTAAGATGAAGTAAATCAGTTTCTGTTTCTATTTTACTTGTGGCATGAGGTCTTGCGCATTCTTTTAAATCTTGCTCGTCAATTCCGCAGCCGTTGTCGATAACGCGGATTCTGTCTATGCCTCCGCCGTAAATTTCTACTGTAATGGAATCCGCACCGGAATCTACCGCATTATCCATTAATTCGCGTACTATTGCATTTGGCCGGTCTATAACTTCTCCGGCTGCGATTTTTCTTGCAACTTCTGCGTTTAATACTTTTATGTGTCTGCGCGGATTTGTATTTTCTGCCATTTGTTTTTCCGCTTACTGTCTTGTGCCGGAAACAGGCTGTCCTGCAGTTCCGCTTTCTGAATCCGCGCCGGAAAACAAATCTAGTTCAGGAGCTTTGCCTTCTGTAACTGAAGGTTCGTTTACAAGAATCTGAATTTTTGATTCAACTTTTTCAAGTTCTTTTTCCATGCTTTTAGCAAGTTTTATGCCTTCTTCAAAATTTTTTAAGGCATCCTCTAGCGATATATCTGTTTTTTTAATTTCAGAAGAAAGTTTTTCAAGTCTCTGTAGTTTTTCTTCAAAATTTTCCATAATTACTCTCCAAGCACATTTTAGCCCAGCGAAATTACTTTTGCTGTAATAATTCCTTTTGCCGGAACTATTTCTATTTCATTTCCTGCAGAAGTATCTGCAGGGCTTCTTATTATTTTTTGCGTATTTTTATCCCGAACCATAGAATAGCCTTTTGCAAAGATTGCCTGAGGGCTTGCACTTTCCAGAATCGTGATACAGTTTCTTATAAATGTTTTTGTATCTTCAAGCCGCTTTTCCATGTTTGCTAAAAGAGATTCTTTTGCGTTTTCAAATCTGGATAAAAGCGGCTGTTCAATGTTTCTGAACTGTAGTTCCATGTTTTCCTTGTTGTAAGCTTTTAAAAGCAGTTTTACATGCTCAATCTTTGCCTGAATGGAAAAAATCATTTCGCTTTTATAGCCTGAAAGCTCGTTCAAGATGTCGCTTTTTTGCGGAATAACGAGTTCGGCCGCGGCTGATGGTGTAGGGGCTCTGATATCAGCTGCATAATCGCAGAGTGCCCAGTCAATTTCATGGCCTACTGCACTTACCACAGGAATTTTGGACGCTGCTACTGCGCGTACAACATTTTCATCGCTGAAAGGAAGCAGGTCTTCAAGAGAACCTCCGCCGCGGCCGACTATAAGAATGTCACACATGCAAAAATCATTTGCGGTTTTTATCTGCTTTACTATTGAATTTGCGGCGGTTTCTCCTTGAACCAGTGCCGGCAAAATTATTATTGAAATTGAATTATTCCGCCTTCTTGCAATCTGAAGAATATCGCGTAACGCGGCTCCGGTCGGGCTTGTTACAATTCCGATTTTTTTAGGGAACATTGGAAGCGGCTTTTTATTTCTGCTGTCAAATAAACCTTCGGCGGCAAGCTTTTTTTTGCGTTCTTCAAGCATTTGAAGAATGTTTCCTGTTCCTGACTGTTTCATGGAACTGATTACTATCTGGTAATTGCCGCGAGCGGCATATACTGTTAGACGTCCTGTACAGCAGACTTTCATTCCGTCTTTTGGAATAAAATCAAGTTTTACTGCGCTGGAGCGGAAAAGAACTGCGCTTATCTGCGCATCATTATCTTTGAGTGTAAAATATACATGCCCGGAACTTGAAGGCCTGTAATTTGAAATTTCGCCTTCTACCTGAATGGACTGGGGAGATAAAGATTCTAAAGCTGTTTTTATAATGCCTGTAAGAGAAGAAACTGTAAAAATTGTATCTGAATTAAAAATTGTTCCACCCATTTTCTGCATTTTACATTTTCAAATAATCTTATTCAACCGCATAACCGATAATAGAAGAGATGAAGAATATAATTGTTTTATTTGCGCCGTCAAATTCGCTTCATATTTTTGATGAATTTGATGACGGTTTAAATGCCTATCAAAAAGTTTTACAGTGGACAGAAAAAGTTCCTGATATTGCAAAAGTTTTTGTTTTTGCAGATTCCCTGACAGAAGAAAATTGCCGGAAGTTTAATACAAAGAATAATGCGGAAATTGTTTCTAAATCAGAGTGGAATGTTTTTGAGCTTTTAACTTCCATGCATGAACTTTGCAAAAAAGAAAAATGCGAAAACATTATTTACGCATGGGCAGACTGCCCGTTCTTAAATCTTCAGCTAACAAAAGAAATAATTGAAACTCATAATACATATCTTGCCGAATATACTTTTGCAGACGGATATCCTTACGGTTTTGCGCCGGAAATGATTGCTTCTGGAACAGCCGGAATTATTGCTTCGCTTTCCGTAAAAGAAGGTCTTTCAAATCTTACAGGAAAAAATCCGGTGAGCCGTACCAGTGTTTTTGATGCAATGAAAGGTGATATCAATGCTTTTGAAATTGAAACTGTTATAGCTCCGTCAGACTGGAGAATGTACCGGTTTAATTTTAGCTGTGGTAGAAAAGATAATTATATTGCCTGCTGTCAGTTAAAGAAAATCTCTTTGCCGGAAGATTCTGCAGAAATCTTATCAGAAAAAGCTTCTAAATGTGCATTAATTCTTAGAACAGTGCCCGGATTCTATAATATTCAGATTGAAGGAAAAGAAACAAGCTCAAGTCTGTACAGCCCTTATCAGAAAGCACTGGAAAACTATCCTGAATTTAAGGAAAAACTTGTCGAAATGACTTTTGAAAACTTTGCACTTCTTGTAAAGCAGATTGCAGATTTTTCAGAAAGTGCCGTTGTTTCCCTTTCTCTTTTTGGAGAAGCTCTTTACCATCCTCAACTTGCAGATTTTATTGGTGAAGTTTTAAAATATTCAGGTCTTTCAGTTTTTATAGAAACAGACGGTCAGCTCGTTACCGAAGAACTTGCAAAAAAAATCTTTTTAATTGCCGAAGAATCAAAAAAGCGAACCAACGGATATTCAAAAATAATGTGGGTTGTCTGTGTTGATTCTGTAACAAAAGAAAAATATAAGGAAATTCATTTTGCAGACGGATTTGAAAAAGCTGTAAATGCAGTTTCAGTTCTTGAAAAATATTTTGCAGGTGATGTTTACCCTCAGTTTGTCCGTATGAACGAAAATGAAGAAGAACTTGAAAGCTTTTACAGATTCTGGAGCAAAAAAGAAAGTCCTTCGCAGGGAAAACTTATAATTCAAAAATATAACAGTTTTGCAGGATTTTTACCTGAGCGCAGTCCATGTGATTTAAGTCCTTTGGAACGTAATCCGGACTGGCATTTGCGCCGGGATATGGTAATTTTGTGCGACGGTTCTGTAATGCAATATAAGGAAACGTTGTTT
The DNA here is from genome assembly GCA_016287815.1 of Treponema sp. Classification (GTDB taxonomy): domain Bacteria; phylum Spirochaetota; class Spirochaetia; order Treponematales; family Treponemataceae; genus Treponema_D. The sequence goes on along the minus strand of JAEEWW010000013.1, from coordinate 3,477 downwards.
AAATCAATAATAGGGAACGTGTTTACAGAAAATCTGGAAGATATCTGGCACAAAGGTGATAAACTTATTCAAGGTCAGATTAACGGTGAATACGATGAAATATCTGGAAGTTATGATGAATACTATACCTTCAATTTTTAATGAACGTCAGATAAACATGACCGTTTTGGGCGGCAGCGAACGCATGAGCGAAGTAAAAATGAATATTTCGGTTGTGCTTATAAACTCATTTGGAAGTCATTTCAGGCTTCAGATGCTGGACAGCCTGATGAAAATGGGTTTTAAATCGATTATTTCCATTGAGCCGGATCCTGATAATTATAATATAGAAGAATTTGTTTCCCGTTTTCCGTCAGTACGTTTTATTGTTCCTTTGGAGAAAGTAACAGATGGAGACCTTATAAATATCGGAATTGGTGAGAGTGAAGCAGATTATGTACTTGTTATACGCGATAGCCTGCGTATAAATCCTTCAACCTTAACACCTAATCTTGCAGAAAAAACAATTGAAGCCTGCGAAAAAGCTTTCTGTATTGTTCCGCGTCTTTTGTCTTCTGATAAACGGGGACTTCCTATAAGATTTGCTCCTTGTGCAGAGCGCGGAAAATTAACCATTGAAACAGAAAGTGCCTTAAGCAATGGAATAGATACTTTGTATCCGTTTAATTATATAGGTCTTTATAACAGGCAGAAATTCATGCAGCTGGGCGGATTTGATTATACAATTACATCTGCGTTCTGGCAGAATCTGGATCTTTCTTTTCGTGCCTGGCTTTGGGGTGAAAAGGTAAAAATTTCTACAGCATTTCAGATTGAATTTTCACAGGAAATTCCTGTTGAAGACAGAACTCCAGACCTTTCTTCTTTAAGATTCTACCTTAAAAACCTTATGCCAAAATTCAAGGCTGATTGTGGAATTGTACCGTTCGGCTCATTTATTAGTTATTTATTACGCTCTAACTGCGGATTTTTTGAAACCCGTCACCAATTCCTGGAAGCAAAACGATGGATTGGTAAAAATAAATATAGATTTAAAATGGATGCACCTGAATTAATAAAAAACTGGAATAAATAAAATGACTGTTGTAATTACTCAATGCAGACTTTCCTCTACAAGACTTCCTAGAAAAGCTTTAAAAGATTTAGGCGGAAAGTCAGTTTTAGAATGGGTTTTAAACTCAATGAAAAAAGTAAAGGCAGATGCCTATTATCTTGCTACGGATGAAGAATCTTTACCGGAGCTGGAATTGGTCGCAAAAAGATGCGGATGGCAGGTTTTTGCAGGTCCAAAAGAAGATGTGCTTGAGCGTTTCTGTCTTTTAATAGAAAAGGTAAATGCTGATGTTGTTGTCCGTGCAACCGCTGACAATCCTTTTTTGTTTTATGAAGCCGCACAGGCTCTTTTAGACGAATATGAAGCAGAAAACAAAAAATCAAAAGTTGACTATATAACATGGACCGGTCTTCCTCATGGAAGCGGTGTAGAAATTTTTAATGCACATTCACTTTTAAAGGCAAAAGACAATACTAAATCTCCGTATGACCATGAGCATGTAGGGCCTGCTCTTTATAAGCATACAGACTTATTCAACTGTGTTTTTAAAAACTCTCCCGCAAGATGGAATTATCCTGAATTGCGTACGACAATTGACACTCATGCAGATTATGTAAGAGCACAGCTTATTTACCGTCATGTAAAAAAAAGTTTATTTGAAGCTCAAGCTGATGCCCGGAATGTACCAGATTCTTCACTTGAACCTTTTACAACAGGTCCGTTTACAACAGAACAGATTGTTTCGGCGTTTGAAAATCCTGAAATTAAAAACATGATTCTTCTTGTTCCCTGTGTAAAAAAAGGCAAGGGAACAGGACATCTTATGCGCTGTTTAAGAATAGCTTCTAAAACAGGTGCAACAGTTTATATTCCTCAGAATGCGGATTTGGCAGAAAAAGATTCAATTATTCAAAGTGCTTATAATTATGGACTTGAACCTTGGCAGATTACAGAAAAGCTGCCTTCACCGGGTGAATACGGAGTAATTTTTACCGATGTTTTTTCATTAAACCGTGTACAGGCTTCTGTTCTTCACAGTATTGCTCCTGTAGTTGCGTTGGATGAAGGTTCTGAATATACAGAGTATTGCGATTATCTTTTTAATGTAATTCCGCCTTTAAGCGACAAAGATGAAGTAAATCTTTTTGACTCAAGATACATTTCTTTGCCTTCAAAACGCCGTACTGAACCAAGACCTAAAAATGCTGCAGAAATAAAAACTGTTTTAATTTCAATTGGCGGAGAAGATCCTTTATCTTTTGCTATTCCTGCTTCAATGGCATTTGCAAGACTTGGAAAAAAAGTTACAACTGTAAAAAAAGGTTTATCTTCTTCAACTTCACTTATACCGGATAATTTAACTGATAATTTAAAATTTTCAGAACCGTTTGAAAATCTGATGGATCAGCTATATAAATATGATCTGGTCGTTACGCATTATGGACTTACAGCTTATGAAGCATGTGCCGCAGGCTGTGCTGTTCTTCTTGTAGGAACTTCAGAACTGCACATTGCTCTCGCCAATAAATATGGATTTGTCTGTGTAAACGATTTTAACATGCCGCTGACAGAATTAAACCAGATTCTTGAAAATACTCCTGCTCTTTACAAATACGAAGAAAGTGAAATTCCTTTAATAAAATCACAAAAACTGTCTTCGTTTGTGACAAAGCTTACATCTGCGAAGCGGATGGCTTGTCCTGTATGTGCAAATTCTTCTTTTGTCGTAAAAAATAAACTGGATCCTGTTGTTGCACGAACAGCAGAAAGAACTTTCAGAAGATGTTCAAACTGCAAAACGCTTTATATGTCATTTAATCTTTCAAAGGATATGAACTATGACAAAAACTATTTTGCAGAACAATATAAAAATCAATATGGAAAAACTTATCTTGAAGATTTTGATTCAATAAAAAAACAGTGTGTGCGCAGGGTTGGTATTATAAATTCGTTGTTTGAAAATCCCCGGTCATCTTCTGTACTGGATATCGGTTGTGCCTATGGGCCTTTCCTTTCGGCTGCTTTTGATTCAGGTTTTCAGGTTTTTGGAACAGATATTGCAGAAGATGCCGTAAATTATGTAAGGCAGAATTTAAAATTCCCAGTTGCGTGCGCTGCGTTCCCAGATTTTAATCCTTCTCAAGAATTCGGTGTAAGTACATTTGATGCCGTAACCATGTGGTTTGTAATAGAACATTTTAAAAATCTGGGCCAGGTTTTGCAGAATGTTTCTGCAATTCTTAAAAAGGGTGGAATTTTTGCTTTTTCAACCCCTTCTGCTTCCGGAGTTTCTGCAAAATTTAACAGAAAGTCTTTTTTTGAGCAAAGTCCTTCAGACCATTATACTTTGTGGGAATTTGGCGTTACTTCAGAAGTTTTAAAAAGATTTGGATTTGAAGTTGTACGCATTGTGTCCACAGGAC
>JAEEWW010000082.1 GCA_016287815.1 Treponema sp. | reverse complement strand
GATTTTTTATGCGGCAAAGTTTACCAGTTTGAAGGTGAATATGATGTTGCCATGCAGTTTTTTGATGCTGCGATAAAAAATGCCGAATTTTTGGATGTATATGCCGAAAAGTATGATATTTTATATCAGATGGCTGATATTGCCTTTCAGACTGGTAAAAAAACAGACTATGAAAAATATCTTCTTTTAATTTTATCTGATGATGAAAAATATTATAAAAATTCTGTATTTTATAATGCAATTATACGGACAATCAGCTCTAACGAAGATAAGGATCCTTTAAACAAGTTTTTTATGCTTTATCGTGCAGAAACAAAGTTTTATCTTAAAGCATATCAGCTTATTGCAGAGTATTATAAAGAAAATGCCCAGGGGCAGAAGGCTCTTGTTGCCGATGCAATGGCTGTTTTGTCTTCTTTTACGAGCATTTATTCTGCAATAAAAATCCGAGATCCTGAATATAATTATACTACTTTACAGGATTTTTTTGTTACTCTAACTAAATGGCATGATATTGAATTATGGCTTATAGATCATGATGTATGGAAATCTTTTACAGAATTTGCTTTATTGTGCAGGCGTTCAGGTTACGTTACCTTTGCAACTCAGATGCTTGAAGCCATAAAAGAATCCTGTAATGAACCTTACTGGAAAAAACGGGCAGAAAATCTTTTAAATTAATTTTCAATGCTATTATTTCTAATAATGAAGGCCTACGCCAATTTCAATTTCGTATTTAGAAACCTGATCACGCCATTCTTTGTTGATAAAACGTTTTGGAACTATTATTCTTCCTAAATCAACACCGGCACTTGCACGAACAACAAGGCTACGCCATTTTTGCGGGAATACAAGGAATTCAAGACCGCCTGAGTAGAAGCCGTCGTTAAGATAGAAATTTGTGCCTGTCGCCCTGTTACGAAGCAATGCAAAATCAAAGAACGGTGAAATTTGAAGTTCGCAGTTAAAGGTTTTCAAAAAATTGAAATGTTTTGAATCGGTAAAATCAAATGTGAAAATATGAATAGGCATATCCATGTTTACAACCACAGCAGAATCAGGGCGGGTAGCGTAAAGTCCGTCAATTTCAGGATTTCCTGTATCATATTTCTGATCGTCTTTTATACCGCGAAGCCTTTCGCCAACTTTTGTATGGCTGTTTTTACTTGCAAAAGCATAAGCGTCCATATTCATGCCGAGAACATGTAAATCAAGAAAGATTTTTGCTTCTGCAGAAACAAAAGGAATTATTTCATAAGTCTGTTTGTTATAGCCGATATTCTGATCAAAATCTAATGTAACGCCTTTTCTAAAATTTCCATGCCAGTTATAGCGGCCGGCAGAAATTCCATGTCCAACTTTATAAAGAGGACTGCTTAAATCTTCATTTGTTTTTTCTATTCCGTTTTTATCCCAGTTATAGGTAACAGAAGTATATGGGGTATAGTATATTTTACCGAATTCGTCTAAGTCCTGTAATGTGATTTTAATGTCAAATTTTGCATACTCAGTAAAATAAACTTCATCATCGTATTTTTCATAATCGAAGTTCTTTGAAGCACTCTGGTTAAAAGTCCATTCCAGTGCAAATTTTTCAAACGGAAGGCTGAAAAACATACCTGTTGTTAATCCGTATTCTGCTGAAGAATCTCCTACGGTATACGAAGCCGACCAGTCGTTTGTCCATTTTGCTTCAAAAGGACCGCATGGGAATGGAATGCCAAAATCTACTGATAGACCAAAGACTTTTTTTGTCTTATTTTCTTCATCATCTTTTTTAAGCTGAAAAGAAATGTCTGCGGTTAAAGTTTCAAGAGTTCCTAAAAAATTTGTATCCTTTGCCTTTATTTTAAAATTTGAACCGCTGTTGGAATTATATTTTGGGTAAGGAACTGCTAAAAAATGATGTGAATCAATTGTTTTTGCAACTATATGAACAAGGCATATATTTTCTGCATTAGCTTCATCAACGGTAAAATCAAGTTCAGAATCCTGAAAATTTCTTTCATTGTAAAAGCGCTGCCGTAAATCGTTAAAATAGTTTAAGAATTCATGCTCGTCCGGAAAAACCCGTTTTTTATCTATCTTGATTTTCTGTTCAAGTGCATACTTTTTTGTTATACCGGTAATTTCATAATCTACACTGTCAATCTTATACTGCTGTGCGAAAATAAATGAAGAAAATAATAATACAGAAGAAGCAACAAGATGTTTAATTTTCATTAGTATGCACCTTTTCCTTTTAATACAACCCAGAATGTTTTTATAATAATCCAAATGTCAATCCATACAGACCAGTTTTGGATGTAATAAGTATCTAATGTTACGCGCTCTTCATAACCTGTATCTGAGCGTCCTGAAATCTGCCACATGCCTGAAAGACCAGGCTTTACAGAAAGAATGAAATTTGAATACTTACCGTAGCGGTCTAGCTCGCTTTCAGTTACAGGGCGCGGACCAACAAAAGACATTTCTCCGCATAAAATGTTCCAGAGCTGTGGCAGTTCATCAAGGCTAGTTTTACGCAAAAACTTGCCAAGTTTTGTAACACGCGGATCATTTGTAAATTTTCTGTCTTTTTCCCATTCTTTGCGCATTTCAGGGTTTTCTGCAAGAATTTTGTCAAGCATCTGATCGGCATTTACTACCATTGAACGGAACTTCCAGCATTTTATAGTTTTGCCGTCTTTTCCTACTCGTTTGTGGCCGTAAAGAACCGGTCCTCTGGAAGTAAGTTTTACAAGGATTGCAATTAAAACAGAAACTGGAAGCACGAATGGGGCAGATAAAGCAATGAGAATCAAGTCTAATACACGTTTTGAAAAAAGGCTCTGAGGCTTGGTTAAATTATGTGTTGTAGAAAGGCCTAAAATTCCGCCTAATTCACGCATGTTTACGTTGCCTGCTATTGTCATATGTTTAGATATAGTAATTGTATAGCGGTACTTTGCCATGATATCTGAAGTATCACCTTCATATTCGCATAGAAAAGCAACTTTTATTCCAAGTTCGTTAATAGTATTCAAAAGCTCTTCTGAATCAGGAAAAACTGGGATCCCTTCAAATTCTGTATGAGTTATGTTTCTGCTGTTTACGATTACTGCCGGTTTATAGCCATAGTTAGGACATTTCTGCAAACGCTGTACTATAAAGTCTGCGCTTTCGCCAGACGCATAAATTACAGCCGGAACTCCCCACCAGGAACTTTTTGCAAAAACATGACGTGCAATTTCTCTCATGGCAGGCAGAATAAATATTGCAAACGGGCAGGAAATAAGAAGTGCTATTACTATCGCAAGTCTGTCGTCTGTTTCCATTGTTATAGAAAGGGCAATACCTATAAAACTGAAACATGAGCAGATTGCAAGATGCCTTACTTCATCAGAAGGATTGAGCATGATTCCCGGATAAAGATTTGCTGAGTAAAAAACTATAAGAATTAAAGGCAGATAAATTGAATATGTTACAAATGAACGGAAATTTATAAATGAATGGTTAATCGCATTAATTATGAAAAAGCTAAGCCCGATACAGAGCATTATTGAAAAACAGTCTACTGCCATCAATGAAACGCCGGAAGTAAAAGAGCTGGTGCGAGGATACCTTTCAGGAAAACTTTTCTTAAATTCTTCAATAGTCATAGCAAAGTCTTTTTATATTATACAAAAAAATACGCGGATATACAAGTTTTTTAATTGAAAATGCCTTCGCATCAGCTTCGGCAAGCCCATGCATTGCATGGTGCATGATAGTGCGATTCCTATACCTAAGCTATGCGTCTACCGATGTCGGGCGCCTGTCATGGTTTTATGATTTGCTTTATTTCGCTCAGTATGATTTCAGCAGTTTTTTTGTATGAATAAATTTCAGGAATATTTTCTGGCTCAGCATCGTCCAGATGTGAAAGAATTTTTTCTGCAAGATCATCGGCGTCTCCTGTTTTAAAGAATGTGACAGGAAAATCTTTATAAATTTCTTTAAATACCGGAATATCCGAAATGATTGCATTTGTTTTGCAATACAAGGCTTCAAGCGGCGGAATGCCAAATCCTTCGTAAAAAGACGGCTGTACTAAAAGTTTTGCGTTTTTATACTGTTTTTTAAGTTCTTCGTTACTGATTTTCCCTGTAAATGTTATGGCATTATCCGGCAGATTTTTAAGTTTTTCAATAACTTCATCGTCGCCGCTTCTGAAATTTACGGCATTGCCAACGATTACAAGCTGTAAATCTGGTTTTGTTTTTCGTGCAATCTCAAATGCATCAAGCAAAACAGAAAGACCTTTATGTTTTTTTATATTTCCTACAAATAAAATGGAATTATCATTGCTGCATGAATTTTCGCCTGTGTTGGAAACGGCTTCTTCTGATTTTTCATTTTTTAAAAGCCATGAAGAAATTCCGTTATAGCCTACAAGAACTGGCTTTTTGCAGTGCAAATGATGAATAATTCTTTCTTTTGAAAATTCAGAAACCGTAAAAATGGCCTTTGAATTATTTACGGCACGTAAATAGATAAGGCGTCGCAAAAAAGTTCCTGTAAATGAAGAAAGACCTTTTACGTCCAGAAAAACAACATCATGTATTGTTGAAAATACCGGAATGTTTATTCCGCCGGGAATGTTACAGTATGGTGTATAATACGCATCGCAGTTATTTATTTCTTTTAAAACATTTGACGGAAAAGAGAACATTTCTTCAAAAGAAAAAGGTTTTACATCGCAGTGGCAGAATTCTACATTCTGTAATCTGACAAAAGGAGTACACTGTTCATGTGTCCCAAGTAAAAGACACTGGTTGTTTTTTAAAAAATGTGGAATTAATTCACTTATATATGTTCCGATTCCGCCGGAACCAATCATGCGGCAGTCTATTGCTAATTTCATTTTAGCCTCTTTTTTTTATTTTGTTTTTATTTATGAAAATTTATTATTGTTTCGTTTACAGTCTGCTCAATCTGTTTCCGGAATCTTGTCTCAGAAAAAGTTGAAGCATATTCTGCAATTTTTTCAGGTGAAAGTAGTGTACCGGATTTTTCAGCTTGTTCAAAGCGTTTTATCGCTTCTTCTACGCTTGAAGTTTCCTGCTTATCAAAGAAAAGCCCTGTTTTCCCGTTGACTACGGTTTCAAGAGCTCCGCCTTTTCCGAACGCAATAACAGGTCTTCCACAGGCCTGACATTCCACCGGAATTATGCCAAAGTCTTCTTCTGCACTGAAAATCATAGCCTTGCAGCGCTGCAGGTAATCTTTTACTTCATCATCGCTGATTCTGCCTGTAAACGTAATGTTTTTATTTCCGTTTGCAAGGGCTTTAAGTTCTTTTTCACCTGAGCCGCTTCCGATTACAACCAGCTTTCTGTTAAGTTCGATGCACGCAGAAATCGCTAAATCTACGCGCTTGTATGGAACAAAACGGGAAAAAACTACATAAAAATCTTCTGCCGGTTTTCCATTTGGACAAAGTTTTTCTGTATTTACAGGCGGATAAATTACATTTGAATCACGGTTCCAGAATTTTTTTATGCGCCGTGCAATATAATTTGAATTTGCAATAAGCCTGTCTATGCGCTGGCTTGAAACAAAATCCCAAAGCCTTATTGAAGGCATCCAGCGGTCCATAAAAAATCTTGTAAGCTTTCCTGAACGCCTTCTGTAGTCAAAAAATAAATCCCATGCGTAGCGCATCGGTGTGTGGATGTAGGCGATGTGCGGCGTATTTGGCGAAGTAATTACGCCTTTTGCACAGGAAGAAGAGGAACACAAAACCAAATCATAGGAAGATAAATCAAATGCTTCAAATGCTTTTGGCATGAGTGAAAGAAGTTTTGTATATAGCTTTGTTGCCATCGGTAATTTCTGCACAAAAGAGGTGTGAACTTTTTCTTTCGGGAAAATTTTTCCCATTTTTTTTTCATCGTAAACGAGTGTAAAAATATCGGCTTCAGGATAAATTTTTAAAAAAGATTCAACAACTCTTTCGGCTCCGCCGTAATTTACAAGCCAGTCGTGTACAATGGCAACTTTCATTTTTAACAAACCCCTATACTGTGCATATAATCGCGCAGAACGCAGGTAAAATGCGTCATTTCTTCAGGCTTTATGTCTCCCATGTTTGCAATGCGGAATGTGTCTATATTTCCGAGTTTTCCAGGATAAATTGTAAAGCCAAAAGATTTTGCATAGTCGTGCAAATCGTTAAAGCTGTATTTTGGAGTTTCAGGAATCAATATTGCGGTAATAAAATGGCTCTGATACTTTCTGTCTACAAGCATTTTAAGTCCGATTTCGTCCAGTGCTTTTACAAGAATTTCCCAGCAGGCAGTAAAGCGTTCAAAACGTTTTTCAACAGTTTCAACTTTAGTTTCGATTATAGCCTGACGCAGTGCGTAGAAAGTCTGAACGGGTGGGGTAAAGCGTGTCTGTTTTGTTTCCAAAAAGTATTTGTACTGGTCGTAAATGTTGAGGTAGTAGTTACGCATAGGCCAGTCTTTCTGTTTTAAAAGTTCTGATTTGCGGCAAACTACAAAGCCAACGCCAGCCATTCCGCCGATATGTTTGTTTGAAGTGCTGGTTGCAAAATCAATCTGAAGTTTGCCTAAGTCAATCGGCATACCACCGTAGGCTGAAACAATGTCGCAGATAGTTGTCATGCCGTATTTTTTTGCCATAGGGCAGATAGTTGCCAAATCGTTTAATAATCCTGTCGTAGTTTCGTGGTATACGATTGCAAAGGTTGTGTATTTTTTGCTCTTCATCTGATTTTCAAGGGCTTTAAGGTCAATCGGCTCATAAGTTGAAGATTTAAATACATCCATGTCGATATTGTAGACTGAAGCAATTTTAGCAAGGCGGGCACCGTAAGAGCCGTTATCAACAACTAAAAGTTTTCCGTCCGGCGGAACACAGGATGAAACCATGGCTTCGTCTGCACCTGTTCCTGAGCAGCCGAACATTACGCTTATATAATCTTTCGGATCGGCGCAGACTTCTGTTAAGCCTGTTGCTACTTCTTCCATAAGATTTCCGAATTCAAGTTCACGCGGGCAGATATCGGCTACGACCTGTGCGTATTTTACGCTGTCTGTTGTTGTAGAAGGTCCCGGATTTAATAAAACTTCACGGCGGACATTCCATAAAGATTCATTTTCCTGAATGCGCGGCCAGATTTGTGTAACGGCACGCTCAAGCATTGATTCATCATCAATTTCTGTCCATGCATAATATTCAATTTTATGAACATAAACAGGTTCTTCCATTTCTGTAGAAACGTGTTTAAGTGCATTTTCATAATCCAGCTTGATAAGCGATGAATCGCTTTTATAGTATTTCATCATCTTATCAAGACAGGATTTGCTGATTTTTGTAATACCGACAAGTTCTCCTGCCGGTTCCGGGATAATTTTTTTGTCTTTGCTTACTTCGTTTAAAACTCCGTCAGCATTTGCGGCAAGATAAACTTCATCGTGGCTGTTTGATTTTCCGCTGGCTAAAATTACGTTTTTGCGTTCATCGTTAATCAAAACTTTTAAGCCCACAGAATCGTAAATCAAATCGCTTTCGAGCAATATAAAATCGCCTTTGATAAGCGGAGCGCAGACTGCCAGAGTGCCCATGCTTGAAGTATTTGCATAGTTATCATTACGAACTGTTTTAATTATATGATATTTTTTAGCAAGTTCATCATAGTATTCTGAGCAGTGGCCGGTTCCGATAATGATTTCTTCAATTCCGGATGCAATAAGTTTTTGCACGGAGCGTTCTACCATTGGAACGCCGTCTATTTCTATAAAGCCTTTCGGCATTTCTTTAGTTCTGTTTCCAAAGCGGCTTCCAAGTCCGCCTGCAACGATTACAGCCTGTTTTATCATTTCTATTTCTCCAAAAACTTCATCAGAGCCTGTTTATTTTCAACCGGCGTTGACTTTGGTCTGCCTAAATCTTTTCTTGCACCTTTTCTGACCAAAACTTCAACAAAAGTAAGTTTTTCCTTTGTTTCTTTGTCGCCTAAAACGGCATCAAGTTCTTCAGGGGTTTCAACCTTTACAATATTTTCGTAACCGCAGCCTGCGGCGATTTCGCATAAATCTATTTTTCGGCCAACAGTAGGCTGTCCGCCGACAGAATCGTGTGCTCCGTTATTCAATACAAAGTGAACATAGTTAGCCGGCTTACGGCTTCCGATTGTAGCCATCCCGCCCATCTGCATTATGCTTGCGCCGTCACCATCGAGGCAGTAAACCTGGCGGTCTTTTTTCTGCATTGCAATTGCAAGAGCAATCTGGCTTGCGTGTCCCATTCCGCCTACAGTTAAAAAGTCCCGGTCGTGAGCCATATTGTGCTTGTCGCGCTGTTCATAAAGTTCGCGGCTGATCATTCCTGTTGTAGAAACAAAGGCTGTTTTGTCATCTGCTGAAAGCATGATTTTTTCAATTGCTTCTTCGCGGCTCATTTTGCCTTCAACCGGAATATTATTTTTTAATACGTAATCGTCAAATGTACCTTTGCGGATAACAAACGCATACTGTGCATTATTTTCTTTGATATACTTATAGGCTTTTTCAAACTGAGCAGGTAAATCTGCTTCGTTGTCGCTTAAAACCTCGTACGGAACTTTCATTGCATCGAGTAAAGTGCAGGTAACTTTTCCCTGCTTTACGTGCTGAGGTTCATCGTGTACACCGGGTTCTCCGCGCCATCCGATTACAATAAGCATTGGAATGGAATAAACATCCGGGTCAGCAATGGACATAAGAGGATTTACCATGTTGCCTTCGCCTGAATTCTGCATGTAAATCATTGGAATTTTGCCGGTTGCAAGGTGATAACCGGTTGCAAGGCCTGTGGCACTTCCTTCATTTGCAGAAATTATATGATTTGATTCCGGTGCGTTGTCTGTAATATATGCACAGAGATTTTTCAATAGTGAATCCGGAACGCCTGCAAAAAAATCCGTTCCGTTTTTAATCAATAAATCGTAAAAATATGATGGTCTAATCAATTTTATTTATCTCCAAAAGCCGTCATGTATGAAATTTTTATTTTGTTCCCGGAATGAGTTCGAGAATCTGTTTTATCGGCATACAGATTTTGTCAACTTCAAGTGAGCGTTCTGCTTCAAGAATTGTTTTTGCACACTGTTCCATTGCCGGGTAGGCTGAGCGGAGCATGTGGTTTGCATAAATGATAATGTTTGCGCCCCATTCTGCAAATTCTGCTTCCGTAAACTGATTGTAGGTTGTAGGAACAAGAACAATCGGAATCTTTTTGTATTCTGCGCGGAATTTTGCACAGAATTCTTTTATGTCCATTCCTGTTTTGTCTTTTGAATGAATCATAATTCCGTCTGCGCCAGCACGAACGGCAGCAAATGCTTTTTTGATTGCCTCATCTACAGAATAGCCTGCGATGATTTCTTCAATACGGGCAATAATCATAAAGTCTTTGGTAATCTGTGCACGCTTTCCTGCTGCAATCTTTTCACAGAATTCTTCTTCAGTAGCAAGTACCTGTTTAGCCTCTGTTCCGAAAAGAGAGTTCTTCTTAAGACCTTTTTTGTCTTCAATAATTACTGCACTAACACCATTACGTTCAAGTGTTCGTACTGTAAATACAAAGTGCTCAGGAATGTCTCCTGTATCACCATCATAAATAATAGGCTTTGTTGTACACTCAAGTATGTCTGTAAGAGACTGCATACGGGTAGTGAGGTCTACAGCTTCAATATCAGGCTTACCTTTGCTTGTAGAATCTGTAAGAGAAGAAGACCACATTCCATCAAAGGTATGAAGGCCATCGTCTTTCATTACTTCTGCATGTTCTACAATAAGTCCGCTTAAGCCGCTGTGAGCTTCCATAATGCGTACGATTGGTTTTGCTGCAATTAGACGGCGGAGAGTAGCACGGCGAACATCCGGGGTAGTTCCTATTGTATTTGCATTTTCAACAAGAGCTGTAGAATTAATTCCCTTTGTGTATGGAATCTCAACAATCTGACCATTCCATTCCTTCATTACTTCAAAACATTCCTGGCGGATTTTGCTGAGATAGTTTGTTTTCCAGTCATCACCATGAATCATAAAGTCTGGTTTAAGACGTTTTAGATTTGGAACATATGACCAGTCTTCCTGAGGAATAACCTTAGCAACACCCTTAATGTTTTCTACAACCTGACGGCGCTGCTCAAAGGTAAGGTAGGGAAGGCGCTTATGAGACACGATTGCTGAATCTGTGAGAAGACCAACAACAAGCTCTCCGAGCTTTGCACCCTCATTTATAATATTGATAATTCCAGGATGGATAATATCACCAGTAAGTCCAAGATAAACAGTTTTAGGCATTAAAAACCCCCGTATTTTGTTCAAAAGAATAACTCTTTTTATATAAATTACAAAAAAACAGGGGTTTTATCAAGTATAATTGTTCAATTTATATGTTATTTATTCATATTTTGAACAGTTTGAATCATAAAGTCTGCAATATTTTTGCCTGCTTCGCCTTCATGCATCCAGGCTTCTGATTTAGCCTGAGCACGAGCTGCAGCAAGTTCTTTACTGTCACTCATATTCTGAATTACTTCTTTTATATTTGCAAAATCCTTTTCGTCAAGCTGTTTGCCAAACTTTTCGAGGCTTGCATACTGCCAGAGTTTTTTGTCTCCAAGATCATAAGCATCATAAGGACGTAAATCCATTCCTGCATTTACATACATTACAGGTTTATCACAAAGGAAGGTGTAGTCAAAAATAATTCCTGAAAAATCAGAAATCATAATATCAGCCTTTTTCAAACTGAAGATATTCTGACGTTCATAATCCCATTCGATATTTTTATTATCTTTGTAGCGTTCTTCGAGACGGGTAAGCATATCAGCTTCAGATTTTTTTGACTGAGGATGAGGGCGTACAATAATTCTCCAGCCTGTTGCAGCCAGGGGATCAAGCAGTTTTTCTCCGTACTTTTTAAGAATACCAACATCACCCCAGCTTGGTGAAACAAGAACTGTAAAAGGGTGATTTTCTTCAGCTGGAATTTTAGCAATG
>JAEEWW010000081.1 GCA_016287815.1 Treponema sp. | reverse complement strand
GGCTGGCTGAAAAAATCGCAGTATGCGCATTTGCTTTTGCAAAACGGAATATGGATATAAAGTGAAACAGAACGTGCCATGCAGAATAGAGCGTTTTAAAGAAATCTGAACGAATTAAATGGAAAATACTGAAATTCTGCTTTTCCGATAATGTCAGAACCTTTTACAGAACCCCAAAGTCTTGAATCAAGGGAAGAAGTTCTGTTATCGCTTAAAACAAAATATTCATTTGCGCCAAGTTTAATTTCTTCAAATGAACCTACAGAGCCTAAAGATTTGTCCCATGAAGAGTCAGAAAGAGAAATCTGAACATCGTAAGGTTTTTCTACAAATTCAAATTCTGTAAGAAAATACTGTTCCCCGGCAGGCTTTATATAAAGGACAAAGTCTTTCATATAAATTGAATCTCCCGGCAACCCGATGATGCGTTTCAATGAATAGCCGTTTCCGTCCTTGTGCCGTTTTGTAAGCGGAAAATACTGCTGGCCTGTAAAAAAAGAAAACATGGAATCTATAACACGCACAACAGCAGGAAACTGTTCGTTATTTTTGTCACTTACAAGGACAATCTGTCCCCTTTCCTTTTTATTATCAAAATGATTTATAAGAACAAATGAACCGCTGGAAACTGAAGGTTCCATGGAAATAGATTTTTGCCGTACAGGGAAAACTAAAAAATGAAGAATAAGGGAAACAAAGGCGCACAGCAGGATACAGTAAGAAATTATAAAAAATAAACGCCTTGCAAATTCCTGTTTCAGTTCATAAGACATTTCATATAAATCTTTTTTTTTCATACAGATAAGAATATCACACTGCAATCAGATTACGCAAGGTAACAGGAATTTTTATAGCAAAAACTGTTCCGCTTGCTGCATCTTTATTTTTTTCTACAGTTATTTTCCATTGGTGGGCATCTATGATGTTTTTGACTACTGCCAGACCGATTCCCATTCCGCCTTCCTGCCTGGAATTTGATGCCTTGTAAAATAAGTCAAAGATATGCTGTCTGTCTTTTTCTGAAATTCCAATTCCTGTGTCAGCTATAGAAATTACTATGCAAGTCTCATTGTGTTCATTTTTTCCTGTTTTGATACTCTTGCTGCCGTCAATGCTTTCTTTTACAAATGCAGAAATGGAAATTAAATCTCCGTCTCTGCTGTATCGTATTGCGTTGCTGAAAATGTTTTCCAATGCACGGTTAAAAAGCTGCCTGTTAAACGGTATGCAGATATTTTCAGGAATCTGTATAGATGTTGTTATTTTCCGCTTAAATAGTTTGCCTGTTACGGCCGCTGTTTCAGCAAATTCTTTTATGGCTTTTTCAATTGGCTGAGAAACAAGCTGTTCGCGCCATTCACTGCTGTTTAATTTTACATAGTTTATTAATGTTTCAATCATTGATTCAAGCTGACTTGTTTTTGTGCCAATTATTTCAAGAGCATTTTTTTTCATTTCCGGATTATCCAGGGTTCCGTCGCTTAAAGCTTCAGTATAGCCTTTTATTACTGCAACCGGGGTTCTTAAGTCGTGGCTTATGCCCATAATGAATCTTGTGCGGCGTTCTTCGTTTTCCTTTAATGTCTGGCGCATCTTTTCAAGATTTTCTGTTAAGGATGTGATTTCATTCTTGTGGCCTTTTGTTCTTGGGATTTTTAATTCAACATCCAGTTCGCCGTTTGCAATCCGTTCTGTGTTTTTTTCAAGAATTTCTATTGAGCGGGAAATCGTTGTAGAAATCACTATAATGAAAGCGATTGTAAAAAGTGAAAAAAAGGAAAGTGTAAAAACCACAGTTAAAATAAATCTGTTATAGCGTGCTCTTTTTGATTCGGATTTTCTTGGCAGTCTTGTAATAATTAGTGCCTGATTTTCATTTTTATCGAGTGATGCCGGGATAAACTGAAAAAAATAGTCCTTGCTGGTTATTTCCATTCGCCTTAAAAAATGTCTGTCAGAAATAGTTTCGCCTGTGCTTAATTCCGGAATGTCAGAAAACAAAATTTTATTGTGATTTATTATTACTGCGGTTCGTGCGCGGGGAGGGCGTTTTTCTATAATGTCCTTTAAGGTTTCCCAGCTTTCGGGGCTTAGTCCGTAATCTTCAGTTTCCTTTGCGTTGTAAAAATCTTTTAATATTGTGCGCTCGGGATTGTTTAAACAGCTGTAAACAAAAATTCCTGAAATACAGAAAAACGGCATGAGAATCGTTGCGGCAATGAATATAACAAACTGATTTTTAAGCTTCATTTTTTAATACCTGCGTCCTTAACCCGTTCCTGCGAATTAAACTATGTTTCAGAAATTTCTGCATCAAAGCGATAGCCCTGACCGAATACTGTTTTTAAATATTCAGGCATGGACGGATCTTTTTCAATTTTTTTCCGGAGACGCTGTATGTAAACTGCAACGGCCGTTAAGTCTCCGAACTGATTTTTCCATACTCCGCTGTAAATGTTTTCCGGGGTAAGGGTTTTTCCGCGGTTACGGAGTATGTATTCTAAGACTTCGTACTCTTTTGTAGAAAGAGGAATCTTTAGTGAACCTTTTTTAAGTACACAGCTGTTAAGAAGAACCGTATATTCTCCGAATTTCAAAGTTTTTTCTGCGGCCGCAATGGTTTCTGCCTTGCGCCTTAAATTTGCTTCAACTCTTGCAACAAGGACTCTTGGAGAAAATGGCTTTGTTACAAATTCATCAGCACCTATTCCAAGACCTTTTATTATGTCTTCGTCTGCATCACGTGCTGAAACTATTACTACAGGAATAGCCGCGCTCTGATTGCTTCTGAATTTTTCAAGGAATTCAAAGCCGCTCATGCCCGGAAGGTTAAGGTCAAGCAAAACAAGATCGGGCTTAAAATCTTTTAGTTTTTCAAGCGCTTCTTCTGCTGTTGTACAGGCTGTTACATTCATGCCGGATTTTTTTAAGTACAGAGAAATCAAGTCTGACATTTCCGGAACGTCTTCAATTACTAAAATATGCGGATTCATTATAAAAATTCCTTTTACAATACGATATATAAGGCTTTTAAAAAAAACAATAATGATAACAGTTATTTATTTTTTTATAACGAAATTTTATTTGAAGCTAAACCGCTGTTTAGATAATTCCGATAATATAAGAAATACTGGTCAATTTTATAGCAAGAGACCTGTGTTTTTATGGGAAAGGAAAGGACATTAACAACTGTTTCTACTTGACGGCATCGTGTTAAGCGTAGAAAATATTACTATGATAAAAGTTACGCGATTGGATGGTAAGTTATTTTACCTTAATCCGCACATGATAGAAAGTATGGAAACGGCACCGGATCTTACGCTGGTGATGCTTTCCGGCAGACGAATTGTCCTTAAAAATTCTCCAGAAGAAGTTATAGAAAAAATTATCGAATACCGTAAAAAAATCGGTATCAATGTGCAAGAGGAATAGAAATGGATATAGCAACGATAATTGGTATTGTTGGTGGTGCGGCCATGATTGTCATGTCGGTTATTACGTCTGGCGGTACTATGGGTGGAATTATCGATGTTCCGTCTATGGCTATGACCATAGGTGGTTCTTACTTCGCCTTGTATATTGGATTCCCTCTTTCTAAGGCATTGGGACTTTTCAAGGTTATGGGCAGGGCATTTAAAGTTCCTGATTTTGGGGAAAAACAGATTGTTCAGAACCTTGTAGCGCTTTCAGAAAAAGCCCGCCGTGAAGGTATTCTTGCATTGGAAGATGGTCTTGACGATTTGGATTCAGCCTTTATGAAAATGGGCTTGCGCCTTGTAGTTGACGGTACAGATGGTGCCGTTATCCGCCAGATTCTTGAAAATGAAATGAACGAAGTTGAAGGCCGGCACATGGCCTGGATTAATATTATCAACCAGTGGGCTGGTTTTGCTCCAGGTTTTGGTATGATGGGTACTGTAGTAGGTCTTATTGGTATGTTGAATAACCTGGAAGATAAATCTTCTTTGGGTCCTAATATGGCTGTTGCTTTGATTACAACATTGTACGGATCTATGATGGCCAACTGGCTTATTACACCGTTCTCTCAGAAACTTCTTACGCATAACTCACAGGAAATGAAGACATTCGCAATGATTATAGAAGGTGTTCTTGCAATTCAGGCCGGTGAAAACCCGCGTATTATGGCACAGAAGCTTCTTACATATCTTGAACCTACTGTTCGTAAGTCTATAGAAGCTGAAGTATTGAAGGATTAGAAAATGGGAAAAGCAAAGGAACCTGAAAAACCGTCAACCGCCTGGCAAGGTACCTATGGTGACATGATTACATTGATGCTCTGCTTCTTCGTTATGCTTTATAACCCGTCAGAAGTAGATACGGCATCTCTTGCACAGATGGCTGCATCTTTGGAAGTTGCTTCAAGTACAACAGGTGGTATTTCGCTTTCTGCAGGCCGTCTTTCAGATTTAGGTAATGCAATAAATTCTCTTCCTTCTCTTGAAAGAGGAAAATCCCTTGGACTTGCAAAAAAGAAGGCGGTAAGCCTTTTTGCGCCGGATGTAAAATCTAACAAGATAACTATAACAAGCGATGAACGCGGACTTGTCATAACCCTTGCGGCAGATTCTTTTTTTGAAGAGGGAAGTGCAGCACTTAATATAGATGAAACACGCGATACTTTGCTGAGACTTTCAACATTCTTTAACGATCCGTCCCTTGCAGGAAGATATTTTAGAATCGAAGGTCATACAGACAGTACGCCTGTAAAAGATACTGAACAGTTTGCAAGTAACTGGGAACTTTCTGCAGCTCGTTCTGCAAATGTTCTGCATTATCTGGCAGATTTTGGTGTAAATGAGGATTCGTTTTCTATAGCCGGTTACGCGGATACAAGGCCTAAGTTTTCCAACGATACGCCGGAAGGCAGAGCCTATAATAGACGCGTAGATATTATAATTCTAGACGAAGGGCATTTTTAATGCTAGTATATTTTTTAATGCTGATGTTTGTGTCCGCATTAAAACAAAAAGTGGAGGAAAGTAATGGCTGATAATGAAGATATTCTTAATGATGATGGTGACGGCGCATCAGCTTCAGCTCCTGCAAAAAAAGGTGGGTTAGGGGCATTACTGCCGGCACTTCTGAAGTGGGTTTTAATAGTTATTGCCTTGATAATTGTTATTGTTACAGTAGTTGTAATAACAATGAAAATCATGGGGGCTAATTCTTCTCCTGCTTCAACTTTTCCAATTAGCGAAGAATACAGCGGACACAGGGAAATTTACGACTGGTATTCATCTTTAGGTTCAATCAGAACAAAAACAAGTGATGATACGCCTGCTGTAGTAACGGTAGATGTAGTTTTAGGCTATAAAAAAGATGACAAGGCTGTTTCTACGGAAATTACTGCCAGAAATATTGAACTTGTAGATTTTTTACGCCGATATTTTACACAGAGAACAGTTGCCGAATTAAAGCCTGAAAACGAAGAAAATCTTCGCAGTGAAATAATCCGTGCAATTAACGAAACAATTCTTACATCTACAAAAATTCGTGATGTAAGATTTAAACAGCTTGATGTTGTTCAACAGTAACGGCAGAGTAAAATCTGCTGCTTTAAAAAAGGTTAGGATTGTAAGAACATGAACGAAGTTCTGTCACAGGATGAGATTGACCAGCTCTTAACGGCTATTAGCTCCGGAGAAGCCGATACAGACGACTTTAAACCGGTAAGTGATACCCGTAAAATAAAAATTTACGACTTTAAACGTCCTGATAAATTCTCTAAGGAACAGATTCGTACTGTTTCTATCATGCATGAAACTTTTGCCCGACTAACTACAACAAGCCTTTCGGCACAGTTGCGCAGTCTTGTTCATGTTCATGTTGCTTCGGTTGATCAGTTAACTTACGAGGAATTTATTCGTTCAATTCCAACTCCTACAACTCTTGCCGTAATAAACATGGATCCGTTAAAAGGTAATGCCGTTCTTGAAATTGACCCTGCAATTACCTTTTCTATGATAGACCGCCTTTTTGGTGGTAAAGGTGTAACAAGCGGTAACAAAAACCGTGACCTTACAGATATAGAACAGTCTGTAATGGAAGGAATTATTGTACGTATTCTTGCAAATATGAGGGAAGCCTGGACTCAGGTAATCGACTTGCGTCCGCGTCTTGGTCAGATTGAAACAAATCCTCAGTTTGCTCAGATTGTTCCTCCGTCAGAAATGGTTGTTCTTGTAACATTGGAAACAAAGGTCGGTGAAGAAGAAGGTATGATGAACTTCTGTATTCCATATCTTACTATTGAGCCGATTATTTCAAAATTGTCTTCACAGTTCTGGTTTTCATCAGTCAGAAGAAGTTCTACAACACAGTATCTGGGCACATTGAAAGAAAAACTTTCAACAGTTGATATGGATATTGTTGCAGAAATCGGCTCAATTCACCTGCCAATCAGGGATGTTTTAGCCCTTCAGAAAGGTGATATTGTAAGACTTTCTAACATAAGGATTGGAGATCCTATTACACTAAGCGTAGGTAATAAACAAAAGTTTTTCTGTCAGCCTGGTGTAGTAGGAAAGAAGATGGCTGTTCAAATAACAGGAAAAATTGAAGAAAACGATACAGAAGAATTTGAAGAATTGTCCGTAGAAGGAGATGAAACACTATGAGTGACGGCGCTATATCTCAAGATGAAATTGATGCATTGTTATCAGGCGTGAATATGGATGGACTTGGCGGCGGAGGCGGCTCGGCAGGCGCTGGTTCTTCAATAAATACGGCTGTACTTGGAAATTTTGCAAATGGTTTAAAGGAAAGACTTGCTGCAGATTTAGGAACTATGACTTCTTCTGCATTTGATGTAGCTGATCCTGTTGTTGAAGCAGTTGATAAAGATCAGCTTCTTGCAAAACTGCCGGAAACTGTTGTTACTATTCAAAATGATTTTTCTAATGCGGTTGTAGGAGAGCATTTATATATTATTTCTCCTGAATTTGCAAAAAAACTTGCAAGTCTTGTTAATCAGTCTGAAACAGCAGAACTTGATGACATGGCTTTCTCTATTGTTTCTGAAGCTTTTTCTAAACATACCGGTAATGAAATTACAGATCTTGAACATACAGGAAAACTGAGCGGAATTGCTACAAGTCCGGCTGAAGCCGTTAATGTTCCGAAAGCAATGGCGCGTATTCCACAGAATACATTTGCACTTATAAGCTACCCGATTACCCATGAAGGTCAGGTTTATACAATGTGGGAAGCTTTGGCAGGAGATGTTGTAAATACTATGACTAATGCTTTATCAGGTGATACAGCTGCAGCTGGCGGTTCAGCAGCTATGGATGGTGGTGGAATTCTTTCGGCTTCTGATATGGCAGCAATGGGTTCTTTAGTTGGAGGAGGTGCTCCTATGGGTGGCAATATGGGCGGTGCAAGTCCGATGGGAATGAATGTTCCGAATGTTCAGCCTTTGAGCTTCCCGAACCTTGGTGGTGGTCCTGCTACAGTTCAACAGGGAAATATCGGTCTTATCATGGACGTTTTCATGGAAATGACCGTAGAACTTGGACGAACTAAGAAGCAGATAAAAGATATTTTGGGAATGGGTGAAGGTACTATTATTGAGCTTGATAAACTTGCCGGTGAACCTGTAGATATTCTCGTTAACCATAAGCCGATTGCAAAAGGCGAAGTTGTAGTTATCGATGAAAACTTCGGTGTTCGTGTTACCGAAATCCTTTCTCCTATGGAGCGTGTATCAACGCTTAACTAAATTATTTTTACGGGGTGGGGTAAAAATTGATTTTCTCAAAAAAAATTGCAGCATTTTTTGTATGCTGCCTTTTGGCTTTAAGTTATGTTTGTTCTCAGGAACAAAAAACTGTAAATGAATCTGAAATTCAAATTCAGCAGCCAGAAAACTCAGTTTCTTCAGTTTCTGTAGAAGAAACTCTGCCAATTCAATCGGAAAATTTAAGACCTCAGAATAACCGTCGTTCGGTTTCTACTTTTTTTGTGTTTTTCCGTATGATAATAGTGCTGCTTTTTGTTGTTGCCTGTATGTATGCTGTCGTTCATTTTATGAAAAACGGACTTCAGCGGCCGGAAAGCACTGATCCTTTTTTACGGAAAGTATCTTCTGTTTCCCTTTCTCCCGGAAAATCCGTACAGATTATAACCCTGCTTGATAAAGCCTATTTAATAGGTGTAAGTGATTCTGCAATAAATCTTATTGGTGAAGTTCAAGATAAAGAATTAATTGATGCAATGAATTTGTATGCAGATAAAAACTCTTCAACTTCTAAACCGAGGAATTTTAACGACATTCTGGCATTATTTATGCCTAATTCCGCAGAAAATAAAAATGTGTTTACTGGAGCAGCTTCTAAAGCTTCTAAGCTTTTAAAAAAGCAAAGGGATCGGCTTAATAGTAGCGAAGGTGAAAATATATGAAAAAGTTTATTGTATTTTCAGTTATGCTGTATCTATGTTTTCTTCCGGTAACGGCTCAATCAGCATCTGGTTCAACTTTATCCAATCAAAATGCTAATTTTCCATCCGGTTCAATTAATGGCAGAACGGAAATGGGAAGAAATGTTGCTCCTTTAACAGTACCTAATGTTGAATTAAACATAACTTCTCCGCAAAGCGGACAGGAAGTTGCCTTTTCTGTAAGGCTTCTTCTTTTGATGACGGTTTTAACGCTGGCACCAAGCATTTTAATTCTTCTTACGTGTTTTCTACGTTTTTCGATTGTTCTGGATTTTATAAAACGTGCACTTTCCTTGCAGCAGGTTCCACCGACCATGGTTTTGCAGGGAATTGCTTTTTTTATGACGATTTTTGTAATGTGGCCGGTTTTTTCAGATATTTATAAAAATTCTTATAAGCCTCTTGCAGACGGGCAGATTTCTATTGAACAGGCTTATGAACAGGCTGAGTCTCCAATCAGACTTTTTATGTACGGTCAGATGTCTGATGATACTTCGTATATTACTATGTTTATGAACATGTCTCGCCTTGAGCGGCCAAACACTCTAGCTGATGTTCCAACCTATGTTCTTATTCCTGCCTATATTTTGCATGAACTGACTGTAGCTTTTAAAATAGGCGTTTTGCTGTATATTCCGTTTATTGTAATTGATATGGTTGTTGCAAGTATCCTTATGTCTATGGGTATGATGATGCTTCCGCCTGTACAGATTTCCATGCCGTTTAAGCTTATGCTGTTTGTTCTGGTCGACGGCTGGGGACTTTTGACGCAGCAGCTGTTTAATTCGGTAATACGGTAAATTTATTTTATTTGATTGTTGACTTTTTGTAGGGGGAGGATAGAAAAAAATGACATTAGGAACAATTGTTAGGCTTATGCGCGGCGGAATCCTGCATGTGCTTATGCTTACAGCTCCGGTTCTTGGTGCTGCTCTAATAATAGGTTTGATTGTTGCGATTTTTCAGGCTACAACTTCAATTCAGGAACAGACACTTACTTTTTTACCTAAACTTCTTGTAATTCTGGGCGTTCTTTTTTTGATTGGCGGCTGGATGTTTTCTTCTGTTGCCGAATACACGGAACAGCTTTTTAAAATGATTCCGCTGATTGCAAGATAGTATCAGTGTCGTGTAGTAATTTAGATATTTTACGGTAGCGGTTCATGGATGTTTTAGGAAGAGTTTTACAGAATGCGCCTCTTTATCTTCTTGTTTTCGGAAGAATTTTTGCGCTTTTAATGACTCTTCCTTTGTTTTCTGCAAGAAACGTTCCTCGTCAGGCAAGACTTGCTTTGGCTTTCTATTTTGCGTATTTCATTATCACTCAGGTAAATATGACTTCTCTTTCCAGGTATTTAACTGAGGATGGTGTTTTTAGCCTTGAATATCTTTTACTTTTAGCTGGAGAAATCCTTATAGGAATTATTAACGGATTTTACGTAACTATAATTTTTGCTGCGTTCAGTACCGCAGGTCAGTTTGTTGCTTTTCAGATGGGTTTTAGTGCTTCAGAAGTTTATGATTCACTTTCTCAGGTAGAAAATCCTTTGATGGGACAGTATTTTAACCTGATTGCGATGCTTGTTTTTTTGCAGGGACAGTGGGCGCAAAAACTGTTTTTTGGCGGGCTTGTAAAAAGTTTTGAAGCTTTTAACTGTGTTTCAATTATACAGGAAATTTCAAGACGGAATATAACGTTATTCATGCTGTCAGGCCTTACAGATTTATTTATGGATGCCCTTATAATTTCCCTGCCGATTATGGGCTCTCTGCTGCTCGTTTCTGTAAGTGTAGGTCTTTTGTCTAAAGCGGCCCCTCAGATGAACCTTCTTTCCGAAGGTTTTCCTATAATGATGCTGCTTTCGTTCTTTATAATTACGGCTTTGATGCCGTCGCTCTGTGATTTTTTTGAACGTTCCTTTAATGTTGGTTTTACAAAGCTTGAACAGCTTTATAGTAAGCTGAATTCGGCTTTGCCGCAGGTCTCAGCCTTTTCGCAGTCTGCGCAGGGGCTTTAGGAGGCTGTAATGAGTCAGATCGATTTACAGTGGTTCGCTGCAGAAGATGAAGGTCGTACAGAAGAACCTTCGGAAATAAAACTTCAAAAGGCCCGTAAAGAAGGAAGAATTGCAAAAAGTAGTGAAGTTAACGGAGCTTTTGTCTTTTTGTTTTCAGCTGCAACATTAGTTTTGCTCGGCTCATGGATTTATACAAAATTACAGCAGGTTCTTGTTTTCTTTTTTACGCGCTGTACTGAAAAACAGGTAGATAATCCTTCTTTTGCCATTGTATGCTACCGCTATTTTTTGATGATTGTTTTTCCGATAGCAATTATCGCTTCTGTAGCCGGAATCGCTGCAAATATAATTCAGAATAAAGGATTTATTTACAGTACAAAACCTATTGAACCCAAATTTTCTAAAATCCTTCCGAAGTTCGGAGAATATTTTAAGAAGACAATCTTTTCGTTTGAAGGTGGTTTTAATGTTGCAAAATCACTTGGAAAAGTTGCCTTAATAACTGCCATTGCATATTTTGTAATCCGTACAGACCTTCCGGAGCTGCTTTTTATGCTTAAGTCCGGAAATGTTGAAGGCTGTATAGGACGGATAGCACAGATGGCTTCAAAACTTATTCTGATTGTGGCCTTTCTGTTCCTTGGAATTTCCATACCGGATTATTTTGTGCAGAAAAAGCAGTTCATTGAATCTATGAAGATGACCAAGCAGGAAGTAAAGCAGGAATATAAGGAAATGGAAGGAGATCCGGATGTTAAGCGTCATTTGGAGCAGGGACAGCGGGAATTATTAAGCCGGAATATGCCAAAAGCTGTTGCCGAAGCTGACGTAATCGTTACAAACCCTACACACTTTGCTGTTTCATTGCAGTATCAGCCTGATAT
>JAEEWW010000080.1 GCA_016287815.1 Treponema sp. | reverse complement strand
CAATGCGTTTTCGGCGGCTCGGTCCGATAATAAGATGATTTGCACGCTCTTTTTTTGTCATGGACTGAATGATTGCTTCCTGTCTCTTCATAATGCTTGTATCAATATTCTGCCCTGCCATCTGTCCTGCAAGTCCCGGCATCATTTCAAGAAGC
This sequence comes from Treponema sp., assembly GCA_016287815.1. Lineage (GTDB taxonomy): Bacteria > Spirochaetota > Spirochaetia > Treponematales > Treponemataceae > Treponema_D. The sequence goes on along the minus strand of JAEEWW010000080.1, from coordinate 11,236 downwards.
GACTGCATGGAACCCATTTTTTTAACATTCTGAAGCTGTTCAAGCATATCCTGCAGGGTAAATTCATTTCTTGCCATTTTCTGCTGCATTTTTTCAGCAGCTTCGGCATCTACTGTTTCCTGAGCTTTTTCTACAAGAGAAACAATATCGCCCATGCCAAGAATACGGCTTGCAATTCGTTCCGGATGGAAAATTTCAAAATCTTCAGTTTTTTCGCCAGTACCGATGAACAGAATCGGCTTGCCTGTTATAGAACGCAAAGAAAGAGCCGCACCACCACGGGCATCTGAATCAAACTTTGTAAGGATAATGCCCGTAATTCCAAGCTGCTCGTCAAAAGTTTTTGCAATATCTACGGCATTCTGACCTGTCATGGCATCAGCTACAAGAACTACTTCCTGCGGATTCATGGCATTTTTTACCGCAACAAGTTCTTTCATCATGGCTTCATCTATCTGCAGGCGGCCGGCCGTATCAAGAATTACAGTATCACAGCCATTTTTCTTTGCAAAAGTCAAAGCATTTTTTGCAACTTTTACGGCATCTTTTGTATCTTCCTTGTAAACAGGAACTCCGATCTTTTCGCCAAGCACAGAAAGCTGTTCAATAGCGGCCGGCCGCACAAGGTCGCAGGCCGCAAGAACAGGTTTTCTTCCTTCTTTTTTAAGTTTTGCAGCAAGTTTGTGTGCTGCTGTCGTTTTACCAGAACCCTGCAAACCAAGCAGTAAAATTACTGACTGAGTATCTGGGCCTTTTAAACTTAAATCAGTTTTTGTAGAACCAAGTAAATCTACGATTTTATCATAAATGATTTTTACAAACTGCTGACCAGGATCTACGGCACGTAAAACCTTTTCACCTTTGGCTTCTTCAATTGTGCTGTTTACAAAGCGGCGTACAACACGAAGGTTTACATCGGCTTCAAGCAAAGCCATTTTTATTTTTTCTACTGTTTCTTCAATATTTTTTTCTGTAATAGAAGCTTTTCCGCTAACCGTGCGGATTATGTCGCTGAATGTGTTAGTCAGTTTTTCAAGCATGTTACCTTATCCTCTTATCAATAAATCAGTTAAAAAATCTTCCGGTTCAATTTCACGATCCAGAATTTTGTACAGGCCGTTACATATTTTTAACCTTAGATGCCGTTTTTCTGCAATCTGCGCAACATACTTGCAGGCGACTGCACCTTCCGGCAAATATCCTATAGAAGAAATATTTGCAATCAAATCGTCAAGATTCTTGAACTTTGAAAGAATGTCTGTCTTTATAATATCATGTCCGAAGCGTCTGTTTCTACCGTATTTACTCTTGCAGGTAACATCAAGGTCGCCTACTCCGGAAATCGAAGTAAAAGTTTCAGCATGTGTTGCACCCATTGCAAAACCCAAAGTTTGAATTTCGTTTAATCCGGCAGCCAGAAGTAAGGATTCGGCATTGTCGCCAAAAATTTCTGAATCTTCTGCAACTGCATCAAGCATTCCGTAAACAATGGCGATTACATTTTTTACAGCTGCACAAACCTGTACTCCAATAACATCAAAACTTGAATAAACCATAAGACCAGGCACACGCAGAAAATCACGGAACATAATCGCATTCTGTGGATTTTCAGAAGCCGTAATAAGCCCTGTCAATTTTCCAAGTGCAACTTCTTCTGCATGGCTTGGACCTGCAACATATACAAGGTTATGCTTAAAATGCTCTGGTAAAAGACTTTCAAGTGTTTCAACAATCAGTTTTGGTTCCGCTTCTGTATTTTTATCAGAAGTTCCATCAGTATTTCCACACGAGCACAAAGATTCCGGTGGAATAAAGCCTTTGGTCAAAATTCCAATATTAGCTCTGCCGCGTGCAATCGAGGGTACGTTTAGAATATGCTTTACATTCTGAACAAGATAAATACTCGGACTTGCAAGGAATAAAAAATCCTTGTCATCAGCTACTTCTGCAATATCGCAGGAAGCCGTAACTTTTTCCGAAAGCGGAAAACCTTTCAGATACTTTGTATTTTCGTGTTCACGATTTATAGTTTCTGCAACATCAGCACTGTGAGTGTAAAGCTGAACTTCATTTCCGCCGCGAGCGAGTGCCTGTGCAAGCCCTGTGCCCCATGCACCCGAGCCGATGATTCCGACCGTTTTTGTTTTCATAATATTGTAAATATATCTAAAATTTCAGCATTTTTCAATGGTAGTACATGGCCTAGGAAAACTTATATTCCCTGTTCTGCCAGTTTGTTTTCCACGGATTCAATTACTTCAAAAGGAGTGCTGGCTCCGGCTGCAATTCCTACTTTTTCGAGCGAATAAAACTGTTCCGGGATTTCTGTAGAATTTTCAACAAGAGCTGCATTTTGGCAAAGCTCCTTTGCCTTTAAATAAAGCCTTTGCGTATTTGCAGAATTTTTTCCGCCGACAACTATAACACCGTCAGTTTCCCCGCAAAGTTTTATTAATGCATTCTGCCTTTCCTGCGTTGCAGAACAGATTGAATTAAAGGTTTCAAGGTTTGGAATTGCTTCTTTTAATATCTCTGTTATCGCTTCAAACTCTACAGGACTGAACGTCGTCTGTGCAAGAAGAATCACCTTAGTAGGCCGGTTTTCAAGCGGCACTTCAGCAAATAGTTTACGTGCCTCTTCCCTATTCTGTACAAGAATAAAATTTTCACCTGCAAATCCTGCAATTCCAAGGACTTCTCCGTGACCGCCGTCACCTGCAAGAATCACTTTATACCCCATTTTTGAATAGCGCTCTGCCTTTTTCTGGCTAGCCTTAACCTTAGGACAGGTTGAATCTATTACTACAGCCTTACGCTCTTCAAGTTTTTTATAAATAACAGGCGGAACTCCATGAGCCCGGATTACAACAATGCTGCCTTCAGGCAAATCGTTTATATTTTCTTCTTTAAGGATTTTTACGCCCTGATTTTCAAGGCTTTTCAAAACGCCTGGATTATGAATCAAAGGCCCCATGGTATAGATTTCACCGTTATTCGCTCCTGCATTTTTTTCAGCAAGAATCGATTTTACAGAATCAACTGCACGGCATACCCCCATGCAAAACCCTAAAACATCTGCTCTTATAATCTGCATTACAGAAATTTATAAAGGTCTGGCATGAGTGTCAAGCTATCAGGCACAACCTACCGTAAGCAGGATATTTGCAAAAGTACGGCTTTCGCCGGTTGAAATAGCAAGCACAACATTATCACTTGCTGCATCATAAAATGACCAGCGTCCCCATGCATATAATTCAAGACCTGTAATTTCCTTAAAATCCTTGAAGATTTCAGGCTGCTTATCCGGGCTAAGATATTTATCAATTACTTCAGTTCCTTTAGGTTCTTCTGATTTTTTACCGGAATCTCCCGGAACCATAACTTCAGCCTTTTCAATATTAATAACACTTTTAAGTGCTTTAAGAACATCCGTTACCTTAGGAATATCCTTACATAATCCTAGATAAACTTTTTTAGCATCACCAGATTTTTCAGCAACAGGGTAATTTCCATCCGCAATAAGAATCTTGCTGCCGTGCCCACAGTAAGCAAGAACCTTCATTATTTCAGGATTAATACAATCACACGTAAACATTTTTTCCTCCTTATTAAAGCACCTAAGAACCGCCCCCTCGCGCCAGAGTTGGTGCGCATAGCGATTGCAGGCTTTTTTTACGTTGGATTTATTTTCTAAATTGTTTAACAGCCTTCAAATCAGGAAGCGACGGCATAGCCCCTTTTTTAGAAACCGTTAAAGCAGCAGTGCAATTCGCAAACTCAAGAGACTCCTTAAAATCCCAGCCGCAGCTAATTCCCGTACAGAATGCAGCCACAAAACTGTCACCTGCAGCAGTTGGATCAACAGCTTTTACATTCTTAACAGCTGGACTTACAAAAGTTCCACTGTCATTTACAAGGACTGCTCCCGCGCTTCCCAGAGTAATAAGCACATTTTTTACGCCACGATTTCTAAGAACTTTTGCAGCTGCTTCGGCCTGCACAATATTAAACTCATTTCCATTGTGTTCTATTTTAATTCCGGTCAAATCCGCAGCTTCATGTTCATTCGGCGAAATAAAAGCCAAATGAGAAAGCAGATTATCAGAAAGCGGCGCGCTAGGTGCCGGATTAAGCATTACAGGAACACCTTTTTCAAAAGCGTATTGTGCAATAAGTTCATTCACGTCCATAGGAATTTCAAGCTGAAGCATCACCATATCGTATTCGCCGATTGTATCTTTAAGGAATACAACATCGTCTTTGGTAATTTTCATATTAGTACCAGGCAAAACAATAATCCTGTTTTTTACAGATTCGCCAGGTCGTTGTTCAAGAATTATAAAAGCACAGCCTGTCGGAGAAAATGGATCACGCAAAATATGAGAAACATCTATACCTTCTTTTTTATAAACAGAAAGCAGCTGATCACCATTGGAATCATTTCCAAGTTTTCCGAGCAAAGTAACATCACACCCCAATCTTGAAGCCTGAACTGCCTGATTAGCACCTTTCCCACCGGGAGCCATGCTGAATTCATTACCAAGTACGGTTTGCCCTTCGTCTGGAAAAACAGAAGTGGTTGCAGACAAATCCATTGCAAGGCTGCCGGCAACAAGAATTTTATTTTTTTTCATGATTTTAATGATAGACGCAGGTTTTCTGTTCTGTCAAGAAAGCAAAAAAAAAAGACAGCCCGAAATGAGCTGTCTTCATGTATCAGTTTACAAAAAATGCTTATTCAGCGTCTTCTGCGACCGGCATTTTCTTTACTTTTGGCAAAGAATGGTGAATTCCAGATTCCGGAGTCCACTTGCGGCGCATTGCAGAAACAAATGCGTTGCTGATATAGATTGAAGAATAACATCCGCTGATAAGGCCAACAATCAAAGCAAGTGCAAAGTCCTTGATGCTTCCTGTAGCAAAAATGTACAGAGAGCATACAGCAAACAATGTTGTAATTGTTGTAATAATAGAACGGCTCAATGTATCTGTAAGAGAAGCATTGATGATATCGTTAAATTTCTTTGTATCAATCAGCTTCATGTTAGCACGGATACGGTCAAGAATTACAACTGTAGCGTTGATTGAGTAACCGATAATCGTAAGGACTGCAGCCAATGTTGTTGTGCTGAATTCCATCTGAATCCATGCGATGAAAGAAATCATTATCAAAGCATCGTGAATTACAGCGAGTACTGAACCCATTGCAAAATCCCAGTGGAAACGGATTGTAGCATACAGCCAGATCAGGAACAATGTTGCAAGAACAAGGGCAACTGACTGACCAACCAAAGATTTTGAGAACTGCGATCCGATAAAGTCTGTTTTTACAACTGCAACTTTATCTGCTCCAAATTTACCTTCAAGAGCCTTTACAATTGAATCCTGAAGATTCTTTGAGCTTCCTGCTTCTCCGCTGTCTGCTACACGGATCTGATAGCTAACATTCATACCAGTTCCAAGAGCTTTTACAGCAGCACCTTTTACGCTTTCAACAGCTGAACGAACATCATCAATAGTTACGCTGGCATCTGTTGCACCGTAAACACGGAAACTGTTTTCTGTAATAACATTTCCAACAGCCGAATTAACAAACAATCCTGAACTTGAAGTATTAGCAGGAAGAACAGCCTTTGCAGAAAGTCCTTCAATTTTGTTCAAAGCAGCTGCAAGTTCGCCTACAGTTGCATTGCTTTCATAAGTGAAAGTTTCTGTACGGTTTTCTGCACCGGAACCACTGATAATGATATCAATTCCTGTTTCTGCTGTATCAATTGTCAACTTTGCAGAGCCTGAATAAGAAAGTTCCATTGCTGTCGGCGCAATACGGATTTCTTCAATAAGACCAGGCTTAAAATCAATACCGAAGTTAATGCCTTTAGTAGCAATTCTGAAAATGCCGCTGACAATAAGAACAGCGCTTAATATAGTACAAGGAAGGAATGCTTTGCTGAAATTAATAATCTTTTTCATTATTTAACCCTCCAGCTGATGCTCATAGTCTTGCGTCCAAATACCTGAGTATTTACGTCAAACATAAGTCTTGAAACAAACAGAGCTGTAAATACAGATGAAACAACACCGATTGCAAGGCTTACTGCGAAGCCCTGGATTGAACCTGTTCCAAGCTGAGAAAGGAAGATTGCGGCAATAAATGTTGTAATGTTAGAGTCCATAATTGCCCAGAAAGCGTTGTCAAAACCTGCATTGATTGCAGATGCACGACTCTTTCCAAGAACCAGTTCTTCTTTAATACGTTCAAAAATAATAACGTTTGCATCAACTGCCATACCGATTGTAAGAATCATACCGGCAATACTTGAAAGCGTTAATGTCAAATTGAAAGCAGAAAGTACACTGAACATTATGTACATGTTAAGTACCTGAGCAACAACAGCGTTAAAACCAGCGCCTTTATAGTAAATAAGCATGAAGATCAAAACAGAAACAAGACCGATTATAAGAGCCATCTTACCCTGTCTGATTGCCTGCTCACCAAGAGAGGCACCGATTACCTGCTGACTTTCAACAGAAAGCGGAACACTCAACCAGGCTGTCTGCAATACTTTCTGAAGATTCTGTGCTTCCTGAAGTCCGAAACCTGTAATTGCAACGCGTCCGCCTGTAATAGCATCATTAATGCGGGCATTAGACTTAACCTGATTGTCGCTTACGATAGCAAGGTAGTCACCTTTATGAGCAGCTGTAAATTCTGCAAAGATTCCAGAACCTTCTGAATCAAGAACAAAGTCAACTTCCGGTTCATTTGTAAGATTATTTGCACTAACCTGCGCAGATTTAATATGCTGACCGTCAAGAGCAATTTCCTTTTTAACAACAAGGTAACTTACTCTTTCATCAAGACCGTATTCATCTTTTTTATAAAGTCCTAAAACTTCGCAGTCTGAAGGAATTACAGAAGAATCTGCAAGAGCGCCAGAGGCTGTAAATACTGTACCGCCGTGTGAAGCATAGTAAGATTCAAATGCCTGTGTAGCTTCCATATCAACAAGGCGGAAATTCAAAATGCCCTTACCCATAATGATTGTGTTGATTGCTTCTGCTTCAGCTGCACCTGGAATTTCAATATAGATTCTGTCTTCGCCCTGCTGGCGGATAACAGGAGATGTTAAACCAAAACGGTCAATGCGGCTTGTTAAAGTTTCAAGCGCCTGAGCCATTGCGTTAGATTTAAATGTTACTGTATCAGCAGCAAGAGCTGATTCTTTCTGAGAAGCAAGAGCTGCATCCAAATCAGCTTTTACGATAATGTTCATACCGCCTGAAAGGTCAAGACCTAACTTAACAGAATTCTGGTAGCATTTTTTAGCTGCAAGAATGCCGTCTCTATAATGTTCCTGAATTGTATTAGACAATTCAGCCTGATTATAGAAAGAATTAAGTACATCACCAACAGTCATTGGAGACGGAACATTTTCACCCATTGCCTTATAATTTTTCTTGGCAACCTTTTCAAGCCATGCATATTTTGCATCTAAAACTGAAGATGCATCTGCATTAGCTGCATTTTTCATTGCCTTGATATCATCAGATGTCATGGCAATAGCATAGTCCTTTATCTTTTCAAGTGACCCAAGGGCAAGTGTCTGCACTTCTTTTGGCGTGTATACATACCACTTCAAGGACGGCCAAAGGAAAGCAAAACAAAGTCCCAGAACAACCAGGATAAGGAGAAAACGACTTCGTTTACTCATTTTTATACTCCGATCTTTGTTCAAAAAACCGCAGCCAGCGGTCTTTCAAACCTATTTATTTTTTTTCAGCGTCTTTTTTTTCTTCTGCAGTTTCTGCAGAAGCAGCTTTTTCATCTTTTTCTGCTTTCTTGTCTTTTGCAGGAGCAGCAGGTTTATCTGTAACAACAGCTGCTATTGCAGTGCGGTTGAATTCAATCTTTGCATTGTCATCAACTTTAACAATTACAGAATTTTCCTTAACAGAAGAAATAACACCGTGAATACCACCGATTGTTACAACTTTATCACCTTTCTTAAGTGAATCAAGCATTTTCTGAGTTTCTTTCTGCTTTTTGTTCTGAGGACGAATAATAAAGAAATAGAAAATAACAATGATTAAAACAAATGGCATAACTGACATAGCAAAACCACCGGATGTGCTGGCAGCAGCCTGTAAAAATGGAACAAATGACATTTTTTTCCTTCCTACTATGATTTTAAAATCTGAAAAAATCAGGTCTAAATAAAATACCATGTGAAAAGTATGATAGTCAAGCGGCGGTTGGCTTGAAGCGGCGCGAACTATGCAGCGCCGCACCGCCGCGTCAAGCGAGGACCCTTCCGAGCTTGTATCAATACTGCCGGAGGCTGCGTGATATACAAAGCGACGCATATTCAGCGCTACAATGATTAACTCGAATGCGAGTTAATCATTGTTACTAATAATAAATGCAATTTTGCAGCAATTCATTAATGTGAATTGCGAAAAATTGCAAGGAATCGCTGATTAATCGCTTCAAGTGTTAATCAGCGATTCCCTTACTCTGCGTGGATTGATGTGTTTCTTACGATAACGTCGTGGGCAGAGCCTTCGTTTATAGAAGCCTGCGAAACAAGTGTAAGTTTTGCCTTTTCCTGAAGTTCAGGAATTGAAAGCGCACCACAGTTACACATTGTATGGATTACCTTACTTGTTGTAATTGCAACACCGTCATGCAGGCGGCCTGCATAAGGAACGTAGCTGTCTACACCTTCTTCAAATGCAAGTTTCTTGCTTCCGCCAAGGTCGTAGCGCTGCCAGTTGCGTGCGCGGTTAGAACCTTCGCCCCAATATTCTTTTACGTAGTTGCCGTTTACAATAAGTTTATTTGTAGGACTTTCGTCAAAGCGTGCAAAGTAGCGGCCAAGCATTACAAAGTCTGCACCCATAGCAAGAGCGAGTGTAATGTGGTAATCGTGTACGATTCCGCCGTCAGAACAGATAGGAATATAAATACCTGTGTTTTTGTACCATTCATCGCGGGCTTTAGCAACTTCAATTGTAGCAGTTGCCTGACCACGGCCAATACCTTTCTGTTCGCGGGTAATACAGATTGAGCCGCCGCCTATACCGATTTTTACAAAATCGGCGCCGTTTTCTGCAAGGAAGTTAAAACCGTCGCGGTCTACAACGTTTCCGGCTCCAATCTTAATTTTTTCGCCGTATTTGTTGTGCAGGTCATGGAGTGCGCGTTTCTGCCATTCTGAATATCCTTCAGATGAATCAAGACAGAAAATATCAGCGCCGGCTTCCATTAAGGCGGCGGCTCTGTCCATGTAATCGCGCGTATTAATTCCTGCTCCAACTAAATATCTGTGCTGTGAATCATGTACTTCAAGCGGATGCTGTTCATGCATGGAATAATCTTTGCGGAAAACAAGATACAAAAGCTTGCCGTTTTTATCGATTACCGGCAGCTGATTAATCTTGTGTTTCCAGATAAGTTCATTTGCTTCGCTTAAACTAATTCCTTCTTCTGCTTTTATAAGGTCTTTAAAAGGAGTCATGTATTCGCTTACTTTAGCATCTTGTGCACAATGATTAATTCTATAGTCACGGTCAGTTATGATTCCTACGAGTTTTCCGTTTGCCGTTCCGTCTTCTGTAACTGCAACTGTTGAATGTCCAGTTTTTTCTGTAAGTGCCTGAAGTTCAATTAATGTCTGATCCGGACGGATATTTGAATCGGAAGTTACAAAGCCTGCTTTGTATGATTTTACGCGGGCAACCATCTCTGCCTGATGTTCGATTGTCTGAGAACCGAAGATAAATGAAAGTCCGCCTTCTTTTGCAAGGGCAACGGCCATTTTGTCGTCAGAAACTGCCTGCATTACAGCTGAAACCATAGGAATGTTCAGTGAAAGAGGGCTTTCTTCGCCTGCTTTTTTGTTGAACTTTACAAGTGGGGTACGAAGTGAAACATTGTCAGGGGTACATTCGGCAGAAGAATATCCTGGAACCAGAAGATATTCACCAAAAGTGTGGGATGGCTCTTCAAAAAAATATGCCATTTCAGATTCTCCATTAGTATAGATTTTAACGGAAATAATCTTTTGTTGTTCCGTTAACGGATTATAGAATAAACAAAGATTTTTGTAAATTGGTTGCAGATTGTGAAATTTCTATTCGTTTTATAGAAAATTTTACATGATTATGCTACTATAACTGTCATGCATATTATTGACTTATGCTCTGCAATCCGCAGCCGCTATTATATTTCACCACTAGACCTTGCAGATTCTGCTGAAACAAATCGCCTGCACAGTAATTTTGTAAGCTTTATTTTTTTTATTTTTGGAACTGCAGATTTGCTTGTTCTTTTGGTATTGCACCGTAACAGCTTATATGAACATTTTGTTTCGTTTTTGTATTTTGGAATATTTACGTTAGTTAGTGTATTAGCATTTCTTCTTTCTATAAAAGTAAAGGATGTTGCGCGTGAAAAAGCGTATATATTAAAAAATATACCTTTTTATATTGATTTTTGCTGTGGCATTGGAGCATCCGTTTATAATTTTTATATTCTTTCTCAACCTTTTAACGGTGTACTGACTTTATTTCTTACAAATTTAATTGTTTTATGTGCATTTTCTTTTTCGCCGTTTATCTTTTTGGTTCTATTATTGTCCGGATTTTGCCCGATGATTCCAGATATCTATGTAAACTTTGGACTTACGGGATTGATGGATTCTATACTTGTTGTCTTTGTAATGTTTTCCCTTTCGCTTTATAAAAGATATTCAGAAAAAAGATTTTTCATGCTTTTAAAAAGACAGAAAAAAAGCCTTGTTGTAAAAACATTCGGAAACTTCACTCTTTTGTATGATGGCAAAGTTGTAAGATTTTCCAGAACAAAATCAACGGAACTTTTGGCATATCTTATCTATAAAAATGGAAGTTCCGTGCAGACAAAGGAACTTCTCTCCGTTTTATGGGGCGACCATGCTGACTCTGCCCGCTACGGTGCAAGTCTTCGCAATCTGATAGTAGACATAAGACATGTTCTTGGCGAACTTGAAATTCAGAACTTTTTTGTAAGTGAATATAATAACTTCCGTATAAACCCGGAAGCCGTGCATTGCGATTATTACGATTTTTTGGCAGGGGAGCGAACTGCCGTTAAAAACTATACCGGCGAATTTATGAGCCAGTATAGCTGGGCAGAAGATGTTGCAGCCTTTTTGGAACGAAAAGTTCTTGGATAAAAAGCCCTAATCATTTT
>JAEEWW010000012.1 GCA_016287815.1 Treponema sp. | reverse complement strand
AACCGGCGCGGATTTACTCATTTTTTCAGGTGCAATACCTGCGGATATGAACTTATGTGTAAAAACTGTTCTGTTCCGCTCACCTATCATAAAAATGAAAACCGGCTGCGCTGTCATTATTGCGGCTGGGTTGCAGAAGTTCCGCATGAATGTCCGCGCTGCGGTTCTCTTGATGTTGGCTATTCCGGTTTCGGTACAGAATTTATCGAAGCTGAAGTTAAGGTAAAATTTCCTGAAGCACGGATTGTGCGTATTGATACAGACAGCCTTACAAAAAAAGGTGAATTACAGGAAAAACTTGAAGCATTCCGTAAAGGCGATTACGACATAATGCTGGGAACACAGATGGTCGCAAAGGGCCTTAATTTTCCAAAACTGGAACTTGTAGGAATAATTCTTGCAGATACAGGACTTCACATGCCGGACTTCAGGGCGAGCGAAAGGACGTTTGCGCTTATTACGCAGGTTGCAGGAAGAGCCGGAAGGTTTTTTCCTGACGGCAAAGTTCTTGTGCAGACATACAATCCTGACCGTTCGCCAATTTACAATGCCATAAAAGGAAATGACACAGCCTTTTATAAAGAAGAACTTGAAATACGAAAACTGCTGGATTTTCCGCCTTATTCAAGGCTTATAAGGCTTGTTTTCCGCTCGCCTTCCAAAACGGTTTCAAATAATTCTGCAATGGAAGCAGCAGTCATACTAAAAAAACTTATTGGAAAACTTCCTAAAAACAGAGACGGAACAGAACAGGCTGAACTTTTAGGACCTTCTGAATGTCCTATAGAAAAAATCGCAATGAATCACCGCTATCAGATTATCTTAAAAGGGAAAAATATACAGAGCCTTCAAAAACTTGCTTCGCACCTGATTTATGATTATAAAAAGCCTCAGGAAGTTTATATAGAAACAGACGTAGATCCTGTAAGTTTATTGTAGCTGTAAGTTTATATTGCAGACAGCAGGTTTTAAGGCGGTTTACACGTGGCGTCGTATTCCGTCAAATTTAATCTGCCACAAAAAAAGTCCCTGAGGAGGTGCTGTAACGCCTGCAAGTTTTCTGTCTTTTGCTTCCAGAACTTTTTTGAAATAATCAGTATCTTTGCCATCGCGTTCAAATTCAATAAAAGTTCCGGTTAACGTACGTACCATTTTCCATAAAAAGGCATTTGCTTCAATTTCAAAAACTAAAAACTTTCCGCCGGGAAATCCTTCTGTTTCAAAAAAGCGGGCATTTTCTATATATCTGTTTGTTGAAACACTCTGGTCGCCGCTTGCGGCAAACGAGGCACAATCAATTTCGCCTTTTAGGACTGAAGCCATTTTATTTAATACATCAATATCCGGCGTTCGTTTTATGAACCAGACATAGGGCATCTGGTTTGCCAGCGGATTTTTTCCGCTTACCATAAAATAGCGGTATACACGGCTTGTTGCAGAAAATCTTGAATCAAAATCATCCGGCACAAGTTTAGAATCCTGAATTCGTATATCATGCGGCAAAAGTGCATTCAACGCCTGAACATAATTTTTTTCTGGAATAGAATCAATCGGAGAAAAGAAATTTGCTGCCTGAGCTGCAGCATGAACGCCGGAATCCGTTCTTCCGGAGCCATGTAAATCAATATGTGTTCCATGCAGTTTTTCAAGAGCTTTTTCAAGTTCTGCCTGAACTGTACGTACAGGCTTTACAGAAGGAGCATGATCCTGTCTTTGCCATCCGCAGAAGTCAGTTCCGTCATAAGACAGCGTTAACAATATATTGCGCAAACTTACATTTCTCCAAGGGAAATTTCTGTACTTGCTTCAAGTTCTTTTGTTAAAGCTTCGTAAAGGTTTCTTGAATGTTCAAGAAGAGGTCCAGGCTTATTTTTAGAAGATTTTCCGAATCCGAAAATGCGGGCAATTGCAGTTTTGTATTCTTCAAGTTTTCTAAGGCGAAGTTCATGGTCATTCTGCTGACCGTATTTGTATTCCAGAAGACCGCATAGATAAATAACTCCGTCCCAGCCGTAATTTTTATCAATATCAGGTCCGAAATTTGAAATTGAAGAACTTTGTTCTACACGTGCGGTTTCATTTATTACGGCCTGCTGGTAGAAAAAGATAGCCTTGCGCACAAAGGTTTCTGCCATTACAGAAAAATTGTGATTTGGAACGGCTATATCAAGGTCGCGGCAAAGCCATGAAAGCCTTAACGCTATAATTCCCTGTTTTAAGGTCGGAAGATATGCAACATCCATTTTTGAATAAGTAAGAAGAGCCATGTAATACATTGCAGCTCCGTCGTACAGAGTTCTCTCGCGTTCAAGATTAAAATACGGAAAAACCTCGTTTACCTGTTTTAAACGGTTTTCTTCATCATCATAAATGCGTTCAAGAGTTCCCTTATCCTGAAGAACAGGAAAATCTCCCCAGAACATTGCCGCATGACAGTTAGGACAGCAGCCAATTGCGTAAATAAGCGGATAAACTTTGCCATAGCGTGCAGAAGGTTCATAGATACGGTGAAGCTCATCTGTAAGGCCACCTGCAATCATACGACCATTACCGGAAAGCATTTCTTCGTGCCTGAAATCTTTTTTGCAGACAGGACAGTGACATTTCTGTTTAGTCCAGTACGAGATTGAAGGCTTTTTATCAGGTTCTTTCTTTTTTGATGACTGCATATAATTACTCCACTTTTTCTATTACAACAAAGGCAGTTGCATATTCTTTTTCATGGCTTAAGCTTACAAAAACTTTTGCATCCGGGCACCGTTTCTGTAAAAGCTCAAGCGCCTTATTTTTTAAAACCAAAGAAGGCTTACCTTCGGTATTTTTTTCAACATAAATATCTTTAAGGTCAAATCCCAAAATACCAGTTCCAAGCGCTTTTGAAAAGGCTTCTTTTGCTGCAAAACGCACAGCATAATGCTGACAGATTCGGTTTTCATGGCTTACATCGTTATTTTCGCATGGATACTGTTCTTCCTCGGCAAAATACCTTTTTAAAATTTCACCGTCTTTTACCCATTTTGAAAATCTTTTTGTTTCTACTATGTCTGTTCCAATTCCAAAAATCATAGTCCGCCTTTAAGAATCACTTTCCAAATCCGATGCATCCGCAGCTTCAATTTTTACTGTAACTGTTTCAGGGTATGGTTCATAAAGTTTTGTTTTGTCAGGAATAGAATACTGCAATTTTAATTCATATTCTCCGGCATGCTCAATTTCCTGGCAGTCAGCACTTACAGAAACAGAATCATCTGAAAGTTTATCAAGGGTAATTTTTTCACCAAGCAAGGTAAATGAAATTCCTCTTGTAATGAAAACATCATCTGAAACTTTTAGATTTGGATTAAGCGAATTAAAATTAACAGGAATATTTGTAAAATCCCGATGTGTTCTTTGAGGCTGAATTTCTACAGTTACAATAACTTCTGCATTATTTTCAATGGAAATAAGCGAATTAAGCGACGAAATCTGAACAGGCGCAGAAAAAGTTCTTGTATGCCCGGAAAGCGGCAGGCGGTTTGTAAAAAGCACTGTAGTCTGTTCAACAGCAGAACGCGCCCCTGTTACTTTCAGCGAAGACGGGTTTACTGTATAAGAAACCATTTCATAGCCGTCAGGCAGGCTGTCTGCAAAAGAAACCTGAATATTTTTGTAAGAAAAAGTTTTATCTTCGATCTGTAATTTTATTCTGTCAGGAGTTACATGAACTTCAATCGGATCAATCAGATAAAAATCTGGCGAAAAGGAAAGTGAAACAGGAACATCGAAAACACCTGAATGTGTATAATTATTTATATCTAAAACAGCTTCAATATCTCTTGTAGAAATCTGTGCAAGGGATTCAGGGCTTGCGCGTAAATTTACCCTTACATGCTTTTGAAATGAACTTACAGCCATAAACTGTCCGTCACTTTTTATATCCAGAGGAACAGAAATTGTTTTTGAATCCAGCCTTGAAAGGTTATAAAAAAAATATAAAAGCAGAGCTATAAGGACACAGATTACCTTTGCAGGCCAGTTTACTATAATTTTATCTATGACCTTAAAGTTTTCCAGACGCACTTTCATCTATTGTGTCCTCCAGAATATAGTCTTCAGTCTTCAAATCCAGCAAATCTTCAAGCGTCTGTGAAAGTTCTTCCATTGAAAGGTCATAATGCAGGCGTGATTCATAAGCAAGGCTTATTGCTCCTGATTCTTCAGAAACTACAAGTACAACAGCATCAGAAGATTCTGAAATTCCAAGTGCCGCACGATGACGTGTTCCGAATGTTTTTTTAATATCATACTGTTCACTAAGCGGAAGGAAACAGCCGGCTGCAATAATTTTACCGCCCTGAATGATACATGCACCGTCATGCATGGTCGTGTTAAACGCAAATATTGTAAG
Source organism: Treponema sp. (assembly GCA_016287815.1). Taxonomy (GTDB): domain Bacteria; phylum Spirochaetota; class Spirochaetia; order Treponematales; family Treponemataceae; genus Treponema_D. Next base: position 40,254 of record JAEEWW010000012.1, on the reverse strand, counting down.
TAAAAGACTTGAAGAAAGGTCGGCATTAAGTTTTGTACCGGTTTCTATAATATCGTCCAGACGGGTTCTTCTTGAAAAAACTACAAGCATACCGCGCTTTAATTTTGAAAGCTGATCGGCTGCAATAAGAACGGCATCTACATACGAATGCTTGGAGCGGTTTCTTAATGAAAACCAGTTAATCTGACCGATTTTTATAAAGATTTTACGAAGTTCCGGCTGAAAGACAATTGCAAAGCAGATTAAAAGTCCCTGAGCCAAAAGGTTTAAAAGCCACTGAAGTGTTGAAAGCCTGAACAGCATGGCCGCAGCATAGGCAAAACCAACGATAAGGGCTGAGCGCACAATCTGAACACTGTTTGTTTTCTGTAAAATTCCATACGCTTTGTACAGAATAAAAGCAATTATTCCAATATCAATAAGAGGACGGATAAAATCATATATTCTTACAAGACTGTCAAAAGCGTTCACTTTATTATCCTAATAGCATACCCAGATATTATACCAGGGCTTTTAATACTTTCATTGAATCAACGGCTTCCTTTACGTCATGCACGCGAATCATAAAAGCACCGGCAAGAACAGAAAGAACATCTGCCGTAATTGTGCCGGAAAGCCTATCTTCTACAGGTTTACCGGTTATCTGGCCGATGCAGCTTTTGCGTGAAAGAGCCATAAGCACAGGAAATGTACCGCCGCATAACTTTCCGCAGTTCTTTATCAGGCACAAATTGGCTTCAAGATTTTTTCCAAATCCGATTCCCGGATCAAGAATGATTTTTTCATCTTCAATGCCAGCCTGTTTTGCAAAGGTTATTCTTTTATAAAGATAATCCTCAACTTCCGTGAAAACATCTTTATAATCTGTTCTATTCTGCATTATACTTGGAATTCCTCTTTTGTGCATTAAAATAACAGGAATTTTTACCGAAGAAACAAAAGGTGCAAGTTTTTCATCATCTTCAAGGGCTGAAACATCATTTAAAATATCTGCCCCTGCTTCAAAAGCCGCCTTCATTACTTTATATTTTCTTGTATCAATTGAAAGAGGAATATCAGAAACTTTACGGATTTCTTCAACAAGAGGAACAACCCTTTTTATCTCTTCTTCTGCATCAACATAATCAGAACCTGGGCGCGTGGATTCTCCGCCTATATCAAGAATATCCGCGCCTTCTTCTATAAGTTTAAGGGCAAGTTTTAATGAACTTTCTTGGTCGCCACGACTTTTTTCCCAAAATGAATCTGGAGTTGCATTTACAATTCCCATTACAAATGCAGGACTTTCTGTTGAAATACTACGGTTATGTAATTTTAAACTTTTCATAAATTATTAAACTATTAAATAAAATCTATTTAAGTAAATCCAATGCTGCCTGTGCAAGGTCTTCTGGACTCATTCCGCAATCTGCACAAATTTCGCTTCTGTTTCCATGTGCAAGGAACCTGTCCGGGAATGCCTTCACAGTAACATTTTTTATGCCTTCAGAAAGTAACATACATTTTACTTCTTCGCCTATTCCTCCAAGAGCAACGCCATCTTCTGCAACAACAATTCCGTCATATTTTTTTGCTATTTGAGCAAGTTCTTCATAATTAAACGGCTTTATAAAACGAAGCACATAAAGGTCTGTTTCTATATCTTTCATTAAAAGGATTCTTGCCGCATTCAAGGTTTCTGAAAAAAAGCCGCCTGTGCATACAAACAAAATCTTTTTTTCTGTTTTTTTATTTTCTGCAGGAGAAAGACTTGCCGCAAATTCACTACACGGAACAAGGAATCCTGATTTTACAGAGTCTGAAGGGGCAAAGCTTGCAGAGCCGGAATCTGAAGCTGATATAGCAGGTGTGGCAGATATTACGGAAACCGGAGGCGCAAAATCAAATTCCTGTGAAGGACACGAAGATTTTGGATAGCGAATTACAACAGGTCCGTTACATTCTTCAACTGCCCATGCAAGACAATATTCCAGATCTTTTGCGCTGCATGGCGCAAGAATTGAAACATTCGGAATAGAGCGCATAAGGGCAATATCATACATTCCCTGATGTGTTTCGCCGTCCTGAGGAACAACACCTGCTCGGTCAAAAACCAAAACTACATGAAGGTTTTGCAAAGCCACATCGTGGATTATCTGATCGACTGCACGCTGCATGAATGTCGAATAAATGCATACAACAGGAATCATGCCGCCGGCTGCAAGACCGGAAGCAAAGGTTACCGCATGCTGTTCGGCAATACCGACATCATAAAAACGTTCGCTATATAATTTAGAAAACTCGTCAAGCCCGGTGCCTTTAGTCATGGCAGCGGTAATTGCTGCAATATTTGAATGTTTTTCTGCCAGCTTAACAAGACTTTTTCCAAAAACTTCCGTAAAACTTACTTTATCTGCTTTTTCTACAGTTCCGTCTGTTATACAGAAAGGTCCTATTCCATGGAACTTTGCAGGATCATTTTCTGCAAATGAAAAACCACGGCCTTTTCTTGTAACAACATGAACAACGACAGGCCGAGGAAGTTTTTTTACATGCTCAAAAACATGTTCAAGTTCACTTATATTATGTCCGTCAAGGGGACCGACATATTCAAAGCCTAAATCAATAAAAAGATTGTTTGTTAAAAACATTCCCTTAATTCCGCGTTTCAGACGGAAAATAAAATTGCCAAGATGTTTGTTAAAATAAGGGATTTTATCTACTATGTGGTCAACCGTATGCCTGAAATTCTGATATGAAGAAGTCATTGTAAGACGGCTTAAATATCTTGAAAGAGAACCTGTATTCGGGCTGATTGACATCTGGTTATCATTCAATACTACAATCAGATTTTTAGAAATCTGCCCAGCATGAGAAAGGGCTTCAAAAGCCATTCCTCCGGTTAACGCACCGTCTCCTATAATTGCAACAGCCTTACCTTTTCTGCCTTCATGCTGCCATGCTTCTAGAAGCCCGAGTGCAGAAGAAATTGAAGTTGAAGAATGACCGTTATCAAAAAAATCATGGGGACTTTCTTTTTTCTTTGTAAAGCCTGAAATTCCGCCATGCATTCTTAAAGTAGAAAAATTTTTATAGCGGTCTGTTAAAAGTTTATGCGTATAGCACTGATGGCTTACATCCCATATAAGTGCATCTTCAGGACTGTTAAAAGCCCTGTGGAGGGCAATTGTAAGTTCCACTACTCCAAGATTACTGGATAAATGTCCCCCGTTTTTTCCTACAACGTCAATAATTACACTTCTGATTTCTTTTGCAAGAACTGACAGCTGTTTTCTAGAGAGTTTTTTAACATCTTCCGGTGAATGAATTTCTTGAAGTAACGTACAAATCTCCTAAAAAAAAGACCGCGGTAGTTTTATAACTTCGCGGTCTTATTTTGCATAAATACAATAACTTACGTTATTTCTTATGCCGATTTCTTCTAAGCATCTTCTTTCGCTTATGTGTCGCCATCTTCTGGCGCTTTCTTTTCTTACCACAAGGCACAATGGCTCTCCTTCGTTCTATGATAAAAACTTTGATAATTATGTATATTTTGAGCTCTTACGTCAAGTATCAGAAGCCATAAAATCTGATATTTTTTTTATAACGCTTTCAGAAATTTCACTTCCTTCTGTAAGAGGACAAAAATGAGCCCCGGGAATTCCATTCATAAAAGTATACTGTTTTTTTGCATAATGACGGCTGTTTTTCTTTATAAGATCTTTTACAAGTTCCAGTTTGTGCTTTGTTTCTTCTTCTGATAAATCTTGAATTCCGTTTGGAAAATAATTAAAGAATTCTCTATAGCCTATAGCCTTCATTCCAGGGCATTCTTTTGTATATCCGCGTTGAACTAATGCATTAAATTCTTCAGGCAAACCGCAAGAAAACATTTCATCTACCCTATCATCAATGCGTGAATAAAGTTCACTGCGTCCCCGAGCTAAAACTATAATGCAAAATTCATAACCTTTCCGAAGTTCCGTCGGTATTGCAAAAGAAGACAAAGGTTTTCCTGTAGTTATAAAAACTTCAAGCGCACGCTCAATTCTATAGGCATCATTAGGATTAATTTTTTTTGCGCTTTCTGCATCTATCCGGCAAAGTTCTTCATATAATACAGTAAGACCTTCTTTTTCTGCACGAATTTGAAGCTGGTTTCTAACTTCCATATTACCGGTTGGAGTTGGCGGTAATCCCTGTAGAAATGCTTTTATATAAAATCCTGTTCCGCCGCAAACCACAGGAACTTTTTTTCGCGAATAAATTTCACGGCAAAGTTTATCAGCTGATTCAACAAACATTGAAGCAGAAAACTGTTTATCTGGCGTACAAACATCTACAAGATGATGAGGAATTTCTTTCTGTAAATCTTTATCTGGTTTTGCAGTTCCAATATCCATAAATTTATAAACCTGCATGGAATCTGCATTGATAATTTCTGCCCTGTCTTTAAAAAAATAAGGACTGCCTGCGCCGAATAATTTCTGAAGCAAGGCAGTCTTTCCTGAAGCAGTTGGTGCAAAAATTACCAGAACCGGAATTTTTTGACAATTACTGCTGTTCAATACGGTAAGTTACTTTATTAGAAAAAAGCTGCTGTGCAGCCAATGAAACAACTTTACCTTCATTTTCTTCAATAGCCGGATCCTTAACGCGAAGCATCTGGTATGCACGGCGATTTGCCGCTACTGTAATTTCATAAATATTGCCTGTAAATTTTACAAGATTTTGCAAAGGAAAAAGCATAAACACCTCTATTTCTTTAGTATATAAAAAATATGATTACGTGTCAAACTTTTCAGATCTTAAAGGATTTAGAGCAAAGGAACAGGAATACTGACTTTAAAAAACTGCTCTGCGGGTCCCAGCTACGGGAAAAAAATCAAGGAATCCCCCTGCTTCTGTTTTATCACAGTGGCTATCGCCAATGAAATTCCAGCAGGTTCCCCCTTGATTTGGTTTTCCCTGCGTCCCACAGAGCAGTTTTTTATGCCTATATCTTCTAAAACTCGACATTTTCGGCGGTTGCTGCGTCACTCGCAACCTTATTCCCGAAAATGTCTGTTCAGTATAGCTGTTTTCATTATCGTACCCACATTCCGAGCAGTGGCGCAGGAATGTGCGGAGCGATTTTGCAAAGCAAAATCGCGACCAGTTGAATCGAATGATAACGAGAACAGCAAAAAAAATCCGCCGAAGCGGATTTTTTTCCCTTAAAAAGAGCGTTAATTAGCAGTTCTCAGAGAAGTATTTGATTGTGCGAACCATCTGAGAAGTATAGCTGTTCTCGTTATCGTACCATGAAACAACCTGTACTTCGAAGAGGCCGTCAGCAATCTTTGTTACCATTGTCTGAGTAGCATCGAAAAGTGAACCAAAGCGCATTCCGATTACGTCAGAAGAAACGATTTCGTCTTCGTTGTATCCGAATGTTTCCGGGTCAGAAGCTTTTTTCATAGCTGCGTTGATAGCTTCTTTTGTTACATCGTTGCCTTTTACAACTGCTGTAAGGATTGTTGTAGATCCTGTTGGAACCGGTACACGCTGAGCTGAACCAATCAATTTTCCGTTCAATTCAGGAATTACAAGACCGATAGCCTTTGCAGCACCTGTTGAGTTTGGAACGATATTTGCAGCACCTGCGCGTGAACGGCGGAGGTCACCCTTGCGCTGCGGGCCGTCAAGAATCATCTGGTCGCCAGTGTAAGCGTGGATTGTAGACATGATACCGCTCTGGATTGGGAATACATCATTAAGAGCTTTTGCCATAGGAGCCAAGCAGTTTGTTGTACAAGAAGCAGCAGAAATAACATTGTCGCCCTTCTTGAGAGTTTTGTGGTTTACATTGTAAACGATTGTAGGAAGGTCGTTTCCAGCAGGAGCTGAAATTACAACTTTCTTAGCACCAGCTGTAATGTGAGCAGATGCCTTCTCTTTTGATGTGTAGAAACCTGTACATTCAAGAACAACGTCTACGCCGATTTTTCCCCATGGAAGTTCAGCTGCATTAGGAATCTTGTAAATAACGATTTTTTTGCCATCTACTACGATGTAGTTATCTTCACCTTCACCATCGTGAGCTTCTACAGTGTGTTTACCTTCACCGATGCGGCCAGCATAGCCACCCTGTGCTGTATCATATTTCAAAAGGTGTGCAAGCATTTTTGGGCTTGTCAAATCATTGATAGCAACAACTTCATATCCCTTAGCGCCAAACATCTGGCGGAAAGCCAAACGACCGATACGGCCGAAACCATTAATAGCAACTTTTACATCTGCCATTGTATATCTCCTAAAAATTAGATTAAAACCAATTACTTATAAAATAATGAATTTATAAGAAATAGTCTATATGAAAAAACTGACAAATCAAATTCGATTGTAGAAAGTCAGTTTTTCACTTATTATATTATAATGCAGAGAAATGTAATTACAGATGCACTGATTCTTTCTGTTTCGCAGCTTGGAGAAAATAACAGAAGCGTCTGCATGCTTACTCCGTCAGAAGGCATTTCTTATGCTGTTTTATACGGCGGTCCGAAAAGCAAATTAAAAGGACTCGTTTCTCCTTTCTGTAGCGGGAAAATCTATCTTTACTGCGATAATGTAAAAAAATCTACAAAAATAACAGATTTTGACGTAAAAAACTTTCATCTTTCTTTCAGAGAAAGCCTATTTAAATCATGGGCAGCAAGTCTTTCAGCAGAGCTCGCCTTAAAAACAAAATGTGCAGGTTCTCCACAGGACTGCTGGATTCTGCTTAATGGTTTTCTGGACGGACTTGAATTAACGGACGAACCAAACGGAAAACTTGGTTTAATAAGATTTTTGTGGCGTTATCTTGGCTTATTGGGTGTAAGACCTGACACAAAATATTGCGGTGTATGCGATAAAGGTTTATTATCAGAAAGTACGGAATGCAACAGATTTTTGTTTGATGCAGCTGAAAATAAATTTATCTGCCAAAGTTGCGCAGGCATTGCTGGTACTGGTACAAGTAACAGCACAGATGGGCAAAATATGAGTCGTGGAGCTTCTTTTGCTTTAAGTAAACAGGCACTTGAATACTTAAATGCCGTTTCGGAAAAAACACCGAAGGAAGTACGGGCAATTACATGTACAGCACAGACTGTAAATGAACTTAAGCAGCTTGTTTTTTACCTTATAGAAGCATCTGCCGGACAAAAATTAAAAACACTGGAATCAGGGTTGGGAATATTATAAAGGAAGGATATTATGAGAGCTACAGATATAATTATGAAAAAACGCGGAACTTTTGTCCGCGATGAAAACGGCAAACAGGTTCTTACAGGAAACACAGAACTTTCCCGTGAAGAAATAAAATTCCTTATTGACGGATATCTTAATAAAACAATTCCGGAATATGAAATTTCTTCATGGCTTATGGCTGTTTACTTTAACGGCATGAGTTTTTCTGAAACAGGAATTCTTACAGAATGTATGCTTCATTCAGGCGATGTAATTGATTTGCACGGCCGCGAAAAAGAAGGCTTAAAAGGTCCGTTTGTAGACAAACATTCTACAGGCGGCGTTGGCGATAAAATTTCTTTGCCTTTAGCACCGATTGCCGCCTGCTGCGGTGTGCAGATTCCAATGATGAGCGGCCGTGCATTAGGTCACACCGGCGGCACACTTGATAAACTTGAATCCATTACAGGCTACACAACAGGCCTTTCAACACAAAAGTTTGCAGAACTCATTGCTAAAACCGGCTTTGCAATGACAGGTCAGTCAAAGGAAATAGTTCCTGCTGACAAAGCCCTGTATGCTTTGCGCGATGTTACTGCAACCGTTGAATCAGTTCCTCTTATTACAGCAAGCATTCTTTCTAAAAAGGTTGCAGAAGGTTCAGATGCGCTTGTGTTTGACGTAAAATACGGAAGCGGCGCATTTATGAAATCAATTCCTGATGCAAGACTTCTTGCTTCTTTCCTTGTAAAAACAGCACAGGCAATGGGTAAAAAGGCTGTTGCCCTCCTTACAAACATGAATACTCCGCTTGGAAGAAAAATCGGAAACTTCCTTGAAATTGAAGAAACAATTGACTGCCTTAAAGGAAATGGTCCTGAAGACGTTATGGAACTTACATACGCACTTGCTGCAGAAATGATTCTTCTTGCCGAAAAAGCAAAAACAAAGGAAGAAGCCTTAAAAATGGCACGCGAATCTGTAAGTTCCGGCAAAGCATTGGAAAAGTTCCTGCAGAACGTAAAAGACCAGGGCGGCGATGCAGATAAGCTTCTTGCTGACTACGGAAAACGCCGTTCAGAACATCATGCACAAATTAAAGCAGAAAAAGACGGTTATATCAAAATTGATGCTTACAAAATGGGACTTGCAGGAGTTTATCTTGGTGTCGGCCGTAACGTTACTACAGACCCTGTATGTGCAGAAGCCGGAATGATTTTAAGCTGTATTGAAGGCGACAAAGTTCAAAAAGGTCAGCTCATTATGGATGTTTACGGAAAAGATGATTCCTGCATGAGTCAGGCATTAGATTTAATAAAACAGGCTGTTACTTATTCAGATACAAAACCTGCTGCCAACAAACTTATCATTGAGGAAATAAGATAGTGGCACAGTGGAATAAAAAATCAGTCTCTGTTGAAGTTGTAAAAGAACTTTGCGAACGGTACAAAATTGATCCTGTAAGTGCTTCAATTTTTGCAAGGAGGCAAATCACTGAAGGCAAAGATCTTCTTTATTTTTTGGAAAATGATTTGCGCTTTCAGCACTGTCCGTTTCTTTTTTCAGAAATGGAAGATGCCGTTGACCGTATTCTTGCAGCAAAGGAAGAAGGCGAAAAAGTCCTTATTTTTGGCGACCGCGACGTAGACGGTGTTTCAAGTACAACGATTCTTTATGACTGCCTTAAAGAAATGGGACTTGATGTTCACTGGAGTATTCCAATGGGCGACGATACCTACGGGCTTAATAAAAAAATCATTGATGCTTTTGCAGCACAAAACGGAACTTTAATTATTACCGTTGACTGCGGAATTACAGCACGCGAAGAAGCCGCCTATGCGGCAGAAAAATATATAGATTTAATCATCACTGACCATCACAATCCTGTTGAAGAATTACCGGAAGCAATTATCCTTGACCCGAAAACAGAAAATTCTGGTTACCCTTTCTGCGATATTTCCGGGGCTGCCGTTGCATACAAACTTGTACAGGCTCTGCGATTTTCTAAAACAGAATTATACAAGGAAGACATATGTCTTTTAAATGTTGTTCCTGTAAATGAAGCCTATACAATTGAATGTTTAAAAGTCCGGAACATGACAATTAAGTCAAAACTTTTTGAAACAATTGTTCCGGGAACAGTTGATATTTCTCGTACAAAATTACTTCCGTTCTTAGACGGACAGCAGATTTTTGTGTGGGACGCAGAAATAACAAAAAAACTGCTTTCAAAGATTTTTGGCAACGGTGTTGAATTTAATTTAATGGATTTACGCCCGGAAATTGCAAAAGTTTTTAAGTTTGCAGCAGAGAAAAGCCTACTGGCATTAAAAGATCTTTCAAAAATTGCCCACTATTCAGAAAAACCTGCAACAGAAATTGAAGGATTTTACAATCTTTTTGTAACTTTCATTCAGCAGAAAAATGCAGCGAAATTCCCTGACGATATAAAAAACGAAGAAAAAGATTTACAGCTTGTAATGCTTGCAGCTCTTGCCGACATGATGCCGTTAAAAAATGAAAACCGCATTTTCATCAAAAAAGGGCTCGAACCAATAAACAGCGGCAAAAGCCGCGACGGACTGAGGGAACTTATAAACTCTCTGGCCTTAAACGGAAAAAAACTAACTGCAACAGATATAGCATGGAATGTTACGCCTGCATTGAATGCTGCAGGCCGACTTGGACAGCCTGAACTTGCCATAAAACTTTTTATGTCTAAGGATGCAAAAGAACGTCTGGAACTGGCAGAAAAAATAATTTCCTTAAACGAACAGCGAAAACAGATAATGGCCGATGTTATGCCTGAAGCTGAAAAGAATGCATTAGAAAGCATAGAAACATATTCAGGAAAACTCTGTCTTGCAATTTCTGAAAAGATCCCGCGCGGAGTTACAGGACTTATTGCACAGCGTCTTGCAAAACAGTTTAATCTTCCTGCTTTTACTGTTGCCTTTTTAGATAATCTTTGTGTCGGTTCAGTACGCGGTGTTCCAGGTTTTAATGCACCTGTTTTTCTTAACCAGTTCGGAGATTTTTTTATAGACTTTGGCGGACATACAGCTTCTGCAGGCTTTCAGTTTGAACGAGCCAAGCTTGATGAATTTCTTTCAAAGCTTAAAGAACTCAGTCAGACTGTAGAACTTGAAGAATGCGAAGAATTTGAAGTTGATGCTGAGCTTCCTGCAAAATACATGACACCAGATGTTCTTAAAATCATAGACAGTTTTGAGCCCTACGGGATGGAAAACCAGCCTTTAACGTTTATGAGCCGTTCTCTCAAAATCTATGATGTTCAGCAGCTTGGAAAGACAGAGCGTCAGCACCTGAAAATTACATTTGACTGCGGTAAAAACAAATGGCCTGCTATGTTCTGGGGAGAAGCTGAGCGCTACCACAGGGATTTTGAAAAGGAAGATCGTCTAGACATTCTTTTTCACATAACACGGAACGAATTTAATGGAGCAGTTACGCCCCAGCTTATACTTGAAGATTTAAAAAGGACTGAACAGCAATGAAAAACAAATTATTTTTTACGGCAATAATTACCTTTGGACTATTAATAAGTTTTAATGCTTCTGCCAGAAACGCAGTTTATAAATGCCAGGCATATGAATTAAATGTTTCATATAACGATACAACTTTTCCAGGTGATGTAGTTTTCGTTCGTATGAAATTGACTGCCGCAAAAGGACAGAAAAATAGTAAGAACGCAAAAACTTCCGCAAAAGCAGTCATAACAGATAAAAAAAAGAATTTATCGCATTCAGATTTTTTCCAGATTTCTGCATCCAAAAAAAATACAAATGAACTTCTTGCTGGTCTTCCACTTTCTACATGGACAGAAGCAGGCTCATACAATCTTACAGTAACATACACTCCGTTCGGACAAGGCTCTCAGGAATTTACTATTCCTGTAACAGTTAATCAAAAAGAATTTGAAAAAGAAGAAATTCCACTTTCTTCAAAAAATACAGAAATAAGGACGGACACTTCCCCGGAGCGTATTGCCCAGATAAACAAACTTAATTCTGTTTTTGAAACTGTAAATGAAGATGGCGTTCACAGCCTTGAATGTTTTGCCTACCCAGTTAACTGCGAAAGAAGGACTTCTCATTTTGCCGACAGAAGAATCTATGTTTATTCAACAGGTAAAAAAGCCACTGCCCTTCATAACGGAATTGATTTTGGTGTTCCTGAAGGAACAGAAGTTACGGCATGCTCTACAGGCAAAGTTGTTATGGCAGAAAACAGAATTTCAACGGGCTGGAGTATCGTAATAGAGCATTTACCGGGACTTTACAGCATTTATTATCATTTAAGCGAAATGTCTGTAAAAGAAGGTCAGAACGTTAAAAAAGGCGAAAAAATAGGACTTTCAGGAGCTACAGGAATGGTAACAGGACCTCACCTTCATTGGGAAATCCGCATGAATGCAATGGCTGTAAATCCTGACCAGCTGATTAAAGATTTTGCCTTTAATCCTGAAAAAAAATAAAAAGCTTTTTATATTGCACAGTATATTTTAAATTTTCTAATCGTGGGCTATAAATAAACTACCGTCAAAGCCGGTATAAATTGTATAGGTTTCTCCAGTCCGTAAATCAGAAAAGTTAAGATTCTGTTTTCTTGAAAAATCAGAAACACCCTGGAACCGCGTTATAAAAGCATATCGGGCAAGACGGTAAAAACTCTTTCTTATTTTCGGACTGTTTGAAGTTCCAAAAAGCAGGCAGGAACCGTCTTCTATATAGTAAGGGTAAAGTTTTGTGCCGCGTTTCATGGAAGCATAGTCTGAAAGCGCAGAATCCGTTCCATAGATTCTAAATGGGAAGCATACTGTTTTTCCGCTGAACGAAGTACATAAGAACTCCATAGAAAGCGTATATCCATTCCAGGAACGTTCAATAACTGCAAATTCCGTATTGTCAGAATCAAGCAAGGCAATTCGTGCACTTACCGTTGAATTTCCATTCTCTGTACTCGAACCGTAAACACAGACTCTTACTACAGGATACCTTGAAAGTCTTGGAATAGCCGATGCAGAAGGAAAACACATTGAAAACTGAAATAAAAAATATACTACCGTAAACGCAAAAATTAAAAGCAAAAGAGCAGCTAAATTAGAAACTACATTTTCATTTCTGATTTTCATTGTTTACTGCCTGATTATCTCCAAAAATTCTTTTTCAGATATTACAGGAATACCAAAACTGGCTGCCTTCAAATTTTTTGACGACCCGCTTGAAGTGTCATTTGTAACAAGATATGACAAATCTTTTGTTACAGAAGATTTTATCTGTCCGCCTGCAAGTTTTACAAGATTTTGAGCATCCGCTCTTTTCATTGTTGTAAGTTCACCTGTAAAACAGAATGATTTCCCTGCCAATTTTCCGCCGGATGCCTGAATTATTTCAATAATTCCTTTTTCTACAAGGGAAAGCATTTCTTCTTTATTTTCTTCAAGTCCAAGTTTTGCAGTATGCGCCATAATCTGACCGAACCCATAAACACCTGCTATCTGCTCTTCCGGCGCATTCAAAAGCTTTTCAAGAGTATCGATTCCGGAAGCAACAAGTTTTTCAACGGTTGTTTCACCTATTCCTTCGATATCAAAACCTGCAACGAACTGGGCTAAAGAAAGTCTTCTGTGGGAATTGATAGAACGTTCAACTTTTGAAGCTCCAAGAGATTTTTTATCAGAAGCTATGCTTTCTTCATTTAAGAAAAACGGTGTCAGGGTTTCTTCTGTAAGTGAATAAATATCTGTTACAGAGCGTACAACTTTGGATTCAAACAGAGCATGTATTAATGTTTCTCCCAGATCGCGGATATCTGCAACACTTACCCATTTTAAAAGTCTGTGCAAAATCCGTTTGGAACAATCTTTATTAGGACAGTAAAGCCTTGAGCCATCGTCTGTCAGTTTTGTTCCGCAGACAGAACATTTTTCCGGGAAATCTATAGGAGAAAGAGTCCCTTCTCCTTCTATAACACCTTCAATTTTAGGAATGATTTCTCCGCGTTTTACAACAACCACATGGCTTCCGATTGAAATTCCTAAAGCACGGATTGTATCAGGGTTTGCAAGGCTTGCTCTTTGTACTGTTGTTCCGGCAAGTTCTACAGGATCAAAAACTGCAACAGGCGTATAAGTAGCCCCAGACTCGCTCCATTCAACTGAGCGCAATACAGAAACAGCTTCTTCAAGACTGAATTTAAAAGCAATCTGCCGGTCTGGTCTTGCACGGCTTGCGTCCTGAAGGTTAATAGCCCGCTCTTTAACAACAAGTCCGTCAATGTCATAGTCCAAATCTTTGCGGATTTCCATAACCCTGGAACGGTATTCAATTACTTCCTGGGCAGATTTACAGATTTCAAGCGGAACAACATTAAAACCGGCATCAGAAAGCCACTTTATTTTTTCTTCTTCATCGCTGAATGGTTTAAAATCATCGGAAGAAAGTGCGTCATAAGTAATAAGCGTAAGGTTTTCGCTTCCGCTTCCATCCTTTCTTTTCATTAAACCGTTGGCCGCGTTACGGCAATTTGCCTTATCAGAAAAAAGTGTCTTGTGAACTTTATGAGTCATTATAACTTCGCCGCGTATGCCGCCGGTAAACGGAATTTTATTAAAATTTTTGTCAAACAAGGCTGCCTGCACGCCCTGCATTTTTTTTGCATTTTTAGTTATGTCGTCTCCAACAGTACCATCACCACGGGTTACGGCACGTACTAAAAGTCCGTTTTCATACTGAAGTTCAAGTGAAGCACCGTCAAGTTTGTATTCAACAAGATATTCTGAATAAACATGATTCTGTGCCCATGACAAAAACTGTTCAGGAGTGGCAGCTTTTTCCTGGCTTCCCATCATCATAATATGGGTTGCCTTTTGAAAATTTCCTGAATCCTGCCCTACCTTATGTAAAATCGGATTATCAGGATCAAGATTTTTTAATTCATCCCAAAGCTTATCAAACTCTGCATCAGAAATTTCACCTTCACCGTTATAGTACGAATCCTGATATTTTTTTATCAGTTTTGAAAGTTCATCTATGCGCACTTTATTTTTGCTTTGTAATGCAGCTTCATCTATATCAAATAAATCAGGCATTTTATTTTCCTGCCTTACAGAACATCAATTCAGAAATAATTCTGTCTGCAGCAATTCCTTTTGCTTCAAATTTTGTTTCAGGACGCCATTTTTGTGGCTCTGCAAAATCCTTATATTTGTTTTTTAAGCCTTCAGTTAAAGATAATTCTTCCAGAGCAAATTCTGCATATTCACGCCAGTCTGTAACCATGTAAACATAACCGTTTTCTGCAAGTTTTTTTGCAAAAAGGTCTGTATTAGGACGTTTTACAAGGCGTCGTTTGTGATGTTTCTTTTTTGGCCATGGATCCGGGAAAAATATATGAAAAGCTGCAACACTGGAATCTTCTATCATATTTTCAAGTACGTCGAGCGCATCAGATTGAATTATGTATAAGTTTTTTAATTCCTTGCTGCGGATTTCGCCAAGAAGTTTTCCAACACCAGGAGTATGAACTTCAATTCCAATATAGTTTTTATCAGGATTTGCCTGAGCAATAAGTGCTGTTGCCGTTCCCATGCCAAAGCCGATTTCTATAGTTACCGGATTTGAATTTCCAAAAATTTCAACATAATTTAATTTTTTGTCTTCATAGGGAATACACCAGACTTTTGAAAGTTCTTCATAATCCCTTCTCTGTGCGGCTGTCATGCGTCCGGCACGAAGAACATAAGTTTTTATAACCCGTGGAAAATTTGGAGAAGAAAGAATGTTTTCCATACTAAAAAATTACCTCAATAAATTTGAAAAAAGTTTATATTCCTGTTTTGTATATTTATTTAGAAAATTGCAAAATCGCAAATTTTCAATTTTACAGAATTATTTTCTTACCGCCGATACCGCCGGCATTAAAAACACCACAGTTTCATTTGAATTTACATAGCAGGGACGAAAATAAGAAACATCGCGATAATCAGTAAAAACCGATTCTTTTGTCAGTTTCTGATTCTTGTCTTTCTGCTGATTAACATAATACAACAAATCTCCGTTTTGTGAAAACAATGCATAATATTTTTTAATTTTTAAATTTCCGACAGAAACATTTTCCTGTTTTGAAGCATTTGAAAATTTTACTGCGTTTTCAGCTTTTGGCGAAGTAGCTGAATATATTGCATTTTCAGGCTGCTCAGACGAATCGAAAAATGTTTGAATTTCGCCGCAATTCATCTGCATAAATTTTTCATCGTATTCAACTGTAAAAAAATTTTCTGCTTCTTCTCCGTTAATATTCGTAACAGTACATGAATAAAGTCCTTCAGGTAAAAGTCCGTCAAATCCGGAAGGAGAGCATTTTAAATATACAGAACCGGATTCTGCTGTTCCCTGAAAGTCCGGATTAAATTCCTGCCAGATAAATCCGCTATCTTTATTTTTTATTGTTACTGAAGAAACCCGCTGTACTTTAGAGCCAAGTTTAACTGCAACCGAAAGAAAAACAGAAGGTTTATCGGTTTCATTTTCATAGTCAAAAATTACAGCATATTCTGAAGAATCCATGCGTATTGCAGAATCCGAGCAGGAAAAAAAAGAAACAAGCGGAAACAGGAAAAATAAATATTTCAGTATAACTTTTAACATCAGTTAAATGTAAATATATTATACAAATAAACCTATTGCAACAACAGTGTGCATAATGATAAGGTATTCTTAAATATGTTAAAAAAAATCTGTGTGTTTACTCTGTTTTTTCATATTCTGATTTCTTTTTCACTCACAGCCGAAACGGCAACAGAATCTGCCAGCTTAACAGGAATTTCAACAGAAACAGGTTTTGCAAAAGCAGGACATGAGATTTCAGATGAAGTACAGAAAATTTTAATTACATCAGGTTTTTCACCAACAAAAACAAATATTATTTCTCCATCAGCAGGTGATTTTTCTTATAATCTTTCGCTGGACTTTTATCCTGAAAATTTTTCAAGCATAGAAAATCTTGAAGATTTCAAAACAAAACTTATAATCGTTTTAAAACAAACGGATTTTTTAACAAATTCAAAACAGATTTTAGACTTCGTTTCTGAAGTATTAAACGGACAGTCTGTAATTCCTTTTTCAATACTTTTTGTTCCGCCCGAAAGTGAAACATTAAACAGTCACGCCTTAATTTCCGGCACAAAAATGTTCATTGACGACATTTTTGTGCCGGACAATATATTTGCCGTATGCATAAACTTTATTTCTGATGAAATTTCTCAAATCATGCCGGGAAACGGCAAAGAAGTAAGTCCTTTATGGCTTGTAAAACAGCTTGCGAACGCATTTAAAGCGTGTGCAGAAGAATACACAGTTCCTGCAGGAACATTTTTAACGCTTTACCGCTACAATCTTATTCAAAACGACAGAAACGAAGCTGTTTTTCTAGAAAATGAAATTCCAGCTGTTTCTGTAAATATTTCAAAAACTGCAGGATTAGACAAAATCTTTTCTACTTTTTTAACTTCCTATGATTACACAAAATCTTCAGAATGGGACAGGCATTATTTTTTCTGGAAAATTCCATGGAACAACATAAACATAATACTGAAAGAAGATATTTTAATTAAACTTTATCTTGCCGTTGCTCTGGTTACAATTTTTACGTTATGCACTTTTTCCATTATTGCAGATGAAAAGCTTCGGAAAGCTACAAAAGAAATTTTTCATCTGGCATACCTGCTGCCGGCTTTAGTATTTTTTATTTTTATTTCCCTTTCAGCAGGCGGAAAAATCGCAACTCCGCTGGCTTATTCTTTTCATATTTCCCCGATTTTTCAATTGTACTTAAAAGTTCAGATAACTTTCATAGTGATTTCTTTAATTCTTTTAGTCTACATTCGATTTACAAAAGTACACACTCCATATGCATATACTTTTTATTTAAATCTTTCTGCAATTATAAATATTTTTATTTTCAGTTCCATTGACCTTTCTTTTTTCTTTTTATTTGTCCTTGAATACATTTTAATTTCAATGCTTAAAGCAGATAAAAAACCAGCTTTTTTTTCTATAATTGCCATTCTGCTTTTTATACCTTTCATTCCATATGGAATCACTTTATGGAAGCTGATAAAACCTGAACAGATTTCATTTTTGCTTGCAGGAAACAGACTTCAAACTTTTTTTCTTGCCCTTGCAATTCAGTCATTCAATTTAATCTGGCTTTTTATTCTTTCCCACTGCATAAAACTAAAGGAAAGACAGAATTTCTTCCTGATAATTAAAAAGGCTTTTCCCCTGATAATTTACGGAAGTATTTGCCTTGCAGGCTGTTTTATTCTGATTTTCTATGTATTAAAAAATTACAGAAACATTCCTTCTGTTGCAGATATTGAAGGTTCAATCGTATATAAAAATACAACTGAAAATAACATAGAACTTTTGCTTGCAGACAAATCTTCTTACGGAAACACAGTAAGGGAACTCACAATAACTTCTTCAAAAATTGCAGAACGGTATGAAATCAAAATAGAAGGAAAAACAAAGCAGCCTGTTTACGAAGCCACAGTTCCTTATTTTGAAGAAAGCACAAAAACCCGAGCAGCTGTTTATTTTCCTGATTTTCCACCGGAACAATGCGCATTTACATATACAACAACTTCAAATGAAGATGAAAACATAACCGTGAGCGCATATTTTCCAACAAAAGATAAAAATGTTTTTGAAATAGAAACAAAAACTATTTCCATTGCTGCACATAATTCAGATAGTTCAGGGACTTCTACTGTCACGATCAATTCAAAGGTTTCAGGCAAAAAAGGCGAAAATTTATGACAGAATGGAACGATGTCTGCTACATACATGTTGATTTAGACGCTTTTTTTGCTTCCGTTGAACAATTAGACCATGAAGAATACCGCGGAAAACCTGTTATAGTCGGCGGGAATCCTAAAGACAGAAGGGGTGTTGTTTCCACTGCATCCTATGAAGCAAGGAAATTCGGAGTTCATTCGGCAATGCCGACTTTTAAGGCATACAGTCTTTGTCCGCAGGGAATATTTGTGTATCCAAACATGAAAAGATACCATGAACTTTCCCAAAAGGTTATGGAAATTTTTAAAAATTATTCGCCGGACATCAGACAGATTTCAATAGATGAAGCCTTTATTGATTTGTGCGGAACAGAAAAACTTTTTGGAAATCCTTCCGAAACTGCAAAAAAAATAAAAGCCGAAGTAAAAGAAAAAACAGGTTTAACGGTTTCCGCAGGTCTTGCACAGAACCGGTACATAGCAAAAATCGCATCTGGACTTTCAAAACCAGACGGTTTTTTTGAAGTTCCGCCGGGCAAAGAAGAAGAATTCATGCTTTCTCTTCCATTGGAAAAAGTCTGGGGAATAGGAACAAAAACACAGATAAAATTAAAAAATTTCGGCTTAACAACAACAAGACAAATACACGAAAAATCACTTACTCTTTTACAAAGCATTCTAGGGAAAGCCTGCGGGCTTTATTTATATAATGCCGTCCGCGGAAAAGAAGTAGAAACATTCAGTGAAGCAAAATCTCATTCTATAAGCGCAGAAACTACATTTCCTTTTGACCTTGAAGACCGCTATGCAATAGGAACAGCATTATTGCATCTTTCAGACACTGTAATGTTCAGATTATTAAATGAAAAACTTTCCAGTAAAACTGCGGCATTAAAAATCCGTTACGGAGATTTTTCAACAATTACCGTTCAGGAAACTTCAGCAGGTGAAATTCTTTCTTCAGAAGATTTATTTGAACGCGTTCAGCGCTTATTTGACAAAAAATACAATCCTTCAAATGGTGGTATAAGGCTTTTAGGGGTTGCTGTACAGAATATAGGAAATTCATTATATCAAAGTGAATTTTTTAACGAAAAATCAGAAAAAAAACGGAAACTTGAACAAAGTATTTTAGCCTTACAGAAAAAAAAGCCGGAAATCAAAATAAAAAAAGCCCGTCTTTTAGGTAAAAACAAAAAGAATTTTATTTTTGCCCTGTTTTTACTTTCTGCTGTTTTTTTAAGCCAAAAATCTTATGCAGAAGAAATGAATAAAACAGAGTCCGACGGAGCCGGTGCAATTATTTTTGATAAAACAGCACTTCCTCCAGATGATGAATTAAAAAATGTAAATTCAAAATCGCTTTTTAACTATCAGATTGATGATAAAAACGTAGAATTTTCTGCCGACGGTTACTGGCAGTCAGAAATTACAGGAGGATTTGAAACAACTTTTGGCTTCGGTAATTCTCCCCAGACTACAACAATAAAGCCTCAATTTACACAGAAGGTAGATTTAACCTTATGGTTTATGCTGAACCAGAAATGGTACTTTGAAGCAGCTTTTGCCGATGGCTTTGATAAAAACACAGTTGCAGCCGGCTATTATGGTGAAGGCATTTTAAAAGAAGCACGGGTTGCAAACCGGGGAATTACCTTTCCTGCAACATATTCAATAGACAATGTCAACCGAGGAATCGGCGGCGGAAACAATCAGGCGCCCGGACTTTTTCTTCACTTTGAAGACGATGAAAAAAATAAGTGGAAAGGTGATTTTACCTTCCGCTACGACATGCTTGAATCAAAAAGTAAAACCTATTACGGAAGAAATTCTGTTTCTGACACAGGGATTTCACCGGGCGCATGGCTTACAGGTCAGATTTATGTCTTACCGGATAATCCGGATTTTATTACGGACATAAAGGATGTTTATGTAGAATCTGCTGATGGCGATTATAAAGATGTTCAGGGCAGGAAATATAAAAAACTTTCTGAATCACAGTATATGCTTATGCCGGCAAGAAGACAGCTTCTTCTTGCAAAAGACTGCGGTTCTGCCAAAAAAAACGGTATTATTCCTGCTGTTGCTGTAAGTTTTGCAAGTGCTTCAACATGTACGGCAATTAATTCTGCCCTGGGTGCTTACGGAACAGTCTCGGATAATACAGTAACAGGAGCCGAGGGCTTTCTTGGAGCAATACAGGAATATTTTGGAACAGAATGTGAAAATGACGATTCTATAAAACGCCCTTTTGTTGCACACTTTTCTTTTGGCGGAAGAAACGGCACTGGAACAGACGGATTTTTTTCCTATATAGGTGCTTCTAACAGAACAATAAACAGCTCTACTGGCGAACAGATTCTTTATTTACAGCACCCGGCAGGTTTTTCACCTTTTGCCGCAGCATTCCGCTATGATGCAGGAACAGGTTCATTAGACGATGCCGTAATTGCTTCAAAAACAACACAGACAGAATCTTCACTTTATTCAGCTATTGTAAGTGATGATGTTTCTTTTACAACAAAAGATTTTTTTAGCGAAAACCGAACATACATTGATATTTATCCTTCGGATGTTAATCTGGCTCCTAATTCAGCCGTAAAACCTGAAGTTCGCTTTCCGCTTGCGGACCGTGCTCCAGAATTTTATTTAGGGCTTTCATCGTCAAGCGATTTATTTTTACGTCTCCGCTCGT
The DNA here is from genome assembly GCA_016287815.1 of Treponema sp. Lineage (GTDB taxonomy): Bacteria > Spirochaetota > Spirochaetia > Treponematales > Treponemataceae > Treponema_D. The sequence goes on along the minus strand of JAEEWW010000012.1, from coordinate 19,543 downwards.
ATTCTCCAGTTACAAGATTTGATATAGGAACTTCTGCCGTTCCCGGAACCGTAAGATTATATAAAAACGGCGTAATTGACGGAAACGTAAAATACAACGAAGAATCGGGAACTGTAACGCCATCTTCTGCCGTTTCTGAAAGTGACCGCATTTATATAACCTGGTATGAAGACAGTCAGACAGAAAACAACGGTGCTGTTACCGCCGCAGCAGGCTATTCAAGGAACTTTACAGAAAATCTTACAGGGGATATTTCTTTTTCTACAAGATGGGCTTATAACCCGAACAGAAATTATGCAGATGAACTTTCTTCTACACCGGGTTTTGCTACATTCGCTACTGGCATAAACTATAAGGATGAGAAATTTTTAATTTCCAATACGAGCGCCTTTACCGTAGAATCTGACAATACAACAGGCGTTTACCGCATTCTCGGAATGGATTCACAAGCTCCGGAAACTATTTACCTTAAAAAAAATGCCGCCGCCAATCTGCCAGAAAATTTTGTTCCAGTTCTTAATACAAGAATTTCCGATTCAGAATACCCTGCTCTTTCAGATTCCTGCAATGGTTCTGTTTCAGCAGATGAAGGTTCTACAGATTCAGAGATTTCAGGCTATAAGGTTCCGTTTGAATGGGATTTTTCTTCATGGGAAGGTCAGGCAGTTTGTGCATGGAGTGCAAAGGCTATAAAACTAGGTGCTTCCGCAACACAGCTTGCATCGGCTACAGAATTTTCAATAGCCATAAAACCTGACGACACATCCACAAGAGATTACGATGTTTACCTTCAGCTTGGAGTAAGTTCGGAAGATGATTTTTCAGTTGAAGATGTTAATTCAATTCCAACCTGGAAAATTTACGACCATAGCGGCAATACAACTAACGCCGGCGGCATGGACGTAGAAAAAGCCTTTAATCCGCTTTCACCTTCCTTTGCCGCAAATATCGTAAAAATAAAAATTACAGAAGAAGACCGCGCAAGATTTACTTCAAACCACGATGCAAGAATTATAGTTGTTGTAAACGGCGGCTCTGGCAGCGGGAACACAATCGGCGGCACAAAATCAAATACAAAAGGAAAAATCTGGATAGGTCCTTATGAAATTCAGACACAGAATATTTTTACAGCACACCCGGACAATCTTTCTGTTACAGCAAGCCAGACAACTTCCAATCTTTCAGGCGTAAGCAAATTCAATGATTCTACAAACTATGTAGAAAACATTCACTGGGAAAATGCCGCCGCCGCTTCCAATTTCGACGAAGAAAAATCACATATCATAATGACAAGATACTTTTCTGAAGTTGATATAACTCCTTATCAGGATATAAACCTGTATTTCAAATTTTCAAAAGAATCAGAAAGTGACATATCACCCACAACCACAGACACAGAAAGTGCTTTTTCACTTACATTAGACAGAAATGCCGGAATAAGTTTTGACAATCAGGAAATCTGCGTAAAACTGGAACTTTCAGGCGTTGTGTTAAACAATTATGCAGATTCGCAATGGCATAAGCTGTCTGTAAACAGAATTTCAAAAAAAGTATATATTGATTCAGACAACGTTCAGGTTAACCGGATTTACATAAACACAGATAAGGTTCCGTGCCGGATAAAAATGGATTTAAAAACTGCATTCGGCGGGAAAATCTATACAAAAGGAGATTTTCAGTTTGATGAACTTCATCTTTCCGGGGCAAAAGAACATTATCTTATCGAAGACAAAGTTAAAACCGAATATAAAAAAGAAGGCTATATTTTTGAAAACAGTCAGTTTGCATTATTAAAAAACTTTTTAATCGGCGGCGAAGGCCGTTATTCCGCTACAGTTAATAAAATTGATTCTGATGCAAACGAAAAATCTTTTGAAGGCTCATCTTACATAGGAATCAGCGCTGCAAACATTGCTTTATCCGGTGACATAAGCCACACAGGCGACAGTTCAGCAAAACTTTCCAGCGCAGGACACAAAGCAGAAACTGAAGAGCCTTTATTTTCAATTTTAAAATTCAACGAAGAATACAGATTTAACTCTATAGAAAAAACACTTGATAAAAGAAACAGTGCATCTCTTGATTTTACAAAAACAAGCATTCCGTTTTCTATAAACGGAGAAACACAGGCAACTTCAAATCCATGGGCTGTCACTCAAAACAGTTCTTTAAAAACAAGAATAAAAATCCCGGCAGAAAATATGACTTACATCTTTTCAGCAGGTGCACAGGTAAACCAGAAATTACTTCCATCATCGCAAAATGCAAGCCGACTTGAAACTTCTTCCTACAATCAGGGCTGGAAAGACAGTACGGAATTCGCATTTTCTTCCGGAAAATCAAATGCAGCAAGAAGAAAAGTACATTCTGATTTTTCAAATACATTCGTTTTTCCTTTTGCAAAACTTTCTCCGCAAATTGATTTTGAAACAAACGGAGAATACAAAAGTGCTGCATCAAACACCTTTACAGATTCAAGCAAAATAATTTTTTATATTCCATTTGCGCTAGGGAGCAACAATATAAGTTTACGCTGGACAAAAGAATCTGGCGGTATAAAAGAAACTCTTTATGGCGGAAATTATCAGGGAGACACTGAAAAACTTGCTTCTACATTGCAGGAAAGGGAATTTTTATTTTCTTCCCTGCCTGTAAACGACCTTATAAGTTCTTCACTTTCCAACAGGATTTTAAGCAATACTTCCTTAAACAAGGATTCCACAGAATCTCTTTATTATACGACAACTTATTCAATTTCCTGGCGAAGACCTGTTTTTGGAACAGAAAAAGATTTGTACATTCCAAGCGGAATTTCATTTACGGCTGCAAGAGACATAAGGACTTCTGCAATAATAAGCGACATTTATCAATATAAAGCAACTGTAAATTATTCGGCATTTAACATTTTTGGGGAATCCGGAATCCTGAAAAAAACAAAACTTTTTAAACAGGATGAATATATGGCTTCTTTTTCTACCGGAGCAAAAATTCCGCGAAAAACAGGTGAAAAAAAATACATTCATTCGGGGTATTTTCAATCAAATTTTTATTATAACGAAAGTGATTCCGTTCGTTTTGGAACAGAATTGACTTTTGAAGACAAAGACATCTGGAACGTAAAAGAAACAGCCTTATGGAAACGACGTGGAAAAGTAAGTCCAATTCTGGGCATAATTATGCTTTTTAACCCGGAATATAATAAAACAGATGCAATCCTTACAAGAAGCGACAGTATAAATTTCAGTATCTCAGAAAATACTACAGGTTCAACAACAAATTCAAAAGTTATAAAAAAACATTCGTTTGAAATTAATCATTCCGTTGATTTAAAAATGAATAAAAACCTGACTATAATTTCTTCCCTTGCAGAAACTTACAACTGCACCTGGGATTCTTTAATATTACTGAATATAACCGCTTCAATAGGCGCACGCATGGAATTCTAATCTATGGAATTTTAATCTTCGGATAAGGAACAGCTATAATAGTCTGGCACAAAACTAACAGCGATTTATTATAACCGGCAATTCATTGTAAAGGCGCAAAATAACCTGTTTCATCAATTCCGCTTCGGTTCATAAGATAAACTTCTGCTTCAACAGGAAGATATGCACGTCCCAAATTACTTGGTAAAGCAGATTTAAACGAAAGCTGATAAACACCTGAAGGCAGCTCTATAATATTCTGAATTATGTTTGAAATTCCTTCCGGGCGGTAGATATAATATGAAGAACCGGCTGTATAGTCACACAGATATTGAATTTCCTCAGCAGGAGCTTCCGGCGAAAGCTGAATCACAGAAAGGGAAATTGAATTATTATTCATGTATGTCGTAAGGTTTGAAAGTCCGTATTTACTGAAAGATGAAACTCCGACATTGCCGGAAGTTAAATAAATAATTCCTCTTTTCTTTTCTCCAAGAACAAGCTCATTTGAAGCAAGGCGCAATGCAAGATCTATTGCACAGTCTGAATCATAAGAATTTTTTAAGGCATCTGATGTAAAATTACGTAAACCGTCAGGATTTCCGCGGTATTCCAAGACAGGAATTTTTCCTGCTGTAACAAGCCGTACAGTACCTTTTCCCTGCATAGCTTTTGCAATATCCCTCACGGCAGACTGAAGTTCACCCTGGAATTTCTTCATTGAAGGATTACAGTCTACTACAATAGTAATATCTGCCGTATCATTTGAAGAAACCGCGCCCAAAAGCTTTAAGTCTGTAACTGGTCTTTTATTTTCACTTACATAAAAGTTTATATCATGCAGCCCGACCAATGGCTGGCGGCGGCGGTTTTCAACACGAACATCCATAGTTACAAGAGGAAAATTATCCGCATTTATCTGTTCAATCTGAACAAAAAGACCGCCAATAACTTCCGTCATTTTTGACATTACGTAAACTTCGTTAGAAGTAAAATCTGTTACAAGAATATTTCCGTTTATATCAGGCACTGCACTTGTAATTCTGGAAGGTGCATTTCCTGTATTTGCATTTTCAAATGTTGAACCATCCCTTGTATCAACAGAAACTATACGGTTCTTATCACATACAACAAGAAAATTACCCCATTTTTTTATTGACTCAGGCTTCTTAAATGTTTTTTCCTGAACAAGAATGTCAACATAGTTACCAAAACGGTCAAATTCATAAATTGCACCGGTTACACAGTCGGCGACAAAAACACGCTCGCCATCAACAGCAATACCGGTAGGTCCCTGTAAACCACCAAACAAAGAAGTTTTTTTACCAAAATTAAAAAGGCTTGTTCCGTCTTTATCAAAAACATCAACGCGGCAGTTACCAAAATCCGTTACATAAATATTGCCGTAACCATCCTGGGCAAGATACTGAGGTCCTACAAATTCGCCGGGAGCACGTCCTTTCTGGCCTATATATTTTTCAAATCTTCCGCCTTCACTAAACAGGCTTAAACGATCGCCTGCACTTTCACTTACAAGAAGTTTTCCGTCGTTAAGGCGGATAATATCAACAGGCCTGTCAAATCCGTTAATTGGTCCTGTAATACGGTTAATAACAGTCCCGTTTACATCGATTTTTAAAAGATCATTTGAACCATACGATAAAACCCACATTGTTCCGTCAGGATTTGGCAAAACAGAAACAGGCTGACTGAAAACAATAATGTCTCCGTTATTTCCAGGAAAACCTCCTGCTTCTGTATAGCGCAGCGCTGATTCCTGGTTTGCACCGGTAATACGTCTTTCCTGTACAATTTCTATGCGGTTTTTAAGTAAGAGTCCGCCGTAACCTGCTTCGGAAGCAAATTTCCATTGCTGCAGGGCAGCACCTTCTATTCCAGAACGGTAATAGGCTTTTCCAAGCCAGTCTAGAATCAGGTTTTCATCAGGTAGATATGATAAAGCTTTTTCAAACTGCATTACAGAATCATTAAAAGCATTTCTGTAATAGGCCTGAACTCCCCTGCGGAATTCGGTTTCTGCAAGACTTGCTTCCTTGCTTTCAAGATTATTAAATGAAGTTTGAGAAAATGCAGTAAATACATTAAAAATAATTAACGTAACAAAAACAAAGAAAAAACAAGAGTTAATTTTTATTCTGCCATCAAAAAACTTTTTCATTATTCCTCTATTTTATTTTTCAGCCTGCCAGTTTCATTTTACAGCAAATCAAACTGCTTATGAATTCCTTTTTTCTGTAATCAACCTCAGATGCTCTGAAATTTCAGGATTTTCCTTATTCAGTTTAGAAGCCTGCCTTACATATTTATCTGCTTCTTTAAATAAACCAAGCTTATAATATACCCAGCCCAGAGAATCAAGACAGGCCGCAGAATTAGGTTCTCCGTCCACTGCCCGCTTGCAATAAGAAAGGGCTTCCGTTAGATCACGATTTTCGCAGGCTAAAACATACCCCAAGCCATTAAGTGCAGTTAAATTCTCACTGTCTGCGTCCAATGCTTTTTTATAATAAGAAATGCATTCGTCAACTTCGTCCTGTTGCCAGGAAATATATGCAAGGGATGAATAAACGCTTGCCGGTTTATAATCAAGTTCCAGAAGTTTGTTAAGCTCAAACTGAGCAAGTCTTTTACGTCCTGAAATTGCATAAATTACGGCAAGAATATAACGGCACTGCAGAATCCGGTTTTTATTTTTACCGGCAGTTACAACCTGTTCAAGATACAAAAGCGCATCGTCGTAACGACCCATTTTTGAATAACACAAACCTATGTAATACATAAGTTCCATGCTGTCCGCTTCTGCTTCTTCAGGAAGAGAAAGAAAAAATGTAAGAGCATCTCTGAAAGAATTCCGGTTATATAAATTAATTCCTTCAGCAAGAACTGAATTATCTGACATTTTACCCACCGCTTTATAATAACCTTTCTCTATATTCTACATTGAAAATGAAATGCCGTCCACTATTCTGTACGCTTCAACTTCTGCACAAATTTTACTTACAGAAATATAACCTTCCGAAACAGCCTCATAATCGCTGTAATTTATACTTGAAGTATCAGTCTTTTTTCCAATCGTACAGCACAGGGATTCATTTTCGCTGATTTTTTCAAGCTGAATATAATCATTATATTCCCTGAATGCCGTGTCCGTTAATTTTACACCTTTATATGGATCATTTGAACTTTTTGCATTTACATTTATAAACGAACATCGTTTTTTCTGTTCCAGAGAACGCGGCGCAACATCGCATAGCGAAAGAAGTTTTTCAAGATTTTTTAAGGCAAAATCTGCCAGATTATCGTAGTAATAATTTTCATCATCTGACTCTACACTGAAGGCTACAGCAGGAACACCGTTAATTACTGCCTGTCGTGCTGCAGCGGCAGTTCCTGAATAAACTAAATCAGTTCCCATATTTGCGCCGCGGTTTATGCCAGAAACAACCGCATCAGGCATTCGCGGAAGCACAACACCGTATCCACGGGTTGCAAGCAAAGTACAATCTGCAGGATAACCTTCGTATTTGTAAAAACGTTCGCCAAGCTTTGTGAGTTTCAGCTTATTATCCATTGAAAAATGATTGGAAACCCCGGAACGGTTTCTGTCAGGAGCTATAATCCAAACTTCGTGTTTTTCGGAAAGTTTTTCGGCTAAAACTTTCAAACCTTCGCCATCAAATCCGTCATCATTAGTTAAAAAAAGTAACATCAGTCTTCCACAATTTTTACGCCGTCAGAAGGAACTACTTCGTATGTTAACGGATGGAATCCGAAGATTCTCTCGTAATCCTTTAAATGCTTTGTTAAAGTTTCTACATCCTGCTTTCTGACAATTGTATAAAGACAGCGGCCGAAACCTTTACCGGTAATTCTGCCACAGGTTACAGGATTTCGTACGTCTTCAAGATTCGGTTCAAGTTCACCGACACGCTTTAAAATCCAGTCAATTTCCGGACATGAAATATCATATAAATCCCGCATGCTTTCGTGGCTTCTGTTTACGGCACGGGCAAACATTCCGAAATTATTTTTTTCTATTCCCTGAAGAGCCAGAAGGACATTGTTATGCTCATACATAATGCACAAAAGTTTTCGTCTCATGTCTTCAGAAACAACAGAAAGTGTTTCGTTTATGTCCGTAGGATCTGCATTATATGCCCAGCCACCAAAAACATTGTTCTTTTTTTCCTTTAAATCACCTAAAAGAAGAGCATTTTCAGGTTCGAGCATGGTTTCTTTATCCCATGTTGAAATTCGAGGAACTCGGGCATCGGTCAAAAGAATAACTTTGTCGTTGAAATCAAACGGAATATTCTGCCAGCTTGCTTTAGAATGGTCTGTTAACAGTAAAGTTCCTTTTTTTGAATACAATGCAGAAAAATTATCTGCAAGAAAGTTTCCTGCATTCAAAAATAATTTATTTCCGCGTTCAATAACCTGCAAAAGCTGTGCCTGCGAACAATTCAAATCTAAAAGATTATTTATTGCAACTGCACTTCCAATTTTTATGGCTGTGGTAATTCCAAAACCCGCAGAAGGAAGAATGTCACTGTAAACGGTAATATTCAAACCTTTTACAGTAAATCCTCCGGAAGTAAAACCATAGATAATTGCCTTAACGGCATTTGCCCACCTGTCTTCTTTTCTGAATTTTAAAGAAGACAAACTGGCTCGCTTTCGCTCATTTAACTGAGGAAAATAAAACCTGACGGAAGCATCATCGCGAACAGAAACAGCAACATAAACAGGCAGATTAACTGCCATTGAAAGCGTCTTGTCACGAAAAAACCAGGAATGTTCACCTATAAGATGAAAACGCCCGGGTGCGGAAACCGTTATAGCAGGAAGTTCCCCATACTCAGTTTCATGCGCATCGTTTACAAGATTCATATAATACCCATTTATTTAATTTTTACGCAGATGAACAACGATTGTTGAAAAAACAAAACGTAACGATTAAAATATACACCAATGAGTCGAATTTTACAAGTTTTTTACATTTTGTTTTCAGGCATCATATTATCCCTGGCAATTCCGAATGAAATTCTTTATTTCGGCTCCCCTTTCTTGGGATTTATTTCACTTATTCCTTTATATATTGCAATTTCTAAATCTCATTCCTATAAAGAAGCTGCACTTTTAAACGGACTTCATGCCATAACAGTACATGTACTTTCAAGTTTCTGGCTTGCAAATTTTAAAGACTTTGCAATTTTTACGCTTGGAGCTTCAGCTGCCGGTACCGGTGTAATAGGAGCTTTTTTCGGCTGGATGCTGTACTTTCCGTATTCAGCTTTTACGTTACCAAAAAGGCAGACTACGTTAGAAGAATTTCCACCGGCTCAAAAAGTTTTATATTTTGCAGCAGTCTGGACAATCTGGGAATGGACAAAATCCACAGGATTTTTAGCTTATCCATGGGGAACTCTTTCCATGACTGCCTACAAGGCTCAATGCTTTATTCAGATTGCAGATATTACAGGTGCCTTAGGAATCAGTTTTTTAATGGCTCTTTTTTCGGCAACAATTGCGCAGGGACTTATAATTTATTCATATATAAAAAAATCAAGCAAAACGTATAAAAGCGATTTTCTTTACAAAGGCTTTTCTGACTATAAAAATGCATCTTTATTCTGTATAACGCTGCTTTGTATTTCCCAACTGTATGGAATTTTCCGTTATACAAAAAAAGAAGAACCTGTAAAATTTCTTGATACAATAATTGTTCAGCAGAATACAGATTCATGGCAGGAAAACGGCGATACAAAATCAATTCTTGTTTCCGAAAAACTTTCGATGGAAAAATTGAAAGAAAAGACAGAAAAACCGGACCTTGTTGTCTGGAGCGAAGCCGTTCTGCGCTTTCCGTTTCCTCAGGCACAAAACTATTACATCACAATGCCTCCGGAACAGCCGCTTACAGACTTTATACAAAAAATGAATGTACCTGTTATAACCGGTGCTCCTTTCACTTTGGACAGAATAAACAGATTTTTCGGAAACGGTGCAGTTTTTATTGATTCAAACGGAAACTTTATAGACGCATACTGTAAAATTCATCTTGTTCCGTTTGCAGAAGTAATTCCCGGTCTGGAATTTGAGTGGGTTCGCAATACAATGAAAAGACTTGCAGGGTTTTCCAACGGATGGAAAGCCGGCAATAAGGCAAAGGTTTTTAAAGTAAAAGGGAAAAATACTGCCGGCTTACCCGAAGAAATAACTTTCAGTACCCCGATATGCTTTGAAGACGCATTCCCGGACATTTATAAAATGCTTTCAAAAACAGGAAGCGAATTATTCATAAACCTGACAGATGATTCATGGTCTTTGACACGCTCTGCTGAATACCAGCATTTTGTAATCGGCGCATTACGCTCGATAGAATTCAGGCAGACTACCGTACGCTGTACCAATTCAGGCTACAGCACGGTAATAGACAATAAAGGCAGGATTATCGCTGACCTGCCGCTTTTTGAACCGGCAGCCCTTCGCTTCAATGTTCCCGTGTTCGAAAAAAATGTAACTGTCTTTGAAAGATACGGTTACTGGATTGTATGGGTTTCCATACTTTTCTGTGCAATCTTCATCTTAAAAAAAATTTGATTTTTTTATTCCTTTCTACTTGCATTATCATATTTAGTGTTGTATAGTTTTCTTAGTGTTAAAAAAAACACTATATATAGCGACAGAAAATTTCAATTATAAAAACGATAATTTCTTGTCATTTATATAAATAAAGTATTTTTCAAGGGTAAAAAAGTGCGTTGTCCTTATTGCGGAAGTTTAGATGACAAAGTAATTGAATCTAGAACCATGGCAAACGGAGAAACAATCAGAAGACGAAGAGAATGTCTTTCATGCAGTTACCGTTTTACAAGCTACGAACGCATAGAGGAAAAACCTTTTATGGTTGTAAAACGCGACGGAAGGCGTCAGCCTTTTGACCCTGCAAAACTTTCAAAAGGCATTGAGCGGGCTTTGGAAAAAAGACCGGTTTCCGCTTCGATGATTGAAGCTTTTGTTAATGAAATTGAAGATGAAGCGGTTATGCAGGGAAAAGCAACCCGCGAAATAAGCACGGCAGAATTAGGAGAGCTTGTGCTTTCAAAACTGCATAAACTTGACAAAGTTGCCTATATCCGTTTTGCATCGGTATACAAGCACTTTGAAGACTTAAATGAGTTTATAACAGAAATTAATAAATTTGGTGGGGGAAAGGAATGAGCGAAAGTACAGAGCAGTCTGTGTTTCCAGAATGGAGAAGTTTTTTAGGTAACGGAAAAGATGAAGAATCATCATCGTTCATCAAATCCGTTGTAAAAAGATCCGGCGAGATTGCCGCTTACGACAGAAGCAAAATCGAGCGTGCAATTGGAAAAGCAATTGAAGCTGTAGAAAAACACCCTGATACAGTAAGGGCAGAAAAACTTACAGATGCAGTTGAAGAACACCTTCGTATCCTGCTTGCAGGTCGTCGTGCACATTCAATTCCTGCAATTGAAGAAATTCAGGATGTTGTAGAAACAGTCCTTATAGAAAATAAAGAAGTTGAAATTGCAAAGGCATATATTCTTTACCGTTCACGCCACGAAGCTTTGCGCGATTCAAAGAAACTTATGCTCGACATCAATTCAACAATGGACGGCTACCTTTCTCAGTCAGACTGGCGCGTTAACGAAAACGCAAACGTAAACTTTTCTCTGGGCGGACTTATTCTTCACAACTCAGGAACAATTACGGCAAATTACTGGCTTAAAAATATTTACTCAAAGGAAATTGCCGAAGCACATAAAACAGCGGCTTTCCATATCCACGACCTTTCCATGTTCTCTGGTTACTGTGCAGGCTGGTCTTTAAGACAGCTTATCAAAGAAGGTCTTGGCGGAGTACCAGGAAAAATTACATCAACCCCGGCAACTCACCTTTCAACTCTGGTAAATCAGATTGTAAACTTCCTGGGAATTTTACAGAACGAATGGGCAGGTGCTCAGGCTTTCAGTTCATTTGATACATACCTTGCTCCATTCATCAAGGTTGATCACCTTACAGAAAAAGAAGTAAGACAGTGCATTCAGAGTTACATTTACGGTGTAAACACTCCTGGCCGCTGGGGTTCACAGGCTCCGTTTACAAACATAACTTTAGACTGGGTTTGTCCTGATGACCTTAAAAATCAGAAAGCAATTGTAGGCGGAAAGGAAATGGACTTTACCTACGGTGACTGTCAGGCAGAAATGGACTTAATCAACAAACAGTTCATCCTTCTTATGCTTGAAGGCGATGCTGCCGGCCGTGGATTCGGCTACCCTATTCCAACATACAATATTACAAAAGATTTCAACTGGGACAGCGAAAACGCAAAACTTCTTTTTGAAATGACAGCCCAGTATGGAACTCCATATTTCCAGAATTTCGTAAATTCTGACCTTAACCCGAGCGATGTTCGTTCAATGTGCTGTCGTCTCCGTCTTGACAAACGCGAATTACGTAAACGCGGCGGCGGTCTTTTCGGTTCAGATGAATTTACAGGTTCTCTTGGAGTAGTAACAATCAACCTGCCTCAGATCGGCTATCTTGCAAAAACTGAAGAACAGTTCTTTGCCCGCCTTGATTACTTAATGGATCTGGCAAAAGAAAGCTTGTGTACAAAGCGTAAGGTTATACAGAAACTTCTTAACGGCGGACTTTTCCCGTATACAAGCCGCTACTTAAAAACACTGGATAACCATTTTAATACAATCGGTCTTTGCGGAATGAACGAATGTTGTCTTAATTTCTTAAAATGCGACATCGTAAGCCCGAAAGGCAAAGCCTTTGCCGAAAAAGTTCTTGACCACATGAGGGCAAGAATGCAGGACTATCAGGAAAAAACAGGCGAACTGTTCAATCTTGAAGCAACACCTGCAGAAAGTACGTCATACCGCCTTGCACGGCATGACAAACAGCAATTCCCGGATATTATCACGAGCGGAAAGGACGATCCGTTCTATACAAACTCAACTCAGCTGCCTGTATCTTATACAGCAGACGTGTTTGAGGCTTTAGACCATCAGGAAGCACTCCAAACGCGGTATACTGGGGGAACAGTATTCCACACATTTATGGGTGAGCAGATTAAGGATTGGAAGAGTTGCCGCGACTTAGTTCGTACAATTATGACCAATTACCGTCTGCCTTACGTCACAATTTCACCGACGTATTCTGTATGTTCAATCCACGGCTATCTTGCCGGCGAACAGAAAGAATGTCCGAAGTGTAAGGCTGAAGCACAGAAAGCACTTCAGCTTAAACTGGAACTTCTTGAAGAACAGCGCAAGCTGATTCTTTCAGGAAAAAACAGTTAAGAAAATTAATCTTTCGACCGAACATAAATATAGTGTTAAACTATTGTAAATAGTTATAAACAACGCTATATTTAGCGGTAGAAAAACCTTATTTTCTGTGGGAGGAAAATTAAAATTATGGAAGGAATTACAACGAAACGTACCTTAGAAGAAATTGATGCAGAAATAAAAGCTACAAAAGAAGCCCTCAATAACGTCCATGGCAAAGAAACAGAAGTTTATGCCAGAATTGTAGGCTACTATCGTGCAGTACGTAACTGGAACCGTGGAAAGGCTGATGAGTTTAAACAGCGCAAAATGTTTACACTGGAAGACAGTCAGTGCCACAGAACCAGCGAACAGACTATTTCTGAAGAAAAAGAAGAAGTAAAGGCAGAAGCAGTTTCTGAAAGTGCCCTTCACTACGAATTCTACTATCGCCAGACATGCCCTAACTGCCCGCCGGTAAAGGCATATATTGCAGACCTTAATGCTGCAGGCGAAAAAATTGACGTAGACACAACAGAAGGTCTTTCAAAAGCAGCAAGCAAAGGTGTTTTTGCAGCACCAACTGTAATCGTTTACAATTCAAATAATGAAGAAGTTGCAAGAGCACACAACGTAGAAGAACTTACTGCAATTTTTGAACCGGTAGCCGCTGCCGTATAACAGAAATTTTTAATCTTATACAACAAGGTTGGTTTTCCAGCCTTGTTTTTTTTTGCCGTAAAATCACCATAAAAGGATTCAAAAAGACAGGTTAGAAAATGGATTTAACAGAAGAACAATTAAATAAACCTCGTGGAGTTTTAATAAAAACTACCCTTGTAGATTTTCCAGGAAGAGTTGCAAGTACTGTTTTTCTTGAAGGATGCAACTTGCGCTGTCCGTACTGCTATAATACAAACCTTGTTTTAAATTGCGAACCTGCAGAAAATCTTTGTTCAATAAAAGAAATTACTGATCATCTTGAAAAGCGGCAAAAAGTCCTTACAGGCTTTGTAATAAGCGGCGGAGAAGCACTTTTAAATCCCGCTACTCCGCATTTGATACGGGCAGCAAAAAAATTAAATCTAAAGGTAAAACTTGATACAAACGGAACTCTACCGGATTTACTTGAAAAACTTATCGCGAATCCAGAAACAAAACCTGATTTTATAGCAATGGACATAAAGACAAGCCCGCAAAAGTATTCGCTTTTACTGGAAAAAGATTCTTTAACAAAAATCGATTTTCATGAAGTTTTAAGAAAAAGCGTTGACTTAATTTCTGCATATCCGCCGCAGGAACGTGAATTCAGAACAGTCTTAGTACCTTCGCTGATTACAAAAGAAGATATAAAAAACATAGCAGAACTTCTTCCAAAGGATGCTTCATGGCAGTTTGCTCAGTTCAGAAATGAAAACTGCCTGAATCCTGATTATAACGAAATTATCCCGTATCTTGACGGCGACATAAAAGAACTTGTTGATTATGCAAAAACACTAATTCCGGGAGCTGCATTAAGGTAGGCCTCAAAGGCAGGGAGACATAAGTCAACGCGGGAACCTGCAAAACAGGGAATCTTAAGGGAATCTTCAAAACGTTGCCTAAAACATTAACATTCGCTATTATTAACTGCATGAAAATTTATCTTGCAAGCGGAAACAAAAACAAAAAAAGAGAGTTATCACAGATTTTAAGTGATTTTGAAATCGTAACTCCGGATGATGAAGGCATAGAGTTTGATCCTATAGAAACAGGTACAACTTTTTATGAAAACAGCCTCATAAAGGCAAGAACATTGTGGAATATCGTTCACTCCCCAGTAATAGCCGATGATTCAGGAATTTGTGTAGATGCACTTGGAGGAATTCCTGGCGTTTATTCAGCACGCTACGCTGGTCCTGAATTTCCAAAAGGAAGACCAGACGGAAAAAGAATCAGTCAGGAAGAACAGAATGTTTTTCTTATTCAGCAGACAAATGATGCCTTAAAAAAAGGCGGAATAGATACAACACATTTTGCAAATGGAGAACGTTCCTGTCATTATGCATGTTCAATGGTATTCCTTGTAAATCCGGATAAATTCTTTGTTGTACAGGAAACATTTGAAGGTACTCTTATAAAAGATATAAAAGACAAAGCCGGAACAGGAGGTTTTGGTTATGATCCTATAATCTTTTTACCTCAGTACAATCAAACGGTTGCACAAATTTCAGCTGAAGAAAAAAACAGGATTTCTCACCGTGGAAAAGCAACTGAATACTTAAAGATGTTAATATACGAATATTTCAAGAAAAATTAAGATATAAATCCGGCACAAATAAACGTGCCGGATTTTTTTTTGCAAAAATTTAAGAAAAAAAATAAAAATTTTCATTTTTTTCAAAAAAAACATTAAAGTTTATAAACCCTCCTTCCGAAAATAAGATTGGATATCTAAGAAACCAGTTTTCAGGATATCAAGCAGGAACTATTGGGATTTATCCCGGGAATAACTCCTGCGGAGATGGCATGGACGCTGTCTTACAAAAAAATATATTCCAAGGAGGAATATTATGGTTATCAATCACAACATGTCAGCAATGTTCGCCAATCGTACTTTGGGCGTAACAGGTATCAACCAGATGAAGGATATGGAAAAATTATCATCCGGCGAAAGAATTAATCGCGCAGGTGATGATGCTTCCGGTCTTGCAGTTTCTGAAAAAATGCGTGCTCAGATCAGAGGCTTGAATCAGGCTTCTGTAAACACACAGAACGGCATCAGCTTCATTCAGACAACTGAAGGATACCTTCAGGAAACAACTGATATCATTCAGCGTATCCGTGAACTTGCAGTTCAGGCTTCTAACGGAATTTATTCTGATGAAGACCGCATGCAGATTCAGGTTGAAGTATCTGCCCTTGTATCTGAAGTTGACCGCATCGCAAGCTCAGCTCAGTTCAATGGTATGAATATGTTGACAGGTCGTTTCGCTCAGTCAAATGGTGAAAACGCTGTAACTGCATCAATGTGGTTCCATATCGGAGCTAACATGGATCAGAGAGTTCAGGTATTCATTGGAACAATGACAGCTGATGCTCTTGGAATCCGTGAAATTGGTACAGAAGACAAGCTTTCTCTTATGACTCCGGATGATGCCAACCTCGCAATCGGTACACTGGATCAGGCTTTGCAGCGCATCAACAAACAGCGCGCAGATCTTGGTGCTTACCAGAACCGTCTTGAACAGACACAGAAAGGCTTGAACATTGCTGCAGAAAACATGCAGGCTTCTGAATCACGTATTCGTGATACAGACATGGCTAAGCAGATGGTTGAATTCACAAAGAATTCAGTCCTCCAGCAGTCAGGCACTGCAATGCTTGCTCAGGCAAATACTCAGTCTCAGAATGTCTTGTCTTTACTGAGATAGTGTATTATACTTGTGTAAGGTGTGTGCTTTGCACACACCTTACTAGCGGGGCTTTCTGCATCATCGTTCTACTCTCCCCTAACAAGTATGTATTTTACGCACGCTTTCAGACGTGCTTCGATCTTTGAAAATTTTATCTTCCATGTGAGTTGTGACCTCAGGGATTGTCAGCTGTTTGTAATTTTACGGCTTACAATCCCTGCGGTAAGGGTCTGAAACTGCTTCGGGGGCGCAATAACCGATAGCAGCCCGCACACTCAGGAACCTTTGCATGATGCTTAGGTTTTTCAACATGGAGGGTAAATTATGGTTATTAATCACAACATGAGTGCTATGTATGCAAATCGTACTCTTGGAATTTCTTCAAGTGAGATTTCGTCAAACATAGAAAAACTCAGCTCCGGCGAGCGTATTAATAAAGCTGGCGACGATGCATCAGGTCTTGCAGTATCTGAAAAGATGCGCAGTCAGATCAGAGGTTTGAACCAGGCAAGTAAAAACATCTCTAACGGTGTTTCTTTCATTCAGTCAACAGAAGGTTATTTGCAGGAAACTACAGATATTCTTCAGCGCATTCGTGAACTTGCTGTTCAGTCTTCAAACGGTATCTATTCTGACGAAGACCGTATGCAGATTCAGGTAGAAGTATCACAGCTTGTATCTGAAGTCGACCGAATTGCAAGTCAGGCCCAGTTTAACGGAATGAACATCCTTACAGGTGGCTTCGCTGCTGATTCAGCTTCTGGTCGTGTAATGCAGTTCCAGATTGGAGCTAACGTAGATCAGAACGCTCGCGTATTTATCGGTACTATGACTGCTACAGCTCTTGGCCTTAAAGGCGCTCAGGGCAATGAAGAAGGCATCAGTATCGCTTCACCGGAACAGGCCAACATGGCGATTAATTCTGTAGACCAGGCTTTACTCACTGTTTCTAAACAGAGAGCTGACCTTGGTGCTTACCAGAATCGCTTTGAAATGGCTGCAAACGGCGTAAATGTTGCAGCAGAAAACCTTCAGGCTGCTGAATCACGCATCCGTGATACAGATATGGCTTCTGAAATGGTTTCATTTGCAAAGAACCAGATTCTCACACAGTCTGGCACAGCAATGCTTGCACAGGCAAACTCTCAGTCACAGAATGTTCTTGCTTTACTGAGATAAAAAAAATCGTAGAACCGTTAAAGAGACTTCTGGATGTCGTCTTTTTGACACTTTTACGTGGATTAGATGGGTGCGCCCCCATCTAATTCCTTTCTTTCAGGAGGAAAGACCTATGAATACAATAAACAGTAGCATAGGGCAGATTTTGGCCACGGAAGGCCGAATGAACTATAATCTTACCCCGCCGATGATAAAAGCAGCACCGTTAGAAAATGATGCAGCCAGAGTTATCGACAATATTAACGAAAGTAATGCTAATATAAAGGAAGATGTACAGCAGCTTCAAAGACTGTCTGACATGGTACTGGGGCGAAAACTTCAGTTTAATGTAAATAACGAGTTAGGCAGTGTTGTCATAAAGATTGTAGACCCTAATACTGATCAAGTAATTAAGGAAATACCATCTGCTGATATGCAAAAACTAAAAATCAGAATCAGAAAAGCCATCGGGCTTTTATTTGATAAAATGATTTAAGTCGTTTCTGGCTGTGCGAAAAAGGAAACTATGGCCGGAATTAACATACCTGGTGTAACAGACAAATATAAAACAAACGACTTAGTTGAAAGCCTTATGAAAGTCGAGAGAATTCCTCTCACAAGAGAACAGGAACATCTCGACTCTTATAAGGGGCAGCAGTCTGCATGGCGAGGCGTAAATGCAAACATGTCCTCATTACGTGCCAGTGCAAAAACACTTTATTCATTTGATAATCCGTTTAACAACAAACTTACTGAATCCACTGATGAACGCAGTGTAACTGCAACAGCAACACGAAGTGCAGAATACGAATCTTTTAAAATTGATGTAATAAATCCTGCTACAGCAGACAGGTTTATGTCCGGCGAACTTGAAAAAGATTTTAAAGTTCCAAA
Source organism: Treponema sp. (assembly GCA_016287815.1). Lineage (GTDB taxonomy): Bacteria > Spirochaetota > Spirochaetia > Treponematales > Treponemataceae > Treponema_D. The sequence continues at coordinate 1,339 of JAEEWW010000012.1, read as the reverse complement.
AGGTAAATACACATTCCGCGTAAACGACAAAGAAATCAACTTTAACTGGAACGGCGGAAAATTAAACGATTTTATAACTTCCCTTAACAGACGCAGCAACAACCTGATAAAGGCAGATACAATCGGAACTAATAACGGAAAAATAACTTTATTAATCGAATCATTAAAAACAGGAATCAACAACCAGCTTGAATTCAAAGACGATGCTTTAACTCTTGCAAAAAACATCGATATGCTTGGACCTGTAAAATCAGAATCCAATGAATTTGGCAAAAAACTAAGCGAATTAAAGGAAGTTTCTGAAACTTCGCCTATAGAAGAACAGGAAGGCCTTCCAAAAATCACCTATGCAAAAGTTTTTATAAATGATAAAGGCATAATTGTTCCTCCGCGCGGAGGTTTTACGCTTGATATTCCAGAAAAATACCAGACCGACGGAGTTCTTAATTTTACTATAGCAGAAGATGAAACTTCTGACATAACAGGTGAAATAAACGAAGCAATCAGCATTCCTGATTTACCGGAAGCAGGCGAAGCAGAATTTCAGGGAATTATTGTTTCAAATGATCCGTTAGAAACCGCCCTGCCCGGCTCTGAATTTGAAGGTCCTGTAAACCCGATTGATTCAGCAAAAGTTATATTTGTCCGCTTAAAAGACGGTAAAGAACAGCTGGCAGAAAACGTAAGTCTTTCAACAGATGAAAAAACCGGCATAACATCCGTTTCGTTAAACGCACATGATTATCCTGAAATGACCTCTCTTGTAATCAGAAACAGAAACACAGCAAAACAACTGGTTATATCCCCTGTTTCAATCTATGACCGGAAAACTTCTTCAGGATTTGGTCCTTTACATCCGGTTTCTACTGCATCTGACGCAGAAATAAAATACGAAGGAATTACGATTCACAGACCGGATAATTCCATAGATGATGTAGTCCCGGACGTTACATTAAATATAAAAAATGCAACAAAGGACACTGTAACAATTACAATTCTTCCAGATAAGGAAACTGCAAAAAACGCACTTATTGAATTTGTAGGAAAATATAACCAGACAATAGCAGAAATAAATATTCTTTCTCAGAACAAACCTGAAATAGTTGAAGAACTTGAATACCTTTCTTCTGACGAAAAAGAAGAGAAGCAGAAAAATCTCGGCATGTTTTTAAGTGATTTTTCCCTTACTAACTGTAAAACCCAGCTGCAGAATATTGTTTCAAACCAATACCGCTATGATGAAAATGCAGTTATTACAATGCTTGATCAGATAGGAATTTCAACCAGAGCTTCAGGCGGAGCTGCCGGTTATTCGCCTTCCCGCCTTCGCGGCTATCTT
>JAEEWW010000011.1 GCA_016287815.1 Treponema sp. | reverse complement strand
TAAGTCTCTCCTTTTTTTCTGCAGTTTTACGATTAAACGCAGGCCGCAAAATTTTATTACCGTTAAAGAAATTTACTAATACTGTAGACAGTTTAATGATACTTAATTATATACGTAATCACTAGGACAGTAAATAGGAAAAAACACCAATCAGCCTTTTTTCTGCGGACGATGCGGATGCCAAAAGAAAAATCAGTCTTTTACAAAATCTTTTCTATATGGATTAAAAATATCAAGCAGCACACCGTCTTCAAGACATACACAACCATGAATGACGCTGTTTGTCTTAAGCATTGTATCACCGGCTGTTACGATTTTTTTTACGCCGTCAATTTCAAATTCAAATTTTCCGCTTACAACATAAGTTATCTGTGTATGCGGATGCTGGTGTAAAGCTCCTACAGCACCTTTGTTAAAAGTGTTTTCAACGCACATCAAATCATCGTTGTATGCCATTACGCGGCGTATAACACCTTCGCCTGCATTCTGAGCCGTAACATCTTTATGAAATACCCATCTATCGTTTTTCATTTTTCTCTCCAGTTTTAGCAATTTTATATTTATTAATTAAAAATCTGCAATCGGATTTATTCAACATTCCGTAGAATTATAAAATCCTATTGCCATGTTGTATACAAGGTAACATGTACAGGTTACACTTGGTTACACGAGTATGTTACACGTGGTATCTATCTGAATGATTTACGGATAAGTCTTAAAATCCTGAACGATGCTTATGGCAGATTCTATCTTATAATTCGGCAAAATCGTTTTTGCCGCAGTAACAGCCTTTTCTACAACCGCTCCAGAATCAGCTACCCCCTGAAGGGTTATCACACCGTTTTCATTTATGGCATGTAAAAAATTAATGTTCAATTTGTAATCAAAAACAAGGGAATTTACAAGCCGCTGGGCACAAATTAGTTCATCAATGCGCTTTTTTCCGGCAATTTCTTTTTCAGGCGTAATAGTATTGCGTACAAGATTTACAATTACATCGGAAGCTTCATTTACTCCCAAAAAACCTGTATTCAAAACCATGTGATAATGAATCGGTTCAGAACTTTCAATGTTAAAAAAACTTTTATGAAAACCAGTTCTATTTGTATCACTTTCGGCTATGCGCTGGTCTGCTTTCTTTTCGTCCCAGGAAAATTCTTTCATAAGACGCTCGCGGCGCACAGAATCTTTTGCAACAAAACGGAAAGTCAAAACATTAGGCAGTTCATCAAGAATTATATAAGAACCGCGTCCAATCAAAATACAGTTTCCTTCGCTGGCCGCTTCAAGAACAGCGCTTTGCAGATAATCCAGGTATTCATCCCTTTCTTTTGCAAGCGAAGCAAAAAAACCCGGTTTACGCTCATCATATTTTTTTAGCACATCTTCCGGAAATCCCAAAGAAATAATTCTGCGTTCAATTTCCTTACGGTTGATAAAAGAATAATGCAGTTTTTTTGCAGTTGCTTCTGCAATTTCATCGCCAAGGGCAGCCACCTGTCTTGATATAGCAATAACGGCCATGAAACCTCCATTTTTTAACTGGCAGAATGTTAAGCCACAGTTTTCATCAATTTTTGCTTAACTTGCATGCAGATTAAACTATATTTCAATTCTACACATAATTATACAATAAATATTTTTATCTGCCAAACTTGCATTTGTAAAAACCGTAAAAAGATTTATAATTCAACTAGGAAAATCAACGCAAAAAGAAGCTGTACAGAAAAAGTAAGGCTTACAAAATAATTGAAACGGGCAATAATATGAATAATTCTTGTAACACAAATAACAATCTTGAATGGAAAGAACTTGAAAGAAAAGAAATATTAAAAACAAATGTCTTCAACGTTTACAAAACAGACAGTGTTTCCCCGCAGGGTGAAAAAGGCAATTACATTGTAATGAATGCAAACGACTGGGTTATTACGATTCCTGTTTTAGACGAATATTTTTTAATGGTTGAGCAATGGCGGCACGGAGAGCAGAAACTCAGTATAGAATTTCCAGGCGGAGTCTGCGAAAAAGATGAAAATCCAGAAGAAAGTGCCGCCAGAGAGTTAAAAGAAGAAACAGGTTTCGTTTCAAAAAAAATGATTTACTTAGGTTCTTTAAATCCAAATCCGGCCTTAATGTGCAATCATGTTCATTTTTTTGCAGCTTATGAACTTGAAAAGATCGGAAAACAAAATCTTGATTCTGACGAATTTATAAATGTTTTAAAACTACCACAGGAAGAAGTTTATAAAAACCTAGGTACAGAAAAATATCAGCATGCACTGATGGGAAGTGCAATCGCACTTCTTATGAAATATGAAAAAAGCCTGACTTAAAAAGTCAGGCTTTACATCTTGCACTAGAGCATCACGATTGCTGTGGTGTCTAGCGGTTTAATCCGTATGTATCATAGCTCTTTGAAGGGCTATATACACCGTCTCTGAATTCTCCAGAAAGGCTTGGAATTTCCATTTTCATTCCCGGCAAAATCAAATTCGGATCATCCGGCTTTGGCATTGCATCTTTATTTTTCTGATAAAGATTTTCCCAAAGTCGCGGGTCATTATAAATATACGGGCGACCTGAAATATTCCAGTAACAGTCTTTTGTCTGTGCCCACGGGCGAACAACATAATACTGTGGCAGTGGAGTAATTTCATAAGTATCTGCAAGAACAGAAAGAACCTGATTTGCATATGCTGATGCAGATTTATAGTCTTCTGCAGCATATGCTTTTTTTGCGTTTTCCAAAGCTGTTTCTGCAGAAGAATAAGCCATAGGGAAATTCTTATCTACATAAACTGACTTTGCCCATTCAACCTTTTTCTGGGCAAGACGCAAATCTTTATCTGCATTGCCTTTCTGCATCATCTTGTCGATATAAGCCTTTGAAAGGGCCGCATTTTCTTCTGCTTTTTTTGCATATTCAACAGAAAGTTCATATTCTCCTGCATTCAATGCAGACTGAGCCTTACGGCTATATTCATTGGCAAGTTTCTGATAAGTGTTGTTAACGTAACTGATTGCAAATAAAGCAGTTCCGAACAAGGCAACTGTAAGAACTAAAAAAATCTTTTTCATCCCTCTCCTCCTTATTATTCGGCTGCTTCAATTTCTGCAGCGGCTTTACCAACTTCTGTACTGTCTACATCAATTACAGAATCTTCAGGCTTTTTGTAAACATCTTCTTCCAGAAGAGTTGCATTTTCTTCTTCAATTCCATCTACAGCTTCTGTAAGTGGAGCAATTTCATCTGCTTCTGCTGCATAGTTTTCAGCATTCTGTACAGCTTTCTTTGCTTCTTCAATCTTACTCTGTGCAGCTTCCCGTTTTTTAGAAACGCTTTCATATAAAGTCATAAATGAAGCTTCTGCATCTTTATAACCTTTGTAAGCACCTTCCGGATCGCCTGTAACAAGAGCAGAGTCTGCTTTTACAATCTTATCTGAACAGGTTTTATAGATTGCTTTTTCAGAAACACCGGCATATACGCTGTCAGCCTTCTTCTTTGCATTTATAGCACCAGTTCTGGCTTTTGCAGCAATAGATTTAAGACCGGCTGTTAAAACCTTAGAATAAGCGCCGTTTACTTCCTTTGCAGAAGAAAGCAAATCGTTTCCTGAAGCATTTGATTCATACTGATTTACAAGTTTATCCCAGGCTTTTTCACCTTTCTGATAATCTGCCTTGCTGTACTGTGCAAGACCAAGTTCTTCAATCCGCTTCTTTTTTGCAGCTGCTTCTGCTGCTTCTGCAATAGCTTCATAACGAACTGTTAGTGCATCAATTTCGTCAGCAAAAGATTCCGTTTCAAAATGTTCTGAAACATAATCTTTTCTGTCGTTATAAGTTTTTTCTGCTTCTGCAAAAGGTTCCGGCAAGTATTCGGCAGCCTTTGCATCTATTGCCTTTTTTCTGGCTTTTTCAAGCTTGTCAAGTTTTGCCTGATTAACAGAAGCAATGCTTTTGTCAACAGAAGGTTCTGCAGGAACTTCTTCCTGAACAGCTTCTGGAGTTGTTTCAGTTACTTCTTCCTGAACTGTTTCTTCAGTTGTTTCTTCTGCTTTTGGAGTAGACTTACAGGAAGCAAAAATCAAAGCAAGAATAGAAATGAATAAAATAACACTTTTTTTCACTATTCAACCTCCGGTTATAAATAAAAAAGCGCTTTAAAATAACTTCAAAACGAACGAATTTTAAATATTTTAGAGCATCAGCAGAACAAGTTCTGCAACAGGCGGTTTATAAAAGCTTAATTTTAAAAACCACTATATACCTAAGCATACTATAGATTTTTAAAAACAGCAATGTTAGACAAGCTTTTTTTTCTACTTTAAAAAAATGCATTTTTTAATTTTATCTGTTAGAATAGAGAAAAGAATCCAGCGGTGCAAAGCTAACAAACGGAAGCTCCAATACGGAGCCAACGAGCGAAAACTTTCTGCACCGTAAAATGTGAATGTCAATTGCGCATTATCATTCTGAATTTCTTTTATAGGAGTAAAAAATGGCTGATGATTTTTCTTTTAATATCCAGCAGAATCTTGGAACTATTTCCGAAGGTAAAGGCGGATGGAAGATGGAATTAAACCTTGTTTCATGGGGAGAACGCCCGGCTAAATACGATATAAGAAGCTGGTCTCCGGATCATCAAAAAATGGGCAAAGGAATTACTTTTACAAAAGAAGAATTAGCCGCGCTCAAAGAATTGTTGAATTCTATTTCAATATAAATATCGCCGCAAAAACTATCTCTATGAAACCTGATATTCGCTGCAGAATGCTCCATTTTTCATAATAATTGAAAAAAGCATCATCTGTAGCTGCGTTTCTTCCATCTGCGTGCCCAAAGAACGTATTGCGGCATCTGTAGAAGCAAGAAGGGCAAGACATGCCGTTACCTGCCCCGTACTCCAAACTTTTGCAGCAGACCTGTACTGCTCCTGAGATTTTTTGCTTGAAAAACCATTCTGCTTTAATGCAAAATCATCAACATAGCTTCCGCCAGAATGAATTTTATGCCATATATTCAATTTTCTAAAACATGAAGAAAGCCCGCCAATAATCATTACAGACTGATAATTTTTAGAAAGTCTTATTTTCTGTAGAATTTCTAAAGAATTTTGCAGACGCTCTTCGGCAGGTTTTGTAAAATCAGACATTGCGTCAAACAGAGTAAATGCCGATTCTTCCCTGTTATGCGAAAGTATTTTTTCTACATCTGCACAGGTAATTTCAGAACCTTCCGGAAAGTACAGGAAAAATCCGGAACATTCAGTTTTTAAACTTTCAGTATTATTTTCTACAAGCTCAAGAATTGCTTCTGCCGCATCCTGTGCCAGAACATAACCAGATTTTTTGAAATATTTTTTAAGCCATTCTGACTTCTGGTTTTCAAACATTTCCCAGAAAATCTTTCGGTTTTCTTTTGGTACAAGTTTTTCAACTTTTGAATCAATTTTTATTTCATCAGAAACCAAAATAAGTACATTAGAGCCATCAGGCGAAGACGAAACCCATTTTTCAAGTAATTCAACATCGCCCTTGTTTTTTATAAGCTCTGCACCACGCAGGACAACACAAGAAGCCGGCACAAACAGTGATTCACTTTGCAAAGTTGTCATTACTTCAGAAAAATCTGTTTCAGACGCATAGTACAAATATTCATCGATTTCTGAATACTTTTTTTTAAGAGCCTTTTTTACAGAATCAACAGCCTCATTGCGTTCGCCAAATTCAGGCCCGGAATAAAGATAAAGAGGTACAGCCATCTTAGTAAGTTCTTACAATATTAGAAAGGATGCCTACAATTCTTACATTCTGACTGTAAATCGCCTGAAAGGCAGGATTTTCCGGCTGCAAACGAACTCTTGAAGATTCTTTATAATAACGCTTCAGGGTTATTGCATCATCAAGAACTGCAACAACAATCTGACCATCGGCAGCTGTAGAGGCCTGTTCAACAACAGCAAGATCTCCTTCAAGAATTCCGGCATTTATCATGCTTGAACCCCTTACGCGGAGTGCAAAATACGATTTATCAGGACGGACAAACGGCGCAGTTAAAGTTACATAACCGTCTAAATTTTCTTCACTAAGTAAAGGTTTCCCGGCTGCAACAGTACCTAAAAGCGGAACCTTGCTCACATATGGCGCTGAACTGTTTAAAGAATCACTCTTTAAAACCCTTATTGAGCGGGAACGTTTTTTACTTTCTGAAAGATAGCCTTTTTTCTGCAAGGCTTCTATGCGATCTTGTGCCGCACGAAGAGAAATCTCAAAATGTTCACTTATTTCACGCACTGTCGGCGGATAAGAATTTTTTTCCGCGGAAGATGCAATAAATTCAAGAACCGCTTTTTGCCGATCCGTTAAATCTCTCATAATTACTCTTCCTCAAATTTCGATTCAAACAACGCAGCCAAGGCAGAAGCAGCTTCTTTTTCATCAGCACCATCAGTCTGCAACTTTACCACAGTATTGTAACCGGCGGCCATTGTAATAACACCCATAATTGATTTTGCATTTACTTCAACATCATCTTTTATAAGTTTTACTTCACATTCAAAACGATTTGCTGTCTGCGCAATAATTGCTGCAGGTCTAGCATGAATCCCTGCACGGTTTTTTACCGTAAGTAATTTTTCTACCATAAAACATTCCTTTTATCAGTAAGAATCGTCACCACCGTAATAAACGGCCTGTGCTTCTCCAGTTTCAATCCATTTTAAAATATTCTGATTAAAATCCTTTGCAGAATAATAACCCATACGTTTTAAACGTTCATTTTTAGCTGCTGCTTCAAGAATAATCGGCAGATTTCTACCCGGCTTTACAGGAATTTCAATTAACGGAACCTTTACACCAAACAACTCTACAAATTTCTGTTCTGTACCGATTCGGTCATAAATTTTAGTTGAATCCCATTCTTCAAGGTTTACAACCAGCTGAACTTCTTTCTGATTTCTGATAGAGCCGATTCCATACATTTGAGAAACATTTATAATACCAAGTCCGCGAATTTCCATGTGGTGACTGATTTGTGTATTTGCACCCTGTCCAAGAATTGTATTGCCATTAACACAGCGGAGTTCAACAATATCATCTGCAACAAGCCGGTGTCCGCGTTCAACCAATTCCAGAGCGGCTTCACTTTTTCCGACACCTGAATGCCCCGAAAGGAAAATTCCAAGGCCATAAACGTCTACCAAAACGCCATGCATTGTTTTTTTAGGTGCAAAAACGTTCGAGGCAACACGCAGAAGACGCGAAGAAAAATCTGAAGATTCAAGATCCGTCTGCAGAATAGGACAATTTGCTTCTTCCGAAATTTTTAAAAACTCCTGAGTGGGTTCCAGATTATGTGTAAAAACACAGCAAGGCATCTGATAAGTAAAAAGTTTTTGAATGATTTCAGAATTTCCTTCTTCCTGAAGTTTTTTAAGATATGCTGTTTCTCCGCGACCAAATACCTGAACACGCTGAAAAGCAAACGCCTCATAAAATCCTGAAAGCGCAAGCCCGGGACGATTTACATCCGGTACCGTAAGGGCGCGTGTTAAACCCCGTCTGCCAGAAACACATTTTAAATTAAGAGAATCATGTCCCTGAAGGTCAAGTTCAAGTAAGTCAAGGACTGTAAACTTTTTTTCAGTCATATTTATACTATACACATATACCGCATTCTACGCAACAAAAAAAGGCACAAATGAAAACTCAAATGTGCCTTCTTCAGTTATAATTTTACAAGCGATTTACAGACAGACGTTTTTTCGCGACTTTATGGAAAATCCGGGCTGCAAAATCAGCGGTTATTTCTTTTCCTGAATTTTGTCTTTTTCCTTCTTGATTTTGTTATCAAGAACATCCATCATCTTGTTAAGTGCGGCGGCAAAATCAAAGTCGCTGCCAGTTACATGAGCCTGTGAACCCCACCTAAAATGAACGGTACAATCAAAAGAATATTCTTTATCGTGTTTAACTTTCAAAGTTAAATCAACAATCAAGTCATCTGCGTACTCAATTCTTTTAAGTTTCTTGTCAATCATTTCCGACTGTTTTTCTTCCAACTCAAACCCAACTGCAGAAATGTCCTTTGTCATATTAAGCTCCTTATAAACCCCGCGTCGCTGGAAACTTCGTTGCGAATAGCTAGAAACTTCGTCGCGAACAGCGGATGTTATATTTTGTAATTGAAGACTTTCGCCTTCTTCCTATAGAAAAGTATAACCCCTAAATTCTGAAAAGGCAAAGTTTTTGTCACACCAGGAAAGACAATTACAGGGTGCTCATTTTTCCAATAAGCAGAAACACTTAACAAAAAAAAAGAAAACAATGAAAAAAATATTTACAGAGATTTTTATCGGGAATATGAAGATTCAATATTAAGCTGGGAACGGTATTTTGCTACCGTGCGGCGCGCAATTTTTATACCGATTTTTTCAAGCTGTTCAACAATCTTCTGGTCAGAAAGTTTTTTTGCTCCGGCCGGCTGTGAATTGACAATTTTTTCAATTTCATACTTTACTGATTCTTTAGAAACAGCTCCTGTAACAGAACCGCCGTGTTCATTTTCTGCCTCAGATTTTTTTGCAGAATTGGCAGCGCCTACGGCATTAGAAAAGAAATATTTTATAGGAAACAAGCCCCATTCACATTGAATGAACTTACTGTTCGCCATTCTGGAAACTGTTGCTTCATGCACCTTAATTTCTTCCGCAATATCTTTCTGTCGCAACGGTGAAAGAAACTGAGGACCTTTTTCAAAAAAATCAAGCTGAAAGCGAACGATTGCAGCACAAGCTCTTACAATTGTCTTATTACGGAATTCAAGGTCTTCTATAAAAACATTTGCAGCTTTTACCGAAGAATTGATAAACTTCTTATCTTCCGTCTTTCCACTCAATTGCGAAGACTCAGCAGCCCTTATATATTCAGAAGAAACCGCTACCGAAGGAATCATATTATCTGCAACACGGATTTTAAAAGTGCAATGCCCGTTACCGGAAACAACATCATCAGAAGAGTCCCGTAAATCCGTATCCAGAGGAATTTTCGTAACATAAACATCAGGCACAACATATGCGCTTGAAACACTGTTAAACTGCCTTGCAGGCTGAGGTTCCAGAGTTTTTATAAAAGCCAGGGCTTTTTTCACATCCTCTAAAGTAAAATTTTCAGGATGATAATCTGTTTTTTTTGCGGAAGATGCAGAATCTGCAAATACAAGTTTTTTTCTTTCCTGAACAAAATCATGGATTCTTTTTAGTATAGAATTTTCTCTCGGCGGAGAAAGAAAATCAAAATGTCCGTCCAGAAGAAAAAGGGATGTATCAGTAACATCAAGTCTGTCTTTTGCCTGAATAAAAAGACTTTCCTGTATATCAGTACAGCATGTACCTATCGGATCAAAATTCTGCACCAGATCAAGACAGAAATTCAATAATTCAGTTGTATGCTTTGGATTATTTTTATCAAGCAGAGAATGTGGTGCTAAAGTATGAAAACCGGAAGAATTTAAATTTTCTATCAGTTTTTTAGAAAGTTCATACTGGTCTTCAGTTACTTTTGAAACATTCAGTTGCGAAAGCAGATGCTCCTGAAGACTTTCTCGTTCATCTGGACGACTTTCTAAAACTTCCTGAAAACTATCAGATTTTTCCTGACCGGAAGCAGAAACTTTTCCAAAATGCACATAGTCAGAAGAAAGGGAAGTTTTTTCCTTTACAGAGGAAACTCCAGAAAAAGGATCTTTTACAATCTCAAGGGCAGGATTTTTGTCAACCGCAGCAAAAATTTCATTCCTCAAATCCTGACTGTTCATAGAAAGCAAATTTAGCGAATAAATTTGCCGCTGGCTCATTTTTTGCGACTGAACCTGAACTGTCCGTTGTGTCTGCTGAAAACCGAAATCTGCCATAAACGTAAACAGTATATCATAAGGTTCATTTTTTTTCACTTCCATAAACAAAAACTTACTGGTATATTTTTAGACATGAAAAGTTTTGAAGAATTAGGCTTACAGATGCCGGATGTTTTATTACCAAAAAAAATTGAAACAAAAAAATGGGCAGTTATTGCCTGTGACCAGTACACACAGAATCAGGAATACTGGAGTCAGGTTGAAAAAAACTGCAAGGAAAGTCCTTCCACATTAAACCTTATTCTTCCTGAAATTTATTTAAACTCTCCGGATAAAAAAGAACGGATATCAAAAATTCGCTCTACAATGAAAAATTATCTGGACAACGGTATTTTTGATTCAGAAAAAAAAGAATTCATATATATAGAAAGAAAAACTGCCTTTGGCAGATGCAGGCACGGGCTTTTAGCATGCATCAATCTTGACAACTACGAATGGGAACCTTTCAGCAAAGCTCTTGTTCGTGCTACAGAAGCAACGATTCTTGACCGCATCCCGCCAAGAAAAGAAATCAGAAACGGAGCTCCTCTTGAACTTCCGCATATCATGCTCCTGGTAAACGATCCTGAACACATTTTAGTTGAAGCCGCAGGCGAAAAAGTAAAAAAAATAGAAAAAGCTCCTTTATACAGCGGAGATTTAATGCAGAACGGCGGAAGCATTACCGGCTGGGCTGTAAATACAGAAGAAGAAATTGCAGAAATTCAGAAAAGTCTGAACATTATTGCAGAAAACAATACCGAAAAGGACGGTTCTGTTTTTCTTTTTGCAGTCGGAGACGGGAACCATTCTCTTGCCACGGCAAAAACTGTTTGGGAAGGTTATAAACAGGAAATGCTTAAAAACGGCAAGAGCAAAGAAGAAATTGAAAAAAGCCCGGTACGTTTTGCAATGGTAGAAATTGTTAATCTGTATGATTCCGGACTGACTTTTGAGCCGATTCACAGAGTAATTTTTAATGCAGATGCAAAAAAACTGATTTCTTTCGCGGCGGAAAAATTAGGCGGAAAAATTACGGAAAAAAAAGATTTTGCAGAACTTTCTAAAACTGCAAAGGATAATTCCAGCGGTGCAAATTTCGGCTTCGCATATACAGAAGACGGCAAAACAAAATTCCTTACGCTTTCAACAAAAATAAATGAACTTGCCGTAGCCCACCTGCAGCCGGTTTTAGATAAATTTATTGAAGAAGAAAATAAAAGCGGCGCAGAAATTTCCATTGACTACATTCATGGTGAAGATGAGCTTTTGTCGCTTGGCAAAAAAGACAATGTTGTTGCCCTGCTTTTGCCGCCGATTACCAAAGACAGTTTCTTTGCAACAATAAACGGACGCGGGCCATTACCACGAAAAAGTTTTTCAATGGGTGAAGCAGATGAAAAGCGCTTTTACATGGAATGCCGCAGACTTTTCTAGAATAAACTCTCTTGCATAAGTTTCTGTCTTTTGCTATAGTGCAATAACTCGCCGGCGTGGCGGAATGGTAGACGCGAAGGACTCAAAATCCTTTGTCAGCAATGATGTAAGAGTTCAAGTCTCTTCGCCGGTAAAAATAATGGCTGTCTTGGAAAAAGACAGCTTTTTTTTATGCCTATTTAATATTTCTTACTTAAGAGACTTGAACTACGGAGGGCGCGCCGAGCAGGTGCGAGGAAAAGCGCACACGGATGTGCGCGGCGTTAAGCGCAAAAGTCACGCCGTCTTTGTCCAGTCTTCAACTTTTATCCATGGGATTCTAGAGAATTCATCATAATTGTTTGTAACAACCGTAAGATTTCTTGTCATTGCCTGAGCTGCAATCTGCATATCGTATGGTCCGATTACTTTTCCTTCACTTTCAAGATATGAGCGAAGCAAACCATAAGCTTCCGTATCTTCGGTTGTAAAATCAATGATATTTCCAAAATCCATGCAGAAATCTATTAAAGCCTGGCGATTCTTTTCCCTATTCTGACTTTTACAGGCTCCATATTCCATTTCTGCAATAGAAATTGCAGACAAAACGAGCTCAGAGCAGCTTGAATTCAGAACCTTCTTTGTAAGATTCGGAAACTTATTTTTTATGAGAAATATACAAATATTGGTATCTAACAAATACATTAAAACGCTTCCCTCTGCTGCAGCTCAGGCTGATTTCTGCCATCTGACATAAAATCATCGGTAAATTCAGTAAAACTTTTCTGCAAGTTTTCCCAAGGTTTAACTTTAGGAATAAGAACAATCGATGTTCCAATCTTTTTAATGAATAATTCTTTGCAGTCAATATGAAACTCTTTTGGAATCCTTACAGCCTGGCTGTTTCCACTTGTAAACACTTTAGTACAAATCATATAAACCTCCCGTAAACGAGTTTGCAAAGCAAACTCATAAAGGTAAAGACAGGAGTTATTCAAAGGAAGCTTTATCTTATTGTCTTTGCACTTACAGTATATACACAAGTATCTACATTTTGTAAAGATAAATTTTAAGTTTCTCATAAAAAAGCAACTCTATTCACAAAGGAAATCCATTCCGCCAGATTTTTTTCTATATTGAACCGCTTCTGCAACAAATTCTTCTGTTATTTCTGAAGAACCTTCAAGATCAGCAATAGTTCTGGAAAGCTTTATGCAAGAAGCAACTCCACGCGGTGACAAACCGTATTTTACCGATGCATTTTGCAGGAATTTTCTTGAATTATTATCAAGCGGGCAAAACCGTTCTATTTCATCAGGGGTGAGCCTGCTGTTTTTTTTATTCTGCCTTTCACGCTGGGCTTTTACCGCCCGTGCAATTTTTTTTCTAAGATTTTCTGTAGTTTCACATTCGTCTGTTTCCGGAAAATCTATGTGAAGACGTATATCAACACGATCCAGCAAAGGACCGGAAAAATGTTTCCAATACTGTTCAATAGATTTTGTACTGCACAGGCATACTTTATTTTCTGAACCATAATTACCGCACGGGCATGGATTTGTTGCCATGATAAGCTGAAAATTGGCAGGATAAATCGTTGAACGCCCTGCCCTGCTCAAAGTTACACAACCACTTTCAAGAGGAACCCTTAGCATCTGCAAAACCGAAGTTCGGAATTCTGCGGCTTCATCCAGAAACAATACACCGTTATGCGCAAGTGAAATTTCTCCAGGTTTACAGCCGGGGCCTCCACCGCACATTCCTTCTATGGTGGCTGTCTGGTGAGGAATTCTAAAAGGCGGAGCAAGCATAGAATTATGTTCAGGACTTATAAAACCGGCTATAGAATAAATACGTTTAACAGGCCGGGATTCTTCCGGGGTTAAAAAAGGAAGAAGAAAACCAAATTTCTGCAACGCCAGTGTTTTACCGCAGCCAGGAGCGCCAAAAGCCAAAAGATTATGTCCGCCGGCAGCCGCAATCTGCAACCCCCGAACAAGAAAAGTCTGTCCTTTAATATCCGCATATTCACCTTCACCAGAAATTTCAGGAAAAAGAACTCCGTCAATTTCCTGCATTCTATGACTGCTCTGTTGAATTGTTAAAGACGGTCTGGCAGCTACTGTAAATAAAGAAGAATCCTGTAAAGCTGCAAAAGCCTGTACTAAATTTGATGCGGCAAAAACATGCAGAGGCTTATTGCCGTTACCTGCAAGTTCCTGCGCTTCCGCACAATTTTCACAAGGAACTATACAATAATTTATTCCTGCACTGATTGCAGTTGCAACAGCGGCATGAACCGCGCGTACCGGACGAACATTTCCACAAAGTTCAAGCTCCCCCATAACAAGAACAGAAATGTCTTCCGGTTGAACTGTAGTTTCCTGACCGTTTTCAAGTGAATTTTCTACCGCGCTTACAGAAGACCTTCCTAGTGCACTGCCTGAAGTTTCCAGATTCTTTTTTGCCTGCAAAACAGCAAGGGCTATTGCAAGATCAAACCCGGCACCTTCTTTTTTTAAATCAGCAGGCGAAAGACTGATTAAAACCCTTTCGGGCGGAAATTCAAAACCTGCATTACAGATTGCAGAACGCATCCTTTCTCTGGATTCTTTTACTGCTCCATCGGCAAGACCAATCACATCAATGGCAGGAATCCCACGCCTTAAATCAACTTCTACTGAAACTAAAGCACCTTCATAACCAAATGGGGAAAATGAATATATTCGCATACAAACCTCTGAATATAGATTTGTATGCGATTCGAAAAAACATGAAACTTTATTATAAATTTTTAACGAATTTTGCAATTTTTTTTGCAAAAACACAAAAAACGCCCAAAAAAGGCATTTTTGAAAGAAAATAAAGGCCGAACTGTCCTGTTCAAGTCCTGTATTTTTTTTCCAAAGCGCAGGTAAGTATTTGCAAACAAAAAATCTTTTCTGACCAAAAGATGAATCTATTCTTTTAAACGAGGTAAAAGTTCTTCGGTCCAGAATCTGTCTTCAATTTTTCTGTCACCGGCGGTATGTCCTAGATGACGGTCTTTCCGAACTTTTTCACCATGAAAGTCGCTTCCGGCCGTAACAAAAAAACCTATTTTTTTTGCAAGCTCTTCAAGACGCTGGGCTTCTGCAACTCTTGCACCGGGGTGCCATGCTTCAAGTCCCTGAACACCGGAGTGAAAAACTTCCTGCAATACGCCTTCAATTTTTCCCCAGGAAACATAAAGCGAAAGCGGATGCGCAATTACAGGAATTCCTCCGGAAGAAACAATTGCATTTACAGCTTCTTTTAAATCAGCTCCGGCACGAGGAACATACCACGGCCTGCCGCGTGCAAGATATTTGTCAAATGCCATCTGACGGTTTTTTACGATTTTTTTACAGACTAAATAGTCTGCAATATGAGGGCGACCGATTGTTTTTACAGGATAAAGTTCTTCAAGCTGTTCAAGCGTAACAGAAACTCCATCGTTTTGCATTTTATTTAATATTTTGGAGTTTCTAGCCTTGCGCTCAGTCTGTAAATAGGTAATAATATCTAATAATTGCATTGATGGAGTTTTTAGACCAAGCCCCAGAAGATGAAATTCTCCGGTTGGCCATTGAATTTCAAGTTCGGTTCCAGGAACGAAAATTATACCGGCTTTTTTGCTGGCAGCTTCCGCTTCTGCGTGACCAGAAACTGTATCGTGGTCAGTCAGAGCAAGAACAGAAACGTTAGCTTCTGCAGCTTTGAACACAAGTTCGGACGGCGAATACTGACCGTCAGAAGCTGTTGAATGAGAATGCAAATCTATCATAAAAATAAAATAGCATAAAAAAAAGATTTATGATATTATATTTTGTGATACACAAAACAGTTTATAAAGTCAGGCGATTTTTTAAGCTGTTTTCAAAAACCGCAATGTAATGAGGTTTTTGAAAGCAAAGTTTCAAAAGTAACAGAATTTTGAAACTTACTAACAAGCATTTTTAAACATATAGGAACATAAAAATGCCAAAGGCAATAACTTATTCAAAAGGTTCTATCATTTACTTTGCAGATGATAAAGACGAAAGAGTTTTTATCCTTCAAAGCGGAGTTTTAATTCTAAGTTCTCAGGATATTGAATCAAACACCACTGTTACGGAACAGGTTCATATCGGAGAATTTTTTGGAGTAAAATCCGCACTTGGACATTTTCCACGTGAAGAGACAGCTACGGTTCTTTCTGACAGTGTTGTAATCTGTATGACAACTCAGGAATTTGAAAAACTTTTCAGTTCTTCATTAAATATCATTCTGAAAATGCTCCGAGTTTTTTCTCATCAGTTAAGATTGATTCATAAAAAAATTGAAACAATTCTTAGTAATAATATAGCAATAAACCAGCCTTCAGGCATGCTTTCTGTAGCAAGAAGTTTTTATCAGGATGAAGAATACCGTTCCTGCTGCGATGTTTGTATAAAATTGCTTACTCTGTTCCCAACTTCTGAATTAAAGGAAGAAGTTGCAAAATTATATGCTGATGCAAAATTGCGCCATGACAAGCTTATGGCAAGAACCCACCGTGATTCTTCTTACGATGGAGAGCTTTCTTCTTCCGGTGCATTAAAACAGTTTTCTCTGCCGGCTTTTGAACGTTTTGCAAAAACATATGAACCTGAACAGGTTATTATTTCTGAATTTGAACCGGGAGACTGCTTCTATCTGATTCAGTCAGGCGAAGTTCAGCTTGTAAAATGCGTAAACGGTACCAAAAAGAATCTTGATATTCTTAAAGCCGGCGAATTCTTTGGAGAAATGGCAATTCTTGATAATTCTCCGCGTTCAGCTACTTGTGTAGCTGCAAGCCGCGTAAAAGTTCTTGAATTTAATAAGGAAAACTTTAAAACCCTGCTTACAGGAAATCCGAGCATAGCAATAATTCTTTTGAAATTATTCTGCAAGCGAATTTATGACCAGAAACGCAGACTTAAGATTTTAGGCATAAAAGACCTTCAGGCTCGTATTGCAGACGTTTTCATCATGTTTGATGAAATGAACAACAATTCGAACCCTGGTGAACGCCAGCGCAAGTTTAAACTTACAATTCCGGATGTTGCACACTGGGCAGGACTTTCTCTGGAAGTTACCCGGGATGAAATTAATAAATTTATCGAAAAACGCAAGATTGAAATGTATGACAACTATATGATTATTACAAACATTACAGATATGAAACGTATAGTTGATACAAAAACAATACGGCGCGGATAAACCTTTTATTCCACCTGCCGGATATTTGAAAAATGCCGCACTTTGCGGCGTTTTTTTTGCTGAAGCCAGCCCCTCCTGGTAGATTGCCAGACCATTTTCTTGCTTGACGACATCGGATTAAACCGATATATTTTTACTACTTACGCCAACTTAGCTCACCTGGCAGAGCAGCTCATTCGTAATGAGCCGGTATCGTGTTCGAGTCACGAAGTTGGCTTTTTATTAAATGATTCATGATGAAGCGCACCATAACAGGTGCGTTTTTTTTTGCCTTGCACATGACAACCATAACATTTCACCGGGTACGTTTAACTTTGTATTTTTACATTCGCAATTTATGCAGACACAAAAAAAACCGCAGGACAACCTGCGGCTTACAAACGCGGAAATAAAATCCGCGAAACTCTAACAGACTAACAAATTAGAAGTCTTTTTTTTCTGACTTTCTTTTTTTGTTAAGAAGTTTTCTTTCAAGAGTTGTTTTCTTCTGGTGATTTGTTGCAGAAGGTTTTACAAAGTATTCACGCTTTTTGAATTCGCGGATAATGCCTTCTTTTTCAACCATACGCTTAAAACGTTTGATAGCTTTTTCAAGGTTCTCTGAATCATCAACGTTGATTGTTGCCATAATTAAATTCACCTCCTTTATGTCGGAATGCCGAAAACAGGGTTTTATAATAGCGTATTTTGCATAATAAATTCAAGTACCCCATAAACGGTTATCAGGATAAATGCATTCTAAAAATTACCTGTGAAAAATGGCTCCCTGTCGTAAAACACCTTATCGAAACCGCAGGCTCGCCTGCTACACGCTTTTTGCGCTTGTAACTATTTACATTTGCCGCACAGGCGGCAGCACAAAAAGAGTGTTTTCGAAAGCCGCTTTACTTCTTCGCGCCATTTTTAATAAAATTTCGTTATAATGCGTTTCCTCCATAAGCAGTTGTTAAAAACGCCGGATTTAATCGGATTGACCGCAGATTATATAAATGCTAGTATTCCAATAACATCACTATATATGAGGTCTGAATAATGCCGTATTCCGAGCCGACAAATCTTGCCATTGTGGCATGTCCGGGTGGTGAAGCTTTCGCAAATCAGGTCATTGTACATTTGCGTAACATGTATAAGCATCGTTTTACATTAAAAAATGATGTTATTTCCAAACGTTACCAGATGCAGAAAGAAGAGTTGATTAAAAAAATCAATCTTGACAGTGACATTCAAACTTCCGATGTTTGTATGCGAAATTCTGTTGGAAGCTACCGTCCGCCGAAGTTCAAGGTAAACGCCCGTTTTACCTATTTTGTTAACGGAGAATTCAAAACTGAACTTTTGGATTCGATTCGTGGAAAAGATGTTTACATCTTTCAGGACTGTGAAAACCATGAAGTTCTTTCTTTAAATGACGGAAAGAATAAACTGGCTCTTTCAGTTAATGACCACGTAATGTCAATGCTGGTAACAATTGATGCTGTTCAGGAAGCTGGTGCAAAATCAATTACACTTGTTGTTCCTGTTTACCCTTACAGCCGCCAGCACAAAAAGAAGGGGCGTGAAGGCCTTACGGCACGAATGCTGGGGCACATTTACGAAGATCTTGGAGTAACCAGAATCATTACTCTGGATATTCATTCCCGCGAAATTATCAATGCATTCCATCTTACACATTTGGAAAACCTGCACGCAAGTTACCAGATTATCCGCGAACTTGCAAAATGCGTTGATTTAGTAAATAAAACAGAAGACATGGTTATTGTTTCACCGGATACCGGTGCAATTGACCGCAACAAATTCTATGCTTCCGGATTGAAGCTCCCGCTTGCAATGATTTACAAGGAAAGAGACTATTCAATCGTAACACAGGATGCACATTCAACAAACATAAAATCCGTAAAATTACTTGGCGATGTAAAAGGCAAAGTTGCCTTCCTTGCAGATGACATGCTTGGAACAGGCGGAACATTGCTTAAAGCCATGGAATTCTTAAAAGAACAGGGAGCTACAAAAGTTATCTGTGCAATAAGCCTTCCATTCTTTACGGGTAACGCAATTGAATTGTTCGATGAAGCCTACCAGAAAGGAATGTTCTACAGAATAATCGGTACAAACGCCGTTTACCATGAAGAACTTCTAAAACGCGAATGGTTCATAAGTACGGATGTAAGCGGATTGTTTGCAAATGTAATCATGCGCATTCATTACAATCAGCCGGTCGGTGGTTTACTTGACAACCGTGACATCATTGAAAAATTACTTAAGCAAAACAGCTAAAAATATTTCTGATGTCGGCACAGAAAATAGTATTTTCTGTGCCGACATTGGTACTTCTTCCCTAAAAGCCGCATTAATCTGCTCAGACGGAAAGGTTCTTGCATTTTCACAGCAAAATTTTATACAGCAAACTCCGGATAAAATTTCTGAGCAGTGGCTCAATGCCCTTGTTGCAGCCTCTAAATCTTTTGGCAAAAAGCTAAAAACAGTAAAGGGAATCTGTATTTCAGGCAACGGACCTACAATCGTTTCTGATGACGGCACAACACTTTTATGGAACGACGCTCTTCCGCAGACTAACTCTAGCCACGCCTCCAGCGACAGCGCAGAAAAGTTTGCAAATAAAAGCGCAGCGCACGCTGCACTGGCACAGCCAGAAAAACCTTCTTCAGCTGCAACAGAAGCCAGCTGTAAAAAAACAAAATCTCTTTTCATTCCACGGCTTTTGGCGTTCCGAAAGAAATATCCAAAACAATGGAACGATGCGTCCTCCATTTTCTCAGGACCAGAATATCTGCTTTACGTCCTTTCGGACAATGCAGTTACGATTTTACCCGAAGAACGTTTTAAAACCGCCTATTGGTCACCAGAAGAACTTTTACGCTGCGGAATAACAGCAGACGAACAGAAAAAACTTCCGTCTTTTGTACCGCCTGCCTTTAATTGCGGAAATACAACACAAAAAATTACGGAACTGCTTGGCTTAGATTCCCCGGTTCCCGTGTTCTGTGGCGCACCGGACTTTGTTGCAGCCCTTATTGGCACAAACACATTAAAATCCGGCAAAATCTGCGACCGCGCAGGTTCAAGCGAAGGAATAAACTTTTGCACAGAACACATCCTTGACCACCCTAGAATCCGCATGCTCCCTTCGGTAATTTCCGGGCTATGGAACGCAAGCGTCCTTTTCCCGAGCAGCGGAAAACTTTTTTCTGAATATAAAAGAAAAACCGAAAAAGAAACCGGCAGAAAAATCGAATATAACGCTCTTGTTGAACAGTCATTAAACGATATTAAAAGCGAAGGTTTTGCGATAATGAAAAACCTTGCTGAAAAAACAAAAGAAGCCCTTGAAATTTTAAGCAGCGCCTCTGCTAAAGCCAAAAACACCAGCGCAAAACCGGACAGTGCGGCACCTATGGCAGAGAATAAAACCACGCATGCTTCAGGCGCTGACGGCTTTATTCGCTCAATTACCATTACAGGCGGACAGGCTAAATCTGAAAAATGGATACAGATGAAAGCAAATGTCTGCCGCAAAACTTTTGAACTTTGTGCCATTGCAGATTCTGAACTGTCAGGCGATGCAGTTTTAGGTTTTACAGGACTTGGGATATACAAATCAATTCAGGAAGCAGCCGACGCAATTGTTAAAACCGGAAAAGTTTTTGAACCGGATGATCCGGATGGTCTGGAGCAAAAATGAAAATATACAAAATTCCTGAAAAACTTAAGACAATTATTTTTGATATAGACGAAACCCTTTATACAAACCATGAATATGCGCAGTTTCAGATTGATGTTTTAATCGACCGCTATGGTAAAGAAACAGGCATAACAAGTGAAAAAGCGCATAATAACGTAGCTGAATTCCAGAGTAACTACGAAAAAACGCACCAGGGTAAAAAAATAAGCCTTGGCAACACTTTAAAGGCACTTGGCATTCCGATAGAAACTACAACGTTATGGCGCAACGAACTTATTCACCCTGAAGATTTTCTTTCTGGCGATACACGTCTGCAAACCGTTTTGACTGAGCTGAAAAAAAAGTTTTCGCTGATTTGCGTAACAAATAATTCGGTTTTGCCGGCAAAAAAAACGTTAAAAGCCCTTGAAATAGAAAACATTATTACGGATATTATCGGTCTTGACGTAAGCCATGTTTCAAAACCTGCAAAAGAACCTTTTATTATGGCAGCTCAAAAAACAGGTGCTGCCTGCAATGAATGTCTTGCCGTTGGAGACAGATTTTACATTGACATTGACCTTCCAATGCAAATCGGTATGGGTGGAATTCTTGTTGATGGCGTAGAAGACGTTTATGAATTTCCGCAAATCTTAAAATAAACTGACAAACTTCTAAATAATGTCAAAAAAAACACCGCAAAATCTCTAATTGCTCTATTTTAAAAAATAAATTTTTAATTTTTGCTTGACTTTTTATTTTACTAGCAATAATGTTCCTATACTTCATTTTTAGGAGATAAAACGAATGAAAAAAATTATGGCATTGGTTGCAGTAGCAGCTGCAACAGTAGCTTTGGCTACAGCTGAAGTAACAGTTGGTGGCCGCGCAAACCTCGGTCTCGGACTCGGAACAAAAGTTGAAGGTGGAGACCTCAAACTCTCAAACTCTTGGGACTATGGTGTAACTGGCTTTGCTAAAGTTCCAGTTGCAGAAAGCATTTCTGTACAGCCAGAACTTGGTTTCAACATTGTAAACGTTGGAACAAAAGGTCAGAGTGATGCAACAAAAATCAACGTACTTGACCTTGCTGCACTTTGTGTTTATGACATCGAAGTAAGCGATGGTCTTACAGTTTCTCCATTTGCTGGTCCACAGTTCGGCTATGTAATTGGAAAAGCAAAAACTGGCAGCTTCGAACAGAAAGTAAAGCCATTCTTGTTCGACATCGTACTTGGTACAGAAGTTGCTTACAAAATGGGTAACGGTGCTCTTGTTGGAGACGTTCGCTACAACTGTGGTGTAACACCACTCAAGAATGACAATGGTGACAAACTTGCTACACTCCGCTCTCTTACATTCGGAGTTGGTTACCAGGTTAAGTTCTAATCTAAACTTTTCAGTTTAATTAGCAAAAAAATCCCGGAGTTTTCTTCGGGATTTTTTTATACATTAAACTTTAGCATCAGGCTTCCCATAATAATTTCTACAGCTTCGTCAACAGTAAATTTTTCCATATTGATCATCAAATGGCGGCCTGCACGAGCACCACGCCCATGCCCTGTTACATACTTGTACCAGTTATGACGCATCTTATCTATTTTTTTTATCAGCTTTTCTGAATCTTTCAAAGTAAGGTTATATGCACTTGAAACATGCTGCTGCCTGTATGCAAAAGGTGCATACAAAAAAACGTTAAGGGCATTATCATAATCTGCAAGAAAATAATCTGCACAGCGACCAAACATTACACAACTTTCTGTATTTGCAATCTGGCGAATTACAAATGCCTGAGCTTTAACAGCTGCTTCAGAATAATAAGTTCCAGTAACTCCGTAATCAAATTCATTTATAAAATGATGCATTAAATCTTTTTCTGGTTTTTTGCGCTCTGGATTAAATATGGGCTGGTTATCTTTACCCATATAAACTAAAGAACGCTCAACAAGTTCTTTTTCATAAAAATTTACATCTAATTTTGCAGCCAGTTTTCGTCCAACTTCACTTGCACTACAGCCAAATTCACGTCCGATAGTAACAACAAATTTCTTCATATCTTTCTCCAAATTACCAGATTAATGATTCAGTTATTTAATATCCCTGATTGCCCATTTAGAGATATAAAGCAGCAATGAATTTATACCAAAATAAATCATTGCTATAACTGCATAAAGTCCGATTATATAAACAGATTTTATGTACCTTCCCATAATAATCTGACCTGAATACATTAGTTCATGTACCGCAACAACCGCACACAGAGAGGTATCTTTTATTATTGTAATAAACTGTCCCATAAGCGGTTTGCGGATTTTTTTTACAGCCTGAGGTATAACAACAAAAACCAAAGTTCCTGTATAGCTGAATCCCTGCGAATAGGCAGCTTCCCACTGCCCTTTTGGAATTGCACTCATACCTCCGCGAATAATTTCACCGATTAGCGCACAATTCAAAAAAGTTAAGGCAACTACAGAACTCGCAATGGTAGGTAATGGCAAGGTAAAACGAAACATTATAATCATAAGGATAAGAGGAAGATTTCTTGCTACATCTATATATATTGCGGAAACTTTTGAACCAATACCTTTACCATTAAATTTCAATACACCAAGTAACGATCCAATTATGAAACTAAAAAAGATTGTAAGCAGTGCTATAAAAAGGGTTATCCCAAACCCACGGAGCAGAAATAAAGCTGTTGTCCATGAAAGAAATTCGTCTGTCATCCCTTTACCACCTTTTTTTCAAGATTTTCTGACCACTTAGAAAGAGGTAAACATAAAATCAGATACAGTAAAGCAGAAATTATAAAACTTTGCGTATAACATCCATATTCTGCAGCCCAACCGTCTGCCCTATACATAAGTTCTCCTGCTGTTACTACTGTTAAAGTTGCTGAATTTTTTATCATATTGACCATCTGGTTCGTCATAGGTGGAATTGCAATTTTTATAGCTTGGGGAATGACAATATAAAAAAGACTCTGAATGTAGCTCATTCCCTGACTTAAAGCTGCTTCAGTCTGTCCTTTTGGAATTGCCCGTATAGCAGCTTCAATAACATTTGCTCCGAACGCTCCGGTATACAAAGAGAGCCCAATACACCCGCATGCAAAAGGGCTTAGTACAATATTAAGCCGGGGAAGAACATTATACATAAACAATAACTGAACAATCAGCGGTGTATTCTGAAAAAAATTAACGTATATAAGACAGGCAGTTTTAGCACTTCTGTTCTGAGAACAGCGTAAAAGCCCCACAAAAAGACTTATCAGCAATGTAAAAATAAGGCTTACAGCGGAAACAGCAATAGTTACACAGAATCCTTCGGCAAAAACTTTCCAGTCAGAAAATAATATTGACCACCTTGCTATATTGAACATAAAACTTCTCCGGTTTCACAGGTCAGCATGCGGGCAAAAATTGCGAATGCAATTTTTGCCCGCATGGCTTTTTTTTCGTACATTTTTTATTTATCAAGATTAAATTTTGCCTTTATAGCCGCAAGCTCGCCGGATTTTTCCATTTCTGCAATAGTTTCGTTTACAATTTTCAAAAGAGCTGCATTGCCTTTTTTTACACAAATTCCATAGTTCTGTGGAGAATATTTTTCCGGCAGAAGCATAACAGAATCTTCTATGTAGCCTGCAAGAATTGAAGAATCTACACAGAATGCCTGTACACGTCCTGAATCCAATGCAGCCTTAATTTCAGGGTATGTTGCATATTCTGAAAATTTCAAGCTGACACCTGCCTCTTTTGCAGCAGCTTCAAGAATTTTTTTAGAAGTTGCAGCCTGGGCAACGCCTACTGTTTTTCCGTTCAAATCTTTAAAAGATGCTGCCGAACCTTTCTTTACCATGATTGCAACAGGATCCTGCATATAAATTGTAGAAAAATCCCAGAGCTTGCGGCGTTCATCAGTTACTGTAAATGTTGCTGCAACTATATCAATTTCACCTGTATCAACAAGCGGACCGCGAGTCTTTGCAGTAACCCCTGTAAATTTTACTGATTCTTTACCAAGGATTTTTTTAGAAATTGCTTTTGCAATTTCAATTTCAAGTCCTTCATGCTGATTTGTAGCAGGATTTAAATATCCATAACCAGGAACATCTTCCTTACAGCCTACTTTTAAAACCCCTGCTTTTTTGATTTTGTCTACTTCGTTACTTTTAGCAAAAACTGACATAGCACAAAGTACCATAACACCTGTAACAATAAGCCTAACAATTGATTTTTTCATATAACTCCTCCGAAAAAAATTAATTTGACTTTAATATTTTTCCAAAGAACTGTTTTGTTCTTTCATTCTTTGGATGTTCGATGACATTTTCAGGCGTGTCATCTTCCATAATGTGTCCGCCTTCCAAAAACAAAAGCCTGTCCGCAATATGACGAGCAAAGCCCATTTCATGAGTTACAAAAACCATGGTTATATTTTCTTTTGCAACATCCTCCATGATATTCAAAACTTCACTAATCATTTCAGGGTCAAGGGCAGAAGTCGGTTCGTCAAAAAGAATAACTTTCGGGCGCATCGTTAAGGCTCTTGCTATGGCAACCCTCTGCTGCTGTCCGCCCGAAAGCTGACTCGGAAACGAATCTTTTTTTGACAAAAGTCCGACTTTTTCAAGATTGCACATAGCTCGCTCAAGAACCTGATTTTTATTTTCATGCTTTAAAAGCACAGGGGCAAAAATAAGGTTTTCTAAAACGGTTTTATGTGCATACAGGTTAAAGCTCTGGAAAACCATGCCTATATCCTGCCTTGCCCTATAGAGATCTTTGTTTTTTAGGTTTGACAATACCTGACCTGCAACTGATACTGAACCTGCATACGGTTTTTCAAAAAGGTTCATACAACGCAAAAGAGTTGATTTCCCTGCACCACTTGGACCAATAATTACAGTTTTACTGCCTTCTTTTATCTGAAGCGAAATGTCATTAAGAACCGCAAGTTCCCCGAATTTTACGGTAATATGCTGCATATCAATCATTACATTTTCTGCCATAAAAACTCCAAAAAAAAGACGATGAAGTCAAACTTTGTGCAAACCACAAAAATTCGACACCATCGTCTTATCTAAAAAAAAGAGGTCGCAGGAATAAAACCATGCGACCTCGTTGTCATCTGATAATGCTTTATACAATTTTTTTATCTTTATATCAAGTAGTTTTTAATTCTTTATTGAAAAAATACGGTTCAAACAACTTTTTCAGGGTATGGACAACTTCGTTTGTATTACCTTCTTTTACCACATAATCATAACGGTCGGGAATGGTACCGAAAGTGATAGTCTTTTTTACATTCAACTGTGATTTTAAATATTCTATCATTCCTTCTTTTGTGGCATTTTTATTAAAAACCTTTATATAGCCGTACCATGGGAAATCCCGACTTTCGTATTTTATTATTTTAAGCCGCTCCGTCAGCTCGTTTACGCTAAGTTTGCTATAAATTTCTTCAATTTTTTCCATAGGGTATAAAAGCATAAAATAAACGACTTTTTCACCAGCAGGAACAGATCGATTTATATAATTTCTGTACGGAGAAAGCCTGAGCTTGTCAATTAAGTGCTGCTGCTCTGGATTTTGCGGTGTTTTATAATAAATAAACAAACTGTCGTCAACTATTACATTTGCAAAATACATAACATTATTTTCTTCAAAGATTTTTAAGACTTCGTCCTGTTCACTTCGTTCTAATTCAATTTTTCTAAGATATCTGCGTTTCTGGGTATCATAAAGAACAGCTCCGTCCATAGCTATTACAGGAAGTTTAAGACGGATTTCTGCCATAGGTTCCATAATTGCAGCCGGCGGACGCATAGTGCTAAGCGTAAAATTAATCCCTTTATCAAGCATGCGATTTAACTCAACTTTGCAATAATCATTCAAGTGATATTCACTATTTAAAAGAGTGTCATCAAGTCCTGATAGAAAAAGAATATCTTTTCTGTAAAAACGAGGCAGATGAAACAAATTTACCGAACACCCGATAAAAATACCGATCATTGTATCCAGAAAACGGTTCCAGACGAATAAAAAAGAGTTTGCGTCAAAAGCATGGTTTACTACAATGCTCAAAAATACAACACAGCTGAAATAACTTGCCTGTTTTTTCTTTATAAGCACGGTCAGCCATAAAAGAAGTACAATAGTTGAAGAAATTATTATTCCGCACACACTGTATTTTGCAAAATATGCCCAATCAAGTTGGTTTCTAATGTATTTACAGATAACCAGAACAATAAGCCCGAACAAGGCTCCAATACAAGTTCCAATAGTGCGCTGTATTGCATTTTTTTTAGTAGTTGAAATGTAACTTTGGATACACCACAATGCAGCAATCTGGCTGTAAAAAACTATTCCGCTGCTTCCACGCAGAAAATCAATTACATAGCAAAGTAAAATAGCAGTTGCAGATTTTATAATTCTTGCACCAATTGCAGGCACCTTTAGTTTATTCATAAATTCCTCATAAAAAAAGGACGCCGTGAATCTATATTCACAACGCCCTTGTCTTTCTTGCAGATAATAGGAATATGCGCATATATTGTCAACAGTAAATTGATTGCAAACACGGGCACGAACAAACACTCCTGCCTGAATTCCAATAAAATTACGCTTGCAACTAACATACTAGTATGCTATTATAATCTTAAGAAATTTCTGCGCACTTTTTTAGGAGACGTTTATGAAAATGACTATGCGCTGGTTCGGTTCAAAATTTGATACCGTAACTTTAAAACAGATTCGTCAGGTACCTGGTGTAACAGGCGTTATTACAACTTTATACGATTTACCTGCAGGTGAACTCTGGCCGGAAGAAAGAATCAAAGAACTTAAAGCTGAAGTTGAAAAAGCCGGTCTTAAAATCGAAGGTATTGAAAGCGTAAACATTCACGATGCAATCAAAATCGGCGATAACCGCCGCGACCAGTATATCGATAACTATATAAAAACATTGGAAAATCTTGGTAAAAACGGCATCGATATGGTTTGCTACAACTTTATGCCTGTTTTTGACTGGACACGCACTGACCTTGCAAAACCGCGCCCGGACGGTTCTACAGTAATGGCTTACGACCAGAAAATCGTAGATTCTATCGATCCAAAAACTTTCTTTAATCAGACAAACGCTAATTCCAACGGATTTATGATGCCGGGCTGGGAACCGGAACGTCTTGCCCATGTTCAGGAATTGTTTGAAGCATACAAAGATGTTGACGAAGACAAGCTTTTCAACAACCTTGTTTACTTCTTGAAAGCAATTCAGCCGGTTTGCGAAAAATACGGAATTAAAATGGCTATCCATCCGGATGATCCTTCTTGGCCAGTATTCGGTTTGCCAAGAATCATCACAAGCCTTGAAAAAATTCAGAAAATGATGAAAGCAGTTGACGCTCCGTTCAACGGTTTAACATTCTGTGCAGGTTCTCTTGGTTCAAATCCAAAGAACGATTTACCAGGCATTATCCGTGCTCTTCCTGGAAGAATCCACTTTGCACACGTAAGAAACCTGCAGCACTTTGAACCAGGTGTATTTGAAGAAGCTGCTCACCTTTCCCGCGACGGTTCATTTGACCTTTACGAAATGTGCAAGGCTTTGTACGACATTCACTTTGAAGGACCAATCCGCCCGGATCACGGACGTATGATTTGGGACGAAAAAGCTATGCCTGGCTACGGTCTTTACGACAGAGCTTTGGGTGCAACTTACATCAACGGTTTGTGGGAAGCAATCGAAAAAAGCAATAGAAAATAATTTTTACGGCGATGCCCATTTTTAGGCGCGCCGGACAAAAAAGCCGGATTTTCTGGATGCGACATTCAGTGAATGAAACATTCAGAAAATCCGGCTTTATTTTTTTGCCCCATACACGAGTCGAACGTGCGACCTGCTGCTTAGGAGGCAACCGCTCTATCCAGCTGAGCTAATGGAGCAAACTGGGAAAAAGTATATATAATTTTTACGTTTTGGGCAATCAGATACAGGCTATTACAAGATACCACTAATCATTGACAAAATCTTTTCTGTATGGATTAAAAATATCAAGTAAGATTCCGTCTTCAAGACAAACACAACCGTGAATTACACTGTCGTTTTTCAACCGAATGCACGCAGCCATAATATTTTATAGATTTCTTCAATATCTGAAACATCTGCAAGCAATTGTTCTGTTTTGCACATTAATGACGGAATAAGGGTTTTGTATGACACAGTAACAGATGAAAGAGTGTCTTTAACAAATGAGCCGTTCCGTTGTTCAATAAAGTCTTTTGCGCAGCCACTTAATAAATCAGCATTTATTTTGCAAATCCCTAAGCGAATAGAAAGGACAGCAGCAGCTTTTCCTATTGCAGAATCGTGGCTGCGCAAATCGTCGCGCGAACCACTATATGTTTTTAAAAATTCTTCAAATTCAAATAAAGGATAAAGCCATTTTCCTCCGCTTTGGAAAATAAGTTCGTCACCATTAAAAATCTGCAGGGAAACATTTTCAGGTAATGGATTAAGATAGTTATTCATATGTAAAAAAATCCAGCTTACTTTGGCAATTTATCTGCTTCTAATGAGCATCAGTATAAAAGCAAGTATGTAAAACAGAGACGGAACAGCAGTAAAGGCAAGAACCGATACTGGAATTCCAAAAAAACTAAGCGCGCCCGTAGTGATAATTCCCAAATCAAGCATCAGGTTAAACATCAATCCGGCATAACTTGTAATTGCTCCTGCAACAAGAGACATCCAGGCAGGATCACGGGTTTTAGACCAAAGCATTATAGCAAGAAACGCACAGATTCCGCCAAGGACAAGTTTTACTATGTACAAGATAATCATTGTGTTCTGTTCCATAATCTGCACTCCTTTTTGCAGGATTTTTAAGCGCCAGGCGTTTCTCCCGGCATTACTAAAAAGAAAATGGCGTTTTTTTCAATTTACTGAAAACACCTCTGTCTGCTCCAAACGGAACGATTGAAGGAACTTCGTATTCCGGGCTTATGACAATTTCACATTCAAGACAATGGCGTACAAAATCAGTGTATTTTCCTTCCGGAACCTTCGGATATAAATATGGACCTTTGCGAGTCCAATAGGGAAGAATTTCAGGGTCAAAAATGTACCAGTCTTTTTCGCTGCGATTTTGAATGGCTGCAATCATATTGTAAATTGAACGGGTAACTCCTGCACAAATTGGCGATGGCAGAACCTTGGAAAAGACAGCAATTTTATCGCTTTTTATATCCGATGCAACGGCCACTATGTAATATTCTTCACACCATGCAAAAGGCGGCTGAACTATTACAAACGGAATATCTTTCCATATTTTCCCATCTTCATTCCATGGCCGCCAGAAAACTGGAGCCTCACTATTTTTAGCGCAATCAGCGAGTGCTTCCAAAGCTGCCGTTTTTTCTGTAAATACAAAAATATTCCGCTCAGATGCAAGCAGACATGAAACGGCTTTCTGGAGCTGATAAAAATAATCTGTAGAAAAACTTCCTGTGAGCCCGCGCGAAAGTACATTTTTCAGCATGGTGAACGCAGAACTTCCACCAGAACTTCCACCCCAGCCCAAAATTGCCTTGCCGCCTTCCTGATACAAATCCGTAAAGCGTATTCCTTTTTCTGTGTAAAGAAAACAACCACGGGCTCTTTTTATATTTCCAAAACGGGTTTTAATTTCATCCGCCAAATCAATAACTTTCATACACCAGCATTATATCAGAATTCTACATTCACTACAAATTATTCAAAGATAAATCCTGAATTTCCAGTTTTTGTGTCACTGACACGGATAATCTGCGTAGTGAAAAAGTTTTCAATCAATTCAATTAAATATTGAGTGTCTTTTACTCCAGCAGTTTCGTATGGAGAATGCATGGCAAGCTGCGGAAGACCAACATCAACTGTATTTATTGAAACATGGGAATTGGATATATTCCCTAAAGTTGAACCGCCTGCAATATCAGAGCGGTTCACATAAGTCTGAAAAGGAACATCAGCTTTTTTGCATAGCTCCTTAAAGACAGCTTCAGAAACAGAATCCGTTGTATATTTCTGGTTTGCATTGAATTTTATTACGATTCCGCCATTTAAATACGGGCGGTTTGTAGGATCAGCTTTTTCAGGATAATTCGGATGGACGGCATGTGCGTTGTCAGAAGAAATCATAAAACTTTTTGCAAGTGCGATGCGGTATTCTTCCTGCCAATTGGCTGACTTGCAGTTAATGCAAATCCGTTCAAGCGTATCGCTTAAAAAACTTGAATCTGCACCCTGTTTTGTAGTGCTGCCAACTTCTTCATTATCAAAAACACAGACAACAGGAACTGCTTTTTTACTGCTAAAATTGCTGTTATCCGAAGGCACCTGTGACTCTGCCAGACCGGCATTCTTGCCGTTAAAGCTACCGTTTATTTTATTGCAGGCACAAATCAATCCTTCTACAAGTGCATAAGCACTCTGTAAATCATCAAGTTTAGCAGAAGAAATAAATTCATTTTGCGCACCCCAGATACTTCCTTTCTGACGGTTATACAAAAATAAATCAGTTCCTATAATTTCTTCAGGCTTTACGCCGGCGGATTCTGCAATTATCTTTAAGAATGTGTCCTTTGCGTTGACTCCACCGAAAAGAGGTAAAAGTTCAGTCTGCACATTGTATGAATGCCCTTCATTTACAGAACGATCCATATGAATCGCAAGGTTCGGAATTAAAAGCAAATCTCGGTCTATATTTACAAGCCGACAGTCAAAACCATTTTCTGTTCGTACAGAAATCTTTCCTGCAACAGAAAGTGGCCGGTCAAACCATGGAGAGCAAATCATTCCGCCGTATTTTTCAACATTCAACTTTACATATGAATTTTCCAGGGCAATTTCAGGATTTTCTTTTATCTTAAAAGTTGGAGAATCGCTATGAGCCGCAGCAATCTGAAAATTTTCAAAATTCATTGAAGGAACTGCAAAAGCAATGAGAGAAGAAGCATTACGGCGGACAAAGTATTTTCCTCCGGAAACGATTTTCCATGGCTGATCTTCCATTAACTCTATAAAGCCTTCACTCAAAAGCCGATTAACAAAATTTTGAACTACATGAAAACAACTTGGACTTTTTTCTATAAAATCCAAAAGCTTTCGTGAACTTTCTAGATATTTTATTTCCATAATATTACTTCCTAAACTGATTTTACAAATGCGGATAAATAATAATCTATAATCCTAAACCATTAATTTTAAACTTTTGGCAGATAATCCGTATCTAATAAAGCCTGCCCTACAGCAATTACTGATGTGCGCTTATCAAAATTCAATTCATTTCCGTCGGTATCCGTTACCTTGCCGCCTGCTTCGCGGACAATTAAAAAACCAGCGGCATAATCCCATACGCCAAGGCTGTATTCAAAAAACAAGGCAACTTTTCCGCTTGCAACACAGCACAAATCCCATGCCGCAGAACCGCTTCGCCTGACATCTGCGCAGCGTTTTAAATAATACATTGCTGCATCAAATGATTTTTTATGCAAATCTTCTGAATAAGGGCATGTTCCAAAAGCAATAAGACTTTCGCTTAAAGGTTTGCGAGTTGAAAAAATCCGTTTACCGTTGCAGAAAGCCCCGGAACCGGCTTTTGCATAATAAACTTCATCAAAATATGGATTATAAATTACAGCCAGATACGGCACGCCATCTTTTAGCAGGGCAATGGAAATAACACTCGGCCAATACTGATTTATAAAATTTGTTGTACCGTCTATCGGGTCTATGATAAAACAGAAACCTTTTCGATATTCTTCTTTGAATTTGTCAGAACCGTTTTCTTCACCTAAAAAATTGGCATCCGGCACAAGTTTTTTCATTCTTTCAAATAGAAAGGTCTGAACCTGACTGTCATACTTTGTTACAAAATTTGCATGACCTTCTTTGGCCTTTACAGCCTCATCGATCTTTTCTGCACCGCGGATAATTTTTCCTGCTTCTCGGGCAGCATCTATTATTTTTTCTAAAAGCTCATCGTTCATAATTCCATGATATTACGAATCATAAAACTTTGCAAACTTGGAAAATATTTTGTATAAGCCGGATAGCATAAACACGGCGGGCTGCCCCGCAATTACAAGTTTCTTTCAAAAGTATTTTTTATTGAGTGTTCGCCTGCGCTCTTAACGAGCGCAGGCGGTATAATACTATTTTTTATAATTTCGCTTTACCTTACGGGTAGTTGTCATTTCAAGAGGTTTTTCAAGAATATTTATGCGCAAGATACGTGCATATGGCTGTAAGGTTTTGTTTACCTTATCAACATATTCCTGAACGGCCTTAACAACAACAGTTTCCTGTTCTTTGTCGCCACGCTTAACGTTAAGCCGGTTATAAAGTTCATCTGAAGGATAAACCAAAGCTTCAATTTCTTCGGTCTTTGTTTCTTCATTTGCTATATACCCCTGAACGGTAATCTGTTCAATTTCATCAAAGAGCTGGAAAGCATCTTCTATTTCTTCAGGATAAACGTTTTTACCGCCTTCAGTAACGATGATGTTCTTTGCTCTTCCACAGAGCATAAGGTAATGTTCATTATCCATCCAGCCTAAATCACCGGTCTTAAAGAATCCGTCTTCGGTGAAAACTTTTGCAGTTTCTTCAGGCATGTTGTAGTAACCTTTCATTACCATAGGGCCTTTTATTGCAACTTCTCCAACACCGTTTTCATCAGGATTAAGGATTTTCATTTCCATGTAAGGACTGAAATCACGGCCGACACTTTCAATTTTAAAATGTTCAAGCGGATTTAAAGCAACAATAGGAGAAGTTTCTGTTAATCCGTATCCCTGAATAAAATCAATACCGGCGGCATTGTAAGCCTTGAAAACGCTGTTTGCCAGAGGACCGCCGCCACAAATTGCAACACGGAGAGTATAAATATTTGCAGCTTTAAGAACTGATTTAAACAAAACTTTTCCATAATTGTGGCCGGTAACCTTTCTTAAAATGAATGAAAATTCCATTAAGGATTTCATTATGAAAGCTACAACAGGACCTTTTGCCCTGATTCCTTTGCGTATTCCAGAAAGGAGCTTATTGTAAAGCAACGGAACTCCAAGCATAATCGTTATTTTGCCTTCCTTTAATTCTTTCATAAGGCGGGTAACAGACATGCTTTTGCCGAATACAACTTCTGAACCACTTGTAAGAGGGCAGATAAATGCAGCCTGCATTGTGTATCCGTGATGAATCGGAAGAAGCGCATAGAAAACATCTGTTTCATATAACTGAAGGTTTCTCTGCGCAATAAAGGCATCGCTTATAAGATTTTTCTGTGTTAAAACAACACCTTTTGGAACACCTGTAGTTCCGGAAGTAAACAGAATTGCAGCGGTATCTTCTTCACTTCCTTCCGGTAACTGTTCTGTTGTTTCTGATTTTAAATTATAGATATAAGTTTCAGGATGTTTTGGATTTAATGAATAGGTTTTGCAATCAGAGAAAGTATTCTTATAAAAATCATATTTTTCTTCATCAGTAAATACGATTTTTGGTTTTGCAACCTTCATTAAGTTTTCTACTTCATTTTCGTGCAATGCATAATCCAGAGGTGTTACTATTGCGCCGGCATACATTGAAGAAATAAATGCAATCGCCCATTCCGGAGAGTTTTTTCCGGTAACGGCTATGTGGTCGCCTTTTTTTATTCCATTTGCGGCAAGCCAGTTAGCTGCCTGCTTAATTTTTTTTGCAACTTCATTATACGAAAGAGTATTCTTTGAACCTCCTTCGCCTTCAAAATCTGTAAAACATGGACGTTCTGGAAAACGTTCTGCAGTAATAAAGAAAAGCTGCGGTAATGTCGGCCACTCGCCGTTAAACATTTTTCCGCGCCACTTATCAAGTACAAGCCAAGGTTTTCTTTCCATTAAAACAGCCATTAAAAACTCCCTGGTTTTTTTTTGAAAAAACCGTAGTTATAATAAAACTGATGTTCCTGTAAATAATGATTACGAACATCTTATATTCTTTTATTCTATCATATTATCGCAAAAACTGGTTACTTT
Source organism: Treponema sp. (assembly GCA_016287815.1). Lineage (GTDB taxonomy): Bacteria > Spirochaetota > Spirochaetia > Treponematales > Treponemataceae > Treponema_D. Next base: position 10,487 of record JAEEWW010000011.1, on the reverse strand, counting down.
TCCTTTAAAATTTTCCGATAATTTTAAAGAATTCCCTGAAAAGGATAGAACTATGAAGATTAAACATATTTTTTTATTATTTTTGACTATTTCTCTCTCTGGTACAGCTTTAAACTTATCTGCACAGACCGTTACAGAACAAGGCAATACAGCACAGGCTGTTACAGCGCAAAATGCAGCTTCAGTCCGTCAGTCACTTGTAAACGGTGCTAAAAAATATGTTGGCGCACCTTATGCGTTCGGCGGCATAGGGCCTGAAAGTTTTGACTGCTCAGGTTTTATTTTTACGGTTTCCCGCGAATCAACAGGAGTTCAGCTGCCAAGAACTGTAAAAGCTTTATATTCATTCGTTCAGGTAATTCCGCAAACTCAGCTGGAAGCCGGCGATATTGTTTTTTTCCGCACAACCGGCGACGGAACGATTTCTCATGCAGGAATTTACATTGGAAACAATCAGTTCATGCATGCCGTAAGTGACGGACCTAATACAGGCGTTATTGTTTCTTCACTAAAAGAAGCAACATGGAAAAAAGCTTATGCAGGATCCGGAAGGTTTTTACCAAGTGCACAGTATTCTGAAAATTTAGCAGAAAATGCTTCTCTTGCAGCAGCATCCGGTACAATTGCTGGTGCTGCAGCAGGTTCAGAAACTGTTTCTGCATCTGGAGAAACTTCTGGAACAGCTGGTACCAAAAACGCAGCATCAAGCGCATCGAACGCTTCAAATGCTTCTGTTGCTAATAAAACTACTGGCGCAAAAGAAAAAACAGGCAAAGAAACAAGAAGTTCTGTTGCAAAAAAAAACTCCAAAAATACCTCCAGTAAACACGCCCCGGCTTTTGCAAACAAACTGGTTTTCGATGCCTTTGCAGGAATTGACTGGGCTCTGTTTACTTCAAGCCGCTTTATGCTGAACTTCCGGGGTGTTCCGGTAATGACAAATTTACGCTGCAAAGACTGGCCGCTTGAACCGGGAATATATACAGGATTCCGGTTTAACACAGGCGTAGACGCATTCCAGATTCCTTTAGCAATAAGCATTACACCAAACGACTACTTCCGCTGTTATGCAGGACCTGTAATTACATTTGGAAAACCTGAATTACCTGGTGATGACGGCAATGAAATAAAAGCTTCTGCATTCCCTGGAATAATCGGGGTTTCATGGACAACACCGTCGTTTACCAAAGGCAAAGTAAAAGTTTCTTTATGCCAGGATATTTCGTATTCTGTATTTAACAAAACTGACGGTTCAGCACTTTCGCCCAAAGACAGTTTTGCAGCAGGTCTTGTATTTTCAACAGGAATACGTGTAACTTTGCCGTTTAATTCTTTCTTTAAATAGTATGCGTTTTAATATAAAGAAAGAAACAGGAAGAAGAATTTTACATTTTGCAGTTCTTATAATTGTTTTCGGCATGATGTCACTTTTTGCTTCATGCTCTGCGGATTTAGAAATAAATATAGATAAAAACGGAACTGCAAACGTAAAATTTAATTCTTCAATGGGAACAGCACTTGAAAAACTAATAAAATCTCTTTCTGAATCTGAAAACTCTGAACAGGAAAAAAGTTCTGGCCATTCAATTTTTAATGAAGAAGAAATTCGGCAGAGTTTTATAAATCTGGGCTTTAAGAATGTAAATTCTAAGGTTAAAGATCTTTCCGGGATTTTTATTGATGCAGTTTTACAACAGGAAAGTCAGGATGCAGATAAAAAGAAATTTCTTTCCGATGCTGTAAAAATTTCCTCTGAGAAAGCTACACTGACTTTCTCCCCCGAAAATCTAAAAAAAATGCTTGAAAGTACAGGCGAAGATTTTCAGTCGTATGCTGATTTATTTATGGCTCCTGTTTTTACAGGCGAAGCAATGAGCATAGAAGAATACAAGGAATTATTGGGCGGCGTTTACGGCAATGCAGTTGCAGAGGAGCTGACTTCTTCAAACTTAAAGATTACGCTTCGGTTAGCTTCGGGCAAGAAAGCAGTTTATTCTGTTCCGTTTGCAGAAATTTTAACTCTTACTGGGAAAAAAGAATTTTCTGTAGCCGAATAGCTTGCCGGCTCTCCTGGTCCTCATGCACGATGAACAGTCTGTGTAACAAACAGTTTGCGTAGCAAACCGCATGCACATTGTTATTTTTATTCAAAAGTCTTATAATCATTTTGCGCAAAGGGAAAATCCCTGCGCAAAACCGCGTTCAAAGTATTTCCGCGTTAACGTAATTTTTTAATATATAAGGAATTGATATGTCATTAGATTGTGGTATTGTTGGTCTGCCGAATGTCGGTAAATCCACTATTTTTTCAGCTTTAACAGCAGCTCCGGCAGCAGCAGAAAATTTTCCTTTTTGTACGATTGATCCAAACATTGGAATTGTAGATTTACCGGATGAACGTCTGGATTTTCTTGCTTCAATTCATAACCCTAAAAAGAAAACTCCTGCAGCTGTAAAATTTGTTGATATTGCAGGCTTGATTAAAGGTGCAAGCAATGGAGAAGGTCTTGGAAATAAATTCCTTGCAAATATACGTGAATGTGCAGTTATTGCTCATGTTGTACGATGTTTTGATAACCCGGACATCATGCATGTACGTGATAACGCAAACGAAGCTGCCCCAATTGATCCTGAAACAGATATTCTTACAATCAACTGGGAACTTTGTCAGGCTGACTTAAATACGATTGAAGCCCGCCAGGATAAAGTTACACGTGCAATCCGTTCATTGGGAAAGGAAGAAGAAAAAAAACTAGCCCCGTGGACAAGTGCAGTTGCAAAAATAAAACCGTTGCTCCAGGACGGAAAATGTGCACGCACAGCAGATTTAACAGACGATGAAAAACTTGCCATAGCTGACATGTTCCTTCTTACAATGAAGCCTACGCTTTATGTTGCAAATGTAGACGAAGATTCTGTTGCTGAACAGACAAACAAATATGTTGAAGTTGTAAAAAAATATGCTGCCGAAGAAAAAAGTGAAGTTGTTGTAATCTGCGGAAAATTTGAAGCAGACCTCGCAGAAATTTCTGATCCGGCTGACAAAAAAGATTTTATGGAAAGCGTTGGATTAAAAGAAAGCGGCCTTGCCGTTCTTGCCCGCAAAGCTTATCACCTTATGGGCTTACGCACTTTCTTTACAGGAGGCCCTGACGAATGCCGCGCATGGACAATTCATGCAGGAGACAAAGCACCGCGTGCAGCAGGCGTAATCCATACAGATTTTGAAAAAGGATTTATCCGTGCAGAAGCCTATACTATTGACGATTTGCGCCAGTATGGCGATGAAGCAGCAATCAAGGCTGCCGGAAAATACCGACAGGAAGGAAAAGAATACGTTGTTCAGGACGGAGATGTTCTGTTCTTTAAATTCAACGTATAATTTTTGCCCCAAATCGTCGGAATTTTGCGATATTTTTTTTGTAAAACTTTCATAAAATTTTAATTAAATACAAATATATAGTCAGAGGTGTTTAAATGAAAAAATCATTATTCATTGCTCTGGCTATATTTTTTTTATGCACATATTCGCCGTGGTGCGCAATTCCAGGCGGATCTGTAGATTCTGAAAGGCAGACAAGTTCGGGAAGTTGCGAATATTCGAACACAGCAAACAAAGTAAAAATAAAAATCGTTTCATGGAATCTTCAGACTTTTTTTGATTCACACACAGAAGGAAATGAGTATCCCCAGTTTATAAAATCTGAAAAATGGGGAAAAGATACCTATATTCAAAGACTTGAGCGACTTTGCAGCGTAATAAAAAAACTGGACGCTGATGTTTTTGTAATGGAAGAAATTGAAAACACTGCCATTTTATATGATATTTCAAACAGGCTTGCAGGTAACTGGCAGAGTAAAAAGAATTATAGTTATGCATGTTTTGCAAAAGCAAAAAATTCTTCAATTGGCTGTGCCGTAATTTCGCGGCTACCGCTTAAAGAACTAAAAATTCATTCTTTAATGATTCAAACTGAATCTTACAAACAGCCTTCTCTGCGCCCGCTCATGGAACTTACAGTGCTGAAAAAAGAAAAATCTAAAACCCATTCCTTAAAACTTTTTGTAAATCACTGGAAATCAATGTCCGCGGGTCAGGCACAAAGTGAAAAGTGGCGCAAATGGCAGGAATCAGTATTAGCCTTTAATATGTCAAACGCCTGTGAATCCGGTTCAATTCCTGCTCACAAAGTTTTAGACTGCGCAATTCTTGCCTGCGGCGATTTTAACAAAAACATACAGGATTTTACGGTCGATGCTGAAAATAATATACTTTTAAATTATATTGCTGCTGACAAAGACAGAGTATTAAAAAGTCATGTAAAAGTATATTCTCCATGGATTTTGGAAGACGGGAGCATAAGACAAACCGGAAGCTATTATTTTAAACAAAAATGGAACTATTTAGACCATTTCTTTGCTTATCCCGAAACCATAATCAAGTCTTTTATGGCAGAAAACAACGGCCCTTGGGCAGACAAGAACGGAATTCCTATCGGTTATAAATTATTTACAGGCAGCGGTTATTCTGATCATCTGCCTGTTTCTTGTATAGTTGAATTTTAAAAAAAGAGGCTGAAAGACACCCAAAGAGGAGAAAAGTGTCTTTCAGCCATAGGAAAAGTGGTATCAGCTATTTACAAAAAGCTGCACTAATTCTGTCCATAATAAGCATTTGCCCCATGTTTTCTAAGGTAATGCTTATCTACAATGTACTTTGGAAGTGGCGTAGCCTCCGGTGCAATCTGCAAAGTAAACAAAGCCATTTTGCTTACTTCTTCCAGAACTGCCGCATTGTAAACGGCTTTAGATGGCGTTTTACCCCATGCAAATGGTCCATGACCTGCAACTAAAACCATATTAATTTCATTCGGATTATAACCTTTTGTGCGGAAATGCTGTACGATTGCGTTTCCTGTTTCTAATTCATAATCCTTTTTTACCATTTCTTCAGAAAGATATGGCGTGCATGGAATTTCTGTCTGAATATGGTCTGCATGAGTTGTTCCAAAAAGAGGAACAGGCCGCTGAGCCTGAGCCCAGGCAACAGCATACGGAGAATGAGTATGAATGATACCCTTTATATCCGCCTTTCCTTTTACAGCAAATTCGTTGTATAAAACCAGATGAGTTTTTGTATCAGAAGACGGATTCAGTTTTCCTTCTACTTTATTTCCGTCTAAATCTACTACAACCATGCTGTCAACAGTCAGTTCCGGATATGGAACTCCTGAAGGCTTTATTGCAAATACACCTTTTTCAGGATCAAATGCAGAAACATTTCCCCAGGTATAAATTGCAAGATGCTGTTCAGGAATTTCCATGTTTGATTCAAACGCTTCTTCCTTTAAATATTGATAAACGCTCCCCATAAATGATTCCTGTATTTATTTTCTGTTTGCCCAATAAGCTTCATTCCAGCGTAATTCGTTGCGGAACTGCGGAATATTTGTGTTCTTATCAATAACAACACATTCTACACCTGTCATTTCTGCCCAGTCGCGCATCATTTCAGAAGTTACGATGTTGCTGAATGCTGTATGGTGTCCGCCGCCTGCAAGAATCCATGCTTCCGCAGATGTGGAAAGATTTGGATACGGCTTCCAAAGCATGCGTGCTACCGGAAGTTTCGGGAAATCTTCCGGCGGATCAATTACATTAATTTCGTTTACAACACAGCGGAAACGTCCGGCCATATTTACAACAGCAGTTACAAGTGCTTCACCTTTAGATGCTGTAAATACAAGACGTGCAGGATCTTCCTTGCCGCCAATTCCAAGAGGATGAACTTCAATCTTTGGTTTTGTAACAGAAACCTGCGGGTCAACTTCAAGCATGTGAGAACCGAGGTTCAAACCATTATTTTCTTCAAGATTGTATGTATAGTCTTCCATAAAGGCATTGCCTTTTCCGTTGCCAACAAGACCTGCGGTCATTACTTTTACAGTGCGAACCATTGCAGATGTTTTCCAGTCACCTTCTGCGCCGAATCCAAAGCCGTCAGCAAGAAGACGCTGTATTGCAAGCCCCGGAAGCTGTTTCATTCCCCATAAATCCTGAAAGTTTGTACAAAGGGCATTGGCATTTACATCTTTTAAGAATTTGCGCAGGGCAATTTCTATTTTTGCCTGTTCGCGGATGTGTTCGTTTGTAAAATCCTTGTCTTTACCCCAAACAATTGTATATTCCTTGTCATAAACAGACATAAGGTCATCAATTTCAGATTTTTTAACTTCGTTCATATAAGCAACAAGGTCGCCGATTCCATAGTATGGAACAGACCAGCCGAACTTCATCATAGCTCCAACTTTATCGCCGTCTGTAACTGCAACTTCACGCATGTTATCGCCAAAGCGGGCAACAATAAGTTTTTTACCGTCTGCAACGGCACAGGCGCATCTCATCCAGTTATCTATACGGCTGAGAGTGCTTTTGTGTGACCAGTGACCAACAATTACTTTGCGAGGAATATCCATTCTTGCTGTGATATAGCCAAATTCGCGGTCACCGTGAGCACTCTGGTTCAAATTCATAAAGTCCATATCCATTGTTGAATACGGGATTTTTTCATTGAACTGTGTGTTAAGCTGCAAAAGCGGCTTTTTGTATGCATTTAATCCGGCAATCCACATTTTTGCAGGGCTGAATGTGTGCATCCAGCAGATTACACCTGCACATTTATCATCTGCATTTGCTTCTTCCAAAGTTTTGTGGATTGACTGCGGTGTAAGCAGTGTTGGTTTTATTATTAATTTGCAGGGAAGTCCTGCCTTGTTCATGCTTTCTACGATTTTTTTAGAATCTTCAGCAACCTGTTTTAATGTTTCTTCTCCGTATAAGTCCTGACTTCCTGTAAGAAACCAGAATTCGTATTGTGTAAGATCAATCATAATCTCCTCCATTTTTATGTTTACTGCCCGCACTGTGTTTTACATTTCCATGTATTTTCACAACGGCAGTTACTTTCTAAAATCAGCCGATTTTACTCAGCTTTTACAACCAAACTAGCCATTTTGCAATTAACAAAGAACCTTTATTAAATCAGCCGATTACCATAACAGAATCAGTCGATTGCCTTGATTGCAGCACGCTCAATTTCCAATCCCTTCTTATAGTTTTCAAAGAATGAATTGAAGCCTTCAACATCAGACTTTTCAGGGGCTTTTGTAGAACACTTGCTGCCTGCAAAAACATCTTTATTAAGAAAGTCGCCAAGACTTCTTCCGTTTCCGTTAACAAGGTATGAAGCAAGCAGAGCCATTCCCCACGGGCCGCCCTCTCCAGCCGTTTCAAGTGCTGAAATAGGTGTGTGCATTGCCGTTGCCATGATTGTAAGACCTACATCTGCGGTTTTAAAGAATCCGCCATGGCCAGTGAGGGAATCAATCTTTACGTGCTCTTTATCAAAAAGAATATCCATGCCTGCGCGCAATGCGCCAAGAGCTGTAAAAAGCTGAGCACGCATGAAATTTGCCAGAGTAAAATTGTTTTTCTGGGTTCGCACAAACAGAGGGCGGCCCTCGCTCATCTGCGTTATGCTTTCACCAGAAATATAGTTATATGGAATAAGACCGCCGCAATCTTTGTCGCCTTTTAATGCAAGTGCAAGCAAAGAATCATACAATTTGCCTTTAGAAACATTTGCACCAACAGCTTCAATAGCTTCGCCGAACAACTTAATCCAATGGTCATATTCACCAGTACAGTTATTTGCGTGAACCATTGCAACCAATGCTCCGTCAGGAGTTGTTACAAGATCAATTAAACCGTTATATGCCTTTGAAAGTTCTTTTTCCAGAACAACCATGGCAAAAACTGAAGTTCCGGCCGATACATTACCTGTTCGTTTTGCAACGCTGTTTGTTGCAACCATTCCGGTTCCTGCATCACCTTCAGGCGGACAAAGCAAAGCTCCGCCTTCAAGGTCTCCGTCTTTATCAAGAAGTTTTGCACCTTCCTGTGTAAGTTTTCCAGCTTCTTTGCCTGCAAAAATTATTTCCGGCAAAATCTGCTCAAGTTTCCATGAAAGATTCTTGTCTTTTATAAGATTGTTAAATTTTTCTATAAATGATTTATTGTATTCTCCGGTTTTTGTGTCAATCGGGAACATACCGGAAGCATCGCCTACACCCAGTACTTTTTTTCCGCTCAATTTCCAGTGAATAAAACCTGCAAGTGTTGTAAAGAATGCAACATCCGGAATGTGCTTTTCACCGTTAAGGATTGTCTGATATAAATGCGAAATACTCCAGCGCTCCGGTATCGGATAATCAAAAAGTTCAGAAAGCTTTGCAGAAGCTTCACCAGTAATTGTGTTGCGCCATGTACGGAAAGGAACAAGAAGTTCGTCCTTGTTATTAAAAGCAAGATAACCGTGCATCATTGCGCTTACGCCAAGGGCTTTCAGCTTTTTTAGTGTAATGCCGTATTTTTCCTTTACATCTGCCTTTAATTTTGCATAACAGCCGGAAAGACCTGCCATTATTTCATCCATTGAATAAGTCCAGATTCCGTTTAAAAGCGAATTTTCCCAATCGTAGCCGCCTTGAGCCACAGGTTCATTTTTGGAATTAATAAGGACAGCTTTTATTCTGGTTGAACCAAATTCAATGCCAAGAATTGCTTCACCTTTTTCAATTTCATTCTTAATACTTTCTACCGACATGCTCATATTAGATTTTCCTTCAAATAAATTCTTATTGGTATATGAATCGCTTTTTCAACTTCTTCTTCATAGACTAATTTCTTAAACAGCTGACGAACTGCAAGAACACCCTGATTTCCCGGTTCCTGATGAATAAGAGCATCTACAGTTCCTTCTGTTAAGGCCTGTCTGCTTGCATCTACAAGGTCAAAACCTATAACAGCTATTTTTTCCTTCAGCCCCATTTTTTTAATAATGTTGCCAATAAGAAAAGTTTCAACACTTACAGAACAGATTCCGCAAATATCCGGATACTGTTCAAGTAACTCTTTAACAACAGTTTCTGCACTTTCTTCCGAAAGAGGTTTTGTTACTGTAACAACTTTAGTTCCAGAAGCATTTTTTTCAAACCAGCTGCAAAAACCTCTTGCCCGCTGGTCAAGGTTAAAGGCACCCTTGTAAGGTTTTATAGCTACATAAGTGCCTTTTTTTGTTGAAATAAGATAAGTCAGCCTTCCTGCAGCAACTCCAGCTGCAAAAGGATTTTGTGCAATTTCCGAAATCGGATTACAGCCCGGCAGCTGGGAATCGACAAAGCAGTAAGGCTTTTCTATTTTCTGGCTGCACAGAAAGTTTTTTATCTGCTCTTCCATAATCGGAGCAATGATAAAAGCATCGCAGGAAGAATCAATCATCTGGTACAGGGCACTTTCCAGCGATTTTTCATCGTTGCGGGAAAAAGAATATAATTCCGTTGCAAATGAAAATGCTGAAAGCTCCTGCTCCGCAGTGTTCTGGATTCCGGCCAGAATTTTTTTCCAATAGCCATAAGCACTTGAAGGCTGCGGCAAAAGAATACCAATTTTATAGTGCCCGCGCTTTTTAAGATGCCTGGCCAAAGGATCTGGCTGAAATCCGGATTCCTTTATGATTTTTTCTATTTTTTCCTGGGTTTCCTTAGCAACCCTTCCACGGTTATGAATAACCCTGTCTACAGTTGCTATAGAAACCTGCGCCTGCTTTGCAATTTCTGTGATAGTCATAACTTAGTTTTTCTTCTGCTTAGACAGTAAGTCAGCAGTTACAGCTCCTAAAAGTACAAGACCTTTGACTATCTTCTGAATATCTGTAGAAAGACCAACCAAAGACATTCCGTTATTCAAAACACCCATTACAAGGGCACCAACAACCGCGCCGATTACAGAACCGGCACCACCGGAAATTGCAGCTCCACCAATGTAACATGAAGCGATTGCATCCATTTCAAATCCGTCTCCGGCTTTTGGTGTTGCAGAAGCGTTACGTGCAGAAAGTACAATACCTGCAATTGATGCCATAATTGACATGTTTGCATAAACCCAGAAGAAAACCTTCTTTGTATTAATACCGCTCAAGCGGGCTGCTTTCTGGTTACCACCAAGTGCATAAATCTGACGTCCCTGAACAGTTCTTTCTGTAACGAAAGAATACAAAGCAACGATAATTCCAACCAATACAAGCTGTGCAGGAATACCTTTGTACAATGAAAGTTTAATTGCAACAAACCAAACAAAGAATGCTGTTACACACTGTTTTAAGATATCCTGGATAAGCGGATTATTTTCAAATCCGTATTTTGCCTGCTGTGCACGTTTGTGATGCATTACAATAAACAAGATTACCGTTACTAAAATTGCCACAAGAATACAAAGCAAATTGACTTTTACTCCGCCAATTTTAATTATTGGAGAAGGAATAAAAGAAACACCGATTGCTGTGTATGTTGGTGGAAGAGGTCCCTTTGTCTGTGCCTTAAGGAATGTATAAGTCATACCACGGCCAATAAGCATAGTTGCCAGAGTTA